>NZ_CP089746.1:6670005-6981672 GCF_029541745.1 Streptomyces sp. LX-29 | reverse complement strand
CGCGGCGGCGACCGGGGCGACGAGCGCGCCGTACCGGAGCGATTCGAGGGCCACGCCGGTGGCGAAGGCCGCGGCGGAGGCCGAGTGCCCGGACGGGAACGAGCTCGTCCACGGCTGCCTGGCGAGCCGGCGCACCACCGGCACCGCGTCGATGACCGGACGGCGCCGCTCCACCGTCCACTTGACGATCGCGTTGCTGGCCAGTGAGGCGGCCGCCAGAGAGCCGACGCCGCGCAGCGCGGCGCGCCGCGCGGTGCGCCCCCCGACGGCGGCGAGCACCGCGGCCGTGCCCATCCAGAGCCGGCCGTGGTCGGCCGCCCGACTGAGCCGGGGCAGCAGCGGATGCGCGCCGCGGAACCGTCCGGCGGCGACGCGCGCGAAGAGGTGCCGGTCCAGGTCGCTCAAGGGCCCCATGTCTTCGGAATCCTACGTGCCGACCGCCACGCGGGCCTCTCGTCGCGCCGCATACGGGTCGTCGCTCCCCAGGTCGCCCACCGCGCCGCCGGCCGGGGTGACGGCCCGTCGGGCGGCCGGACCGCCGGCCGGACCGCCGGGCGGGGCCAGCGGGCTCGTCCACTCCGCGTCCGGGACGGTGCAGGCGCGTACATAGCGCTCCACCACTCCCACCAGCGCCGACCGCAGCCGCCGCCGCGCCCCCTTCACTCCGTCACCGCCGCGGCGTGGTCGGCCGCCGCGGCGGCGAAGGCGCGGATCAGGGGGTGGGGGCGGGTGCCGTCGCCGGCGAGCTCGGGCTGGAAGAGAGTGGCCAGAAAGAAGGGGTGCTCGGGCAGTTCGACGATGCGGGCGTCACCGGCCTCGTCCGTACCGGTGACGCGCAGCCCGTGCGCCCGCAGCGCGTCCAGGCGGGCCGGGTCGGCCCCGTAGGAGCAGTGGTAGCGCTCCAGGGTGCGCTCGGCGCCCAGGAGGCGTTCGGCGAGCGAGCCCGGCGCGATGTCCACCGGCCCCTCATGGCCGATCAGGGAGCAGGCCAGCGGGACGATCAGGGTGTCCTCGGCGGAGGGCTGGTTCTCGGCGTGGGCGACATCGGTCAGCCCGCAGACGTTCCGGGCGTACTCCAGCAGGGCGTGCTGGAACCCGCCGCAGGTGCCCAGGAACGGGATGTTCCGTTCCCGGGCGGTGCGCACGGCGTTCAGCGCCCCCGACTCGCTGGCGTACGGGCTGCCGGGGACCAGCCAGACGGCGTCGAAGCCGTCCAGCGCGCCCGGCGCCTCGGCGTCGGGGGTGGGGATCCAGTAGGCGTCCACCACGAGCCGGTCCCGTTCGGCGAGGGCGGAGAGCAGCGCCGAGGCCCGGACGTGGGCGCGCACGCCGGGCGAGCGCTCGCCGACCAGGGCGAGCCGCGGCGCGGGGGCGCCGACGGCGGCGGACGGGACGGAGGTGACGGAGGAAGGGGCGAAGGAGTGGGAGGCGGGGGTGGAGGGGGTGGAGGGGGTCGGGTGGAGGGGGTGGAGGAAGTCGCGGACATGAGGCCCATCGTGGGCCGGGCGCCAGGTTCACGTCCAACGATGATTCCTGACCCTTCGATCAGAGATACTGATGGCCGGGCGCGGCCGCCCCGCCATACTTGCCGAGTGGATCTGCACCTCCTCCGTACCTTTCTCACCGTGGCCCGGCTCGGCTCGTTCTCCGCGGCCGCCCGCGACCTCGGCTACACCCAGTCCGCGGTCTCCCAGCACATCGCCGCCCTCGAAGCCGACCTCGGGGCGCCGGTGCTGGAACGCCGCCCGGTGGTGCCCACCGCCGTGGGGGCGCGCCTGCTGGAGCACGCCGGTCCACTACTGCTGCGGGCGGAGGCCGCCCGCGCCGACATCGCGCGGATGACGACGCGTCCGACGGCGCGGGTCGCCATCGGCCGGACGCCGCTGGCCGCGGCCGAGGAGCTGGCCACCGCGTTGGCCGGGGCCCGCCGGGCCGTTCCCGGGCTGCTCGTCCAGGTGCGCGTGCTGAGCGGCGCGGCGCTTCCGGCCGCGGTCGCCACCGGCGAGGTGGACCTCGCCCTGGTCGACGGCGTCGCCGCGCCCAACGACCCGCTGCACCTGCCCGACACCAGCCCGCTCGCGGCGGCCGGCGTGGGCGAACGCCCGCTGGCCGTCGTCCTGCCCCGCGATCACCCGCTGGCCGGCCGCGCCCGGCTGCGGCTGACCGACCTCGCCGACGCGGTGTGGCTGGACGCGCCCGACCTCATGCCCACCCCGGACCAGCTGTGCGCCATCACCGGTGCCGACGGCTTCCGGGCGCGCGTGCGGTACGAGGGTGCCGACCCGCACGGTCTGCTCGCCCTGGTCGCGGCCGGGCACGGCCTCGCCCTCCTCCCCGCCGACGCGGTCGACCGCGCCCCGGGTCTCGCCGCCGTCCCCCTCGCCGCTCCGCGCCTCGTCCACCGCACCGAACTCCTGCACAGCCGCGGTCTCGACGGCCCCGGCGGGCTCATCGCCGCTCGCCTCACGGGGACGGATCCGGACCGGGCCCCGACCGGGTGAATGGCCGGGTGCGTGCGATGCTGAGGGGGTGAACGTGGACGACCTCGTGCGGCTGCGGCGGGCGCGCGACCGGATGGACCGCGACTACGCCCAGCCGCTCGACGTGCCGGCGCTCGCGCGGACCGCGCTGATGTCGCCCGGCCACTTCTCCCGCAGCTTCCGCGCCGCCTTCGGGGAGACGCCGTACGGCTACCTCATGACCCGCAGGATCGAGCGGGCCAAGGCGCTGCTCCGCCGCGGGGACCTGTCGGTGACGGAGGTCTGCTTCGCCGTCGGCTGTACCTCGCTGGGCTCGTTCAGCTCCCGCTTCACCGAGCTGGTCGGGGAGTCTCCGAGCGCCTACCGGGCCCGGGACCACGCCGCGGGGGCCGCCGTCCCGGCCTGCTACGCGAAGCTCATCACGCGACCGGTCAGGAATGGAGAAGCGGGATCCACGCCCCACGCCTAGCGTGAATCCCATGAACATCACTCTCTCCCAGTGCTTCGTCGCCGTCGACGACCACGACAAGGCGCTCGCCTTCTACCGCGATGTGTTGGGCCTGGAGGTCCGCAACGACGTCGGCTTCGAGGGGATGCGCTGGGTGACCGTCGGCGCCCCGTCCCAGCCGGACGTGAACATCGTGCTGGAACCGCCGGCCGCCGACCCGAATGCCTCCCCCGCCGACCGCCAGGCCATGACCGAACTCCTGGCCAAGGGCATGCTGCGCGGGGTGATCTTCGCGACCGACGACTGCGACGCCACCTTCGAACGCATCCGGGCCGCCGGCGGCGAGGTGCTCCAGGAGCCGATCGACCAGCCGTACGGGGTCCGCGACTGCGCCTTCCGCGACCCCGCCGGGAACATGCTGCGGTTCACCCAGGCTCGCCAGGCGTAGCGTCGCCGGACCGCCGTGCCGACCGGTCGCCGTCCGCCACGCACCCCTCGGGCGTCCCGGCGACCGGTGACGGCCCACCGCGGCCGGCCGTGCCCCGCCGCGGTCAGCCGTCCAGGACCGCCAGGTCGAGCCGGTCGAGGCGCTCGGGGTCGGTGAGGATGTCGAGGGACGCGACCCTGCCGCCCGAGACGGTGAACGCCATGACGGACATCGGCCGGCCTTCGGCGGTCGCCACGACGCCGACCGCGCCGTTGACGAGGACGAGCCGTGCCGACGACGCGAAGCGGGCGAAGGTGATCGCCTGGCCGGCCACGGCGGCCGCGCCGTGCAGCACCACGCCGGGGCGCTGGGCCCCACCGTCGGAACGCGCCACCACGTCCGGGTCGAGGACCTCCACCAACGCGTCGAAGTCGCCGCTCCGCGCGGCCCTGAGGAACGCCTCCACGACCTCGCGCTGGAGCGCGAGGTCGGCGTCCGGGACCGGGGTGGCGCCGCGGACCCGGCGGCGGGCCCGACTGGCGAGCTGGCGGGCGGCGGCGGGGTTGCGGCCGACGATGGCGGCGATCTCGTCGAAGGGAACACCGAACAGGTCGTGCAGCACGAACGCGAGCCGCTCGGCGGGGGCCAGCGTCTCCAGGACCACCAGCAGGGCCAGCCCCACCGAGTCGGCCAGCAGCGCCTCCTGCTCGGGGCCGGTGCCGTCGACGCTTCCGACCACCGGGTCGGGCAGGTGGACCCCCAGCGGCTCCTCGCGCCGCGCGGTGCGCGAGCGCAGCATGTCCAGGCACACCCGGCCCACGATCGTGGTCAGCCAGCCCCCCAGGTTCCGCACCGCGTCGGTGTCGGAGCGGCCGACCTTCAACCACGCCTCCTGCACGGCGTCCTCCGCCTCGCTGAGCGAACCCAGCATGCGGTAGGCCACCGCCCGCAGATGGTCGCGGTGCGCCTCGAAGCGCTCCGCCAGGAACGCGGTGTCGTCCCCGTACCCGCCGTCGTCCACCGGTGCCATCTGTCGTTCCCCTTGCCGTCACTCGTCGTGCCTTCATCGGGATGACGGATCGGAGGGCGTCGATGTGACACCGGCGGCCGCCGGGGCCGGTGGTCGGCCGGGCGCGGGCACGGCGCCCACGCCCGGCCGATCGCGATCGGGTGGGAGCAGAGGGCGTCGCGACGGCTCGGCCCGACGGTCAGAAGGGCCTGGTCGGCAGGTACTTGCCGTCGAGGGTGATGATCGCGCGTGAGCCGCCCTCCGGGTCGTCGACCTTCCGTACGTCGAGCCGGAAGTTGATGGCGCTGATGATGCCGTCCCCGAACTGCTCGTGGATCAGGGCCTTCAGGGTCGTTCCGTAGACCTGGAGCATCTCGTGGAAGCGGTAGACGGTCGGGTCCGTGGGTGCCGTGCCCGGCAGGGTGCCGCGCGTGGGGATGGTCTGCAACAGCAGGGCCGCGTCCTCGTCCAGGCCCAGGAGTTCCGCCACGGCCGTGGCGGCGTCGGCGGGCAGGGCGTGCTGCCCCAGCACGGCGGCGGTGACGAAGGCGGGCGACAGGCCGGCGGCGTCGGCCAGCTGCTGCCAGCTGAGGTCCCTGCGTCGCTTGGCCTCGACGGCGGCGACGGCCAGGTCGCGACGGGCCTGCGGGTCGATCTCTGCGTGCGGCATGGGTGGTCTCTCCTCGGAGTGTGGGAACGGAAGGGGATCGGAGGTGTCGACGCGCGGCGCGCCCGCGGTTCAGTCCGCCGCGAGGGGGATGAACTCGCCGCTGGACGGGTCGAGTCGGTCGATGTCGCCGGTGGCGATGTCATAGACCCAGCCGTGCAGCGCGAGCGCGCCTCGCGCCAGGGCGTCGGTCACGGCCGGGTGGGTGGCGAGGTGGGCGAGCTGGGCGCGGACGTTCTCGCGGACGAGCGCGGCGACCGTGACCGCCTCGCGCCGGGCGGCGGCCGCGTGGCGCAGCCAGCCGGCGACGGCGGGCAGCGCGGTGAGGTCGTGCGCCTCGGCCAGGGCGGTCATGGCGCCGCACCCGGAGTGCCCGCAGACCACGATGTCGGTGACGCCGAGGACGGCGACGGCGTACTCGACGCTCGCCGCCACCCCGCCGTCTCCCGTCACCGCCCCGTCGGCGCCCGCGTACCGGGGGACGAGGTTCCCGGCCGTACGGATGACGAACAGCTCGCCCGGTTCGCGCTGTGTGATCAGCTCCGGGACGACACGGGCGTCCGAGCAGCCGATGAACAGCGCCGTGGGCCGATGGGTGGTGGCGAGCCGCTCGTAGCGCCCCGCCCGGGCGGAGACGACATGCCGGCGGAAGCGCTGGGCCCCCTCGGTCAGGTCCTGGATGCTCATGGTCACTTCCCTGGGTGGTCGGACCGGCGGGAAGCCGGCCCCTCCACCCTGCGCCACCTGCACCTATAGCGTCCAAGTCGCAGTAGTCATGACTGCTATAGACCCGATCTATACTTGGCCCCGTGGCCGTGGAACTGCGTCATCTCCGCTATCTGCTCGCCGTGGCCGAGCACGCGAGCTTCACCCGTGCCGCCGAGGCCCTGCACATCTCCCAGCCCACGCTGTCGCAGCAGGTGAAGCAGTTGGAGCGGGCCGTGCGGACGCAGCTGCTCGATCGCACCGGCCGCACCGTGCGACTGACCGACGCCGGGGAGGCGTACGTCCGCTACGCCCGCCGTGCGCTCCAGGACCTGGCGGCCGCGGAGCGCGCGGTCCTCGACGTCACCGACCTGTCACGCGGCACCCTGCGGCTCGCCATGACGCCCACCTTCACGCCCTACCTGCTCGGCCCGCTCGCCGCCGACTTCCACTCCCGCCATCCGGGAATCTCGCTGGAGATACGGGAGATGACGCAGGATCACATCGAGTCCGGCCTGCTGGCGGACGAGTTGGACCTGGGCATCGCCTTCGGCGGGCCCCATCTGTCGGGCGTGGCCGCCACCGCGCTGTTCACCGAGACCCTCAGCCTCGTCGTCGGCGCCGGGCATCCCCGCGTCGGCCGCGCCGGGCCGCTGCCGGTCGACGAGCTCGCCACCGTCGATCTGGCTCTGCTCAGCGGGGACTTCGCCACGCGCGGCCATGTGGACGCCTATCTCGCCGCGCACCGGGTCCGGCCGCGCATCGCCGTGGAGGCCAACTCCGTCAGCGCCCTCATCGAGCTCGTGCGGCGCACCGACCTGGCCACCGTCCTCCCCGACGCCATCGCCCACGACGACCCCCGGCTCCACCCCCTCGCCCCGGATCCGCCGCTGCCGCCGCGCACCGTCACCCTGCTGCGCCGGGAGTCCGCGTACACCTCCGCCGCCACCCGCGCCTTCACCCGGCTCCTGCGCGATCACCGCCCTCCGGCCCCAGGGACGCCCGCACCAGGGTGAGTACCTCCTCCCCGCTCAGGCCGAGGCTCTGGGAGAGGGTGACGAGTTCGCGGATCTGCTGGAGCAGTCGGGCACGACCGGCGGGCCGGGCGTCGGTGACGACGGCCCCGCGCCCCCGACGCAGATCGATCAGGCCCTCCTCGCGCAGCCGTTGGTAGCCGCGCAGCACGGTGTGGACGTTGACGTCGAGCGACTCGGCGAGCTGCCGGGCGGGCGGCAGCCGTTCGCCGCCGCGGACCTCGCCGTCGGCGATGGCCTGACGCACACAGCCGGCGATCTGGTCACCGAGCGGGAGCGGCGATCCGGGGTCGAGGCGGAAGAGCACGTCAGGCCCCCGGAGCGGTGCGCTCGCGGACGACCAACGCGTTGAGGAGGGCGGCGGCGGTGCGGGCGTCGTCCACGGTGACGACGAACTCGCTGCCGTGGCTCAGCCGCGCCGAGAGAGCGCCGCCGGACCGCAGGATCACCCCGCTCGCGCCGGAGTGCGCCCGGTAGCCCCAGCCGGCGAAGTCCCGCAGCGCGTTCACCTCGCGCTCGGTCGCCTCCTCGATGCGGTCCAGGGGCACGATCAGCCGGGGGCGCGGCAGCAGCAGCGGGGCGACGGTGAGGCCCCGCCGGTCCACGGTGACCCGCGCGCCGGTCAGCAGCGCCAGCGGAACGCCGCCCGCCAGCAGGCCGATGCCCGACCCCCAGCCGACGGTGACGCCCGCGACCACCCCGGCCACCGCGAGGGCCAGTCCGACGTACGCGATCGGGCGGGAGCCCGCGGTGTGGGTCCAGCTGGCCCGCTCGCCGTCGGCCAACTCCAGTCGGGGCGCCGTCGGAACCGGCGTCCGCCGGGTGACGGGCGGCGGCGCTCCGGGCCCCGCCAGCAGCCAGCCCAGCCCGCCCAGGGCGGCGGTCGCGGCGCACACCAGGGCCAGCTGACCACCGGCCAGGGTGACGGCCCCCGCCTCGTCGGCCCCCGCGTTGGCCCACAGAGTGACACCGAAGGCGGCGCCCAGCAGCGCCGCGACCGCGCACCCGGCGGCGGTCAGCGCGCGCTGCGCGCCGGGCGCCTCGCGGCCGAGGTGGGTGAGGGTGCCGAAGAGCGCCCCGAGGCCCAGCAGCACGCCCAGCGCGACGCCGAGGAAGTCGCCGCGCGCGGTGAAGCCGTCCGCGGCGCCGCCGGCGCCGAAGTGGGTGGCGAGGCGATCGGGCAGCCGGTCCCACAGCCCGGCGCAGCCCAGCGACACGGCGGCCGCGGCGAGCCCGAACGCCAGCGTCACCACGGCGGTCCGGCGATGGCCGGACGGACCCTCGTGCCTACGGAACATGGGATCAGCCCCCTCCAGTTGTTCGCATAACACTAGAACAACCTAAACCCGGAAGGGCGTTCGCACCAGCGGCGGCCCTCGTGCGCGGCCCCCTTCGCGGGGCGGCGCCGCCACCGGCGCCATCCGGCTGACAGCCGTCGCCCGAGGGGTGGATGATGTCGGGATGCTGCACGGCTGGAAGAAGACCGCGTTAGTCATCGTCTCCGCCCTCCTGGTGCTGGGGATGGTCGCGGCGTGGGTGTGGGTGGATCTCGACACCGCGAGCGGCGTGGCGAGCGTGGTCGGGGCCGTGGTGGGCATCGCGGGGCTCGGCTGCGCGCTGCTCGGTCCCGGACAGCCCCCGCCTCCGCCCCCGCCGCCACCGGCTCCGCCGACGGTGCGCGCGACCCGGACCGGCAGGGCCACGGCCCGAAACGGCGGCACGGCGAACACAGGGGTCAGCGCGCCGGCCTCGACCTCCGCGGACGCCGCGGCCGAGGACACCGGGGACGCCGAGGGCGACGGCGGCGATGCCAACACGGGCGTCCGGCTCGGCTGAACGGACACGACAGGCATCGCGGGCGAGAGAGAGCAGAGGTCGGAACGACAGTGGGGTGGAAACAGCCACCGCGTACCGGGATCACCGAGACCACGGAGGCCACCGAGACCGGCGAGGCGCACGCGGACAACGGCGGCGTGGCCAACTCCGGGGTCCTCGTCATCAAGGAGTTCCACCAGCACCTGCCGGAGTCGGGCGCCGGCCCCGCGAGCCCGCCGCCGGCCGCACCCCGCCTGGACCAGGTCGCCTGGGACCGGTTGGGCGCGCTCTTCGGCGACCGGCCGCTGCCCGAGGGGACCTACGAGGCGTACCGCTGGGCCTTCGAGATATCCGGGGCCGTCCCACCCGTAGGCGACAGCCTGCCATCGGGCGGCCTGACCGAGGTGGTCAAGGACCTGGACGCGCGTCAGGGCGTGCGCCCCGACATGCCGCTCGCGGTGCCGTTCGTGCGGTATCTGATGGAGCGGGCCGCGACACGGGACCCGGGGTGGGCGACGGAGCTGGCGGGCTGGCTCGCGGCGACCTGCGAGCGGACGAGGGTCGGCCCCCTCCCCACGCCACCGCCCGCCGAACGTCAGGTGGTCCTCCATCTACGGCTGGAACCCGCCCAGACCGAGGACCGCCACTGGGTGCGGATGTGGCTGCATCGGGGCGGCTTCGAGACGCTGTGGGAGTCCGAGGCCACCCCGTTGACACTGGACGAGGTCCGCCGCGAGCTCGGCCGCCAACTGCTCCGGGTGGAGCGGCGGTTCAGCGAGACCGACCCCGTGGCCTGCCGCCGGGTGGACCGGGTGGAGTTCCACGTCCCGTTCGAGCTGCTCGACGTCGACTTCGAGAACTGGCCGATGCCCATCGGACGCCGCGGCGCGCCCCGCGGCCTCGGCTTGATCTACCAGGTGGCCGTCCGCTGCCCCGACGAGCGCGACGGCGTGACCGAGGCGCTGTGGCGGCAGAAGTGGCGCTGGTACCAGGCACAGAGCAGCCGCCATCCACGGGCCGTCCATGTGCTGCCGGACCACGAGGTCAGCCATGTGCTCGGGGACCGGCTGCAGGCCGACCAACCGCCGGTCTGCGTGCTGGCCGAGGTGTCGGCGACCCGGCTCCAGGACGCCCTGAACGCGGTGTTGGACGCGGGGGTGCCGATCGCGGTGTGGCGGCGCGGCGGCCCGCCCCGGGCGGCCCGACCGGGTGAGGGCCTCAGCGCGGCGTTGACGACACCCGGTCCCGACGCGACCGGGGACGAGTCGGGGATCGATGTGCGGCGCCTCCCCAAGCTGCTGCGGGAGCTGCGCCTGGAGCACGCCGACGGCGCGGAGGACGACCAGGGCTGGCACCATCCGTTGGCCCTTCTGTGGGACGATCCCGACTGCCGGCCGCTCAGCCGGTCCTTGTCGTGACGTGAGAGCCGAAAGCGAAGAGCGGAGAAGGGCACGGTGGGGGCACGGTGAAGGACTGGTGGATCTACGGCGGCGAGGGCGCCCAGGAGGCACGGCGGACCGTGCTGACCGGTCTGGAGGCGCCGCCCTGGCGGCAGTTCGCCGGCACCCCCGACCCGGAGTACACCGCGCCGCGGAACGAGGGCACGGCCTGGGAGCGCACCGAGGCCCGCGGCCGTGGCTATGTGCCGGACGAGTCGGAGAAGGACGCCGTCAACACCGCGCTGTACCTGCGCCGACCGCTGCTGGTCACCGGCAAGCCGGGGGTGGGCAAGTCCACGTTGGCGTACAGCGTCGCCGCCGACCTCGGGCTGGGCCCGGTGCTCCACTGGCCCATCACCAGCCGGACCACCCTGCGCGACGGGCTGTACCACTACGACGCCATCGGCCGGCTCCAGGACGCCAATCTGCACCAGATGCGGACCGGGGGGCCGGGGCGGGCGACACCCGACCCCGCTCCGGAGACGTCCGCGGGCTCCGCCGACGGCGGGGCCGGGGCCGCGGACGCCTCCTCCATCACCCCGTACCTCCGGCTGGGCCCGCTGGGCACCGCGCTGCTGGCCCAGGACCAGCCGCGGGTGCTGCTGGTGGACGAGATCGACAAGAGCGACATCGACCTGCCCGGCGATCTGCTCACCGTCTTCGAGGAGGGCGAGTTCGAGATTCCCGAACTAGCGCGGCTGGCCGTGCGACAGCCGTCCGCGCGCATCGCCACCGACGACTCCCCGGACGACCTGGTCCGGGTCGAACGGGGCCGGGTCCGCTGCCGTGCCTTCCCCGTCGTGGTGCTGACCAGCAACGGGGAGCGCGACTTCCCACCCCCCTTCCTGCGCCGCTGCATTCGGCTGCACATGGAGCCGCCCGGGCGGGAGAAGCTGGAGCGGATCGTGCGCGCCCGGCTCCGCATCGCCCCGGAGGACGGGCGCTACGAGGACCTGATCCAGAGCTTCATCACCCGCGGCGCCGACGGCGACCTCGCCACCGACCAGTTGCTCAACGCCATCCACCTGCGGCTGAACAACGCCTGGTCCGGCCCCGAGGAGCGCGAGCGGTTCCTGAGCACGGTCATGCAACGGCTCACCGGCCCGTCGACGTGAGGGCGTGGGCCGACATGGGGCCGTGGGTCGTCGCGAGGCCGCGGGTCGCTGACGATCCCGTGGGCGGCGTGAAGGCGTGGCGGCGCGCGTGATCGAGGCGCTGCTCAGAGCCGTCAACGAGGCCGGGGCGGACGCCGGTCCTGAGGAGCTGGCCGACATCCTCTGGCTGGCCGGCAGGGTCGGCCCCGCGGCCGGCTCCCCGGAGCCGGAGGCCCCGCCCCCGGCCGCGGGCCCCGCCGCACCCCCGCCGCCACGACGACCGTCGACCGCGACGGCGGCCGCCGCGGGGACCCGGGCCAGGCTGTTCCCGGCCTCGGACCCGGACCCGGGCCCGGCCGAGGACGAAGCCGGTGCCGGCCGTGGTGACCCGGTGCGGGTTCCCCGCCCGCCGACCCTGCGGGACCCGCTGGCCGTCATGCGCTCGCTGCGGCCGGTGGGCCGCCGTGCGCGCGGCGGCCCCGACGCCGAGCGCGAGCTCGACGAGGAGCTCACCGTCGCCCGCAGCGTCGAACTACTGCTGCCGACGCCCGTGCTGCGGCCCGCGCGGAGCCGCTGGCTCGACCTGGCGCTGGTGGTCGACACCCACCACTCGATGCTGCTCTGGCAGGACCTGGTGGCCGAGCTGCGCCGGGTCATCACCCAGACCGGGGTCTTCCGCGATGTGCGGCTCTGGTACCTCGACGGCACCGGGGCCGACGGCCTCCCCGCGGTGACCCACCGCCGGGGCGCCGCCCCGCGGCGCCCCCAGGAGATCGCCGACCCGTCCGGGCACCGACTGATCCTGGTCGTCACCGACACGGTCGGCGGCGGCTGGGCCGGCGGCCCACTCCATGAGGCGCTGCGCCACTGGTCCTGCCACAACCCGGTGGCCGTGCTGAACGTCCTGCCCGAACGGCTCTGGTCCCGCGGCGCCGCCCGCCCCTCCCCCCGGCTGCTCCGCGCCTCCCGGCCCGCCGCCGCCAACGCCTCCTGGCAGCAGGCGCCGACCAGCCCCAGGGCGCGCGCCCGCCGCCGCCCGGACCCCGCGGCCGCCTGGCTGCCCGTCCCGGTGGTGGACCCGTCCCCGGCGGCGCTCACCCGCCTGGCCGACCTGGTCGCGGGCGACAGCCGCTGGCAGCGGATGGCCTGCCTGCTCCTCGACACCGCGGTGGAACAGTCGTCGTCACCCGCCGCCGACCCCGAGGCCCTGCCCGCCGGCCCGGCCCTCGAACGCTTCCGGGAGACCTCGTCCGTCACCGCCCAGCACCTCGCCGGCTACCTCTCCGCCGTGCCCCTGACCCTCCCCGTCATGACCCTCGTCCGGCGCGCCATGCTGCCCGACTCCGACCACGGCCACCTCGCCGAGGTCGCCCTGAGCGGCCTGCTCCGGCCCTGGGACGACCACACCGGCGGAACCGATCCGGAGCGCATGGAGTTCGCGTTCCTGCCGGGCGTGCGCGAGGCGCTGCTCGGCTCCCAGCTACGCCACCAGATCAGCACCGTACGGGAGCTGGTGCCGGAATCGGTCTGGCGCTACCTCAGCCGTCAACCGCGTACGACGGCGGAGTTCGGGGCCACCCGCGTCGACCCGGCACAGCCGTCGGGGGACGGGGCCAGGACGGTCGCGGCGGGGCGGCTGCCGTTCGCGGCCAAGCCGGGGACAGTGGACCTCGATGAGTCGAGAGCGGGGACCGCGTGGGAGCACCGTGGTTGGCGGATCGTCAGCTGGCTGACGCGCGGCGTCGACCGCCTGCCGACGACCGGCGTCCTGCTGACCCCGCGGACGTTCCTGACGCCCTCGATCCCCAACCGCCGGGAAGGCGACGGGCCCTCCGTCGTCTGGGACGGCAGCCGCTGGGTCGCCTGCCATACGGTGTGGGGGCGGTTCGGCGGCGGCTTCGGGGCGGCCCTGGTGCGCGCCGAGACCGACCTGGTCGATCCGGTGGCATGGGCTCGGTCGGCGCCGCCACTGCGTTGGGGGGATGTCGCCGAAGGCTCACGAGTGAGGGACTGTCAGGTGCCCTGCACCACCGAGGTCGGCGACCCGGCCACGGCGGAAGGCACCCTGATCTCCACTGGCGGGCGGCTGTACTTCGAGCCGTCCGGCCCACCGGGACCCACCGTCGACTGGTCGGAGCTGCGCGGGGCCCCGGTGTTCCACGGCGACGTCCTGATGGGCTGCCTCGTCGGTGAGGCGACCTGGCCGCAGCGCTGGAGGGTCCAGCCCATCGGCCCGCTCCTGAGCGAGGAGAGCTTTCTCGTGTGCCTGGACGACACGTCGGGTGCGCGGCCGGAACGGGAAAGGGTGCCGGTGCCGACGGAGGGCGACTCGCTCTGCATCGCCCTGCAGCTCAGTCTCCTCGGCGGCCCGGGCTCCGGAGTCCATCTCTCGGTACTTGACGGGTCCAACGGCGAGCGATGGTTGCGAAGGCTCCTCCTGGACACCATGGAGGAGGCGGGCGTCGACGGGGTGGTCACCACACCGCGCCGCACTGCGGACGACACTGCCGACCTCGTGGTGGGCCTCAGTGGAACCGACTCCCTGAGGCACACCGGCGTGATCCTGACCGCGCTGGGTGAGGGACTGGCCAGGCGGACCGTGTGGACGGGCGGCGAGCGGCGGCTGACGCTGGCTCTCGCGATCTCCTCCGGGCCGGTCGCCGAGGCGCCGGACGGTCTGACCGGGCCCGCGGTCGCCGCCGCGGTCAGGATGGTCGGCCATGCCTCCGTACTCAGCGAAGTGCGAGCGAAACTCCCCCTCCCCTCTTCTCTCTCCGCCACCTCCGTCCTCGTGGTCTCCCCGGCGGTACGCGAGGCGATCCAGGCGGCGCTCGGCCCGGACCCGTCCGGGGACTTCCATCCGGTCGTCGAAGGAGACGACGACCGGTCGCGAGGGGCCGCCGGCGCCTACTCGTTCCTGGGCGACATCGCTGCGCTCGGGCGCGCCCTGACCTCGCCCGCCGACGCCCCCGGCTGGCCCCACTGCGGCTTCGACGCCTCCCCCGAGGATCCGGCGGGCTGCCGCGGCATCCGGGTGCCCGGCCATCAGCGCTGCCTGGTGCACCTGACCGGGGCCGAGCGCTCGGCGTATCTGTCCGGACTCCATCCGGGCGACGACGTCGACGCCTCGGGCACGCCGTTCACGGCCGAGGTGCTGAACGAGCTCCTCGCCGCGCTGTGGGACGGGCGCCTGCGCCGGGCCCGCTTCGGCAGGGCGGAGTTCACCGAGGCCCTGTTCATGGAAGGGGCTCCGTTCCGTGGTGTCCGTTTCACGGACGTCGTGCTCTTCGACCGTGCGACCTTCCACGAGGGGATCGACTTCACGCTGGCGGACTTCAGTGGCGGGGCCCGATTCCGCGATGCGACATTCCACGGCCCCACCATGTTCTCCCGCGCGACATTCGGTGCCACGGCCGAGTTCGACCGCGCCACCTTCCACGGGGCGACCGGGTTCCAGGACACCGTCTTCGCCGGGCCCGTGAGCCTGCGTCACACCACGTTCCACGGCGACACGTACTTCGACGACGCCGCCTTCCTGAAGGTCGCGGCCTTCGGCTTCATGACCGTGCACGGAAGGACACGCTTTCGGCGTGCGGTGTTCCAGGACGACACCACGCTGACCCACACCACCTTTCACGGCCCGGTGAGCTTCCGCCACGCCGTGTTCGAGGGCATCGCCGATCTCAGCCACAGCACCTTCCACGCGGGCTGCGAGCTCCCCACCGAACCGGCCGCGCCCACCCTCGTCTCCGTGAGCGATGACCGCCCCGCCGACGCCGAGCGCTCGGCCGACGACCTGCACCGCTGGCTGGACGCGGAGCCCACGCTCCGCGGTCGGCTGCGCCGGGCCGTGGAGGCGGCTCCGATGGCGGAGATGGGCCTCGCGGCCGGCGGGCTGTTGGCCGCCCTGGCGCCGCCGGCCGCCCTGCCGGTGCTCGCCGGCGCGGTGCTCACCTGGTTGCAGACCAGGCGGACCAGGCAGCCGTCCGTCACCATCACCCGGCCCGACGGCACCGCGGTCACCGTGTCAGGGGAGCTGGCGAGCACCCTCGACGAGGCTCAGCGGGCAGAGCTGATCCAACGGATCACGGGCCGGCTCGAAGCGGCCCCCGCCGCGGAGGACGGCGCCTCGACCGACCAGGAGGACGACCGCCCGCCCGAGCCACCCCGCCCCTGACCGCGACCGCCCGGCTCAGGCCCGCTTGAGCTCGGCCGCGCCGAAGGAGACGTCGAAGCGGTCGCACCAGATGGACACGCTGGTGTAGCGGTTCAGGTCGGTGCCCGCCGGCAGGGTGTAGTTCTGGCTGCCCTTGTTCCCCTTGAGTTCGCCCGCGTTGATGTGGCGGCCGTCGTCGAAGACGTGCCAGCCGTCCTCGCCCGGCTTGACGGGGGCGTCGGTGAGCCAGACCCGCAGGGCGGGGCCGTTGCTGGTGTCCAGGTCGTCCAGGCGGAGCACCAGGGTGCCGTCGGCCAGCCGCAGGATGCGGACGCCGCCGCTCGTGGAGTGTTCATGGCTGATGAACTCGCCGGTGGCCAGCGTCTCCGGTTGCTCCGGCTTGCCGGCCCCGGAGGCGGTCGCGGTGGGGAGATCCTCGTTGACCGTGTCGTCGACCCACAGCTTCCAGGGCTGGAACCAGTAGAGTCCCAGGCCCACGAGCAGCAGCCCGACGAGCGTCACGCCCACCACCACCGGCCGGGTGAACACCCGTGTCACACGCCCCATGTCCTCGCTCCCCGACGTTCGGTACCTCGCCCCAGTGAACCACCCGCGTCGTCCTCGGCGTCGACCGACGGTGGCGCACCGCGCCGGGGCCGCTCCCGGCCGGGGCTATGGAACGGCGAAGGCCAGCACCGCGTTCTGGCCGCCGAAGCCGAAGGACTCGCTGATCGCGGTCTTCAGCCGGGCGGGGCGGGGTGCCTTGGCGACGACGTCGAGATCGAGGTCGGGATCCACCCGGTCGAGGTTGGCCGTGGGCGGGATGAGCTGGTGCTGGAGGGTGAGGACAGTGCAGGCCGCCTCGATGGCCCCGGTGGCGCCGAGGGAGTGGCCGAGGGCGCCCTTCAGCGCGGTGACGGGCGGCGGGCGGTCGAAGACGCGGTGCAGGGCGCGGGCCTCCGCCGAGTCGTTGAGCCGGGTCCCGGTGCCGTGCGCGTTGACGTGGTCGACGTCGGAGGGGTGCCAGCCGGCGTCGGCGAGGGCGGTGCGCAGGGCGGCGACCGCGCCGTCGCCGTCGGGGTGCGGGGCGGCGAAGTGGAAGGCGTCGCAGGAGGCGCCGTAGCCGGTCAGCCGGGCGCGGACGGGGGCCCGTCGGGCGGCCGCGTCCGCGAGCCGCTCCAGGACCAGCATCCCGGCGCCCTCGGCGAGGACGAAGCCGTCGCGGTCGGCGTCGAAGGGGCGGGAGGCGCCTTGGGGGTCGTCCACGCGCCGGGACAGCGCCTGCATCTGGTGGAAGCAGGCCGCCGGGACCCGGGTGCACCCCGACTCGCTGCCGCCGGCGACGACGATGTCGCAGGAGCCGGTGCGCAGCAGGTCGCGGGCGACGCCCAGCGCGGTGGCGCCGGAGGCGCAGGCGGTGGAGACGGCGAGGTTGGGGCCGCGGGCGTCGAGGTCCATGCCCACCTCGCCGGCGGCCATGTTGGGGACGCTGCGGGAGATGGCGATCGGGGAGATCTTGGTGGGGAGTCCGGCGGCGAGCTTGTGGAACTCCGCCTCGTACTGCTCCATGCTGGCCGTCCCCACGCCGATGACCACGGCCACCCGGCTCGCGGGCCAGGAGGCGGGGTCCAGGTCCGCGTCGGCGACGGCCTCGCGGGCGGCGACCAGCGCCATGGCGGTGAACCGGTCCAGCCGTCGGCCCAGTCGGGGGTCGAGCTGTCGCAGCGGGTCGAAGTCGGCGACGCGGCAGGAGATGTCGACGGGCAGCCCGGAGAGCAGTGGATCGCGGCGGGCGGTGGACCGGCCGGTCAGCAGGGTGTCCCAGGTGGCCGCGGTGCCGATGCCGCCGGGGGTGACCAGGCCGAGCCCGGTGACGGCGATGCCTGCAGGGCCGCTCAAGAGCCGGCCGTCGGTGTCGCGAGGCGCTCGGGTCGCGCGCCCTCGGCCGCCTCGAGGGCGGCGTCGATGGCGGTGGTCGCCTCGCCCAGGGTGGACTGCGTGGTGAAGCCGTCCAGTTGGACGCCCAGCCGCTCCTCGACCACCAGGGCCAGTTCGACCAGGGCGAGCGAGTCCAGGTCCAGGTCCTCGAAGGTGGTGTCGGGCCCGGCCTGGCCGGTGTCGACGTAGAAGGTGTCCTGGAGCACGGCGACGACGGAGTCGAAGGTGGTGGGCATACGAGGTCCTTTACTGGAGGGCGGGTGACGACCGCGGACCGTGCGTGAACGCGAGCCAGTATTCCGACCGGGCCGCCCGCGTCACGGCACCGCACGGACCGTCATCGTCCGTACGGAGCAAGCGTCCGCGACCATCACCCGGATGGCACGCCGCACGCCCGGCGTCCGGATGAGCCGGACCGCCGAATGGGGAGGAATCGACCGCTCTCCACCCTCGATGCCCCTTTCGCTCCTCTCCGCGCCCTGTCGGGGGGATCAGCACTGGGCTAACTCCCTTAAGCGGAGCACATCGCCGTGTCGCAGGACAGACCCAGGCATCGGAGGCGCAACATGTGGCACCGTTTCCCGTCGGCCGGCCGGCACGCCGGACCGGTCCGGCGCGCTTCCGGCAGAAAGCCGAAGGGGCCCGACTCGGCCGTGGAGCGCGAGCTCTTCGGGGGCCACCGGGAGCTGGACACCGGATACGCACGGCATGAGATGGCGCGGTTGAACATCTCCTTCCGGGGCATGGCCCGGCGTATCCCGCACCTGGTGGCGCAGTCGGTGCGGCTGGCCTGGGCGACGGACCGCACCGCGCTGCTGCTGGTCGCCGGGGCGGAGCTGGGGCAGGGGCTGGGGACGGCCTTCGGGCTGCTGGCCACCAACCGGGTGCTCGTCGAGCTGTTCGCCGCCGGGCCCACCCCCGAGCGGGTGCGGGCCGCGCTGCCGTCCCTGCTGTGGGTGGCGTGTGCCAGCGCGCTGATCGCCGTGTTGCGCGGGGTGTCCACCGCCGCCACCGGGCGGCTGGAGCCCAAGGTGGAGCGGGCGGCCAATGTGCGGCTGCTGCGGCCGGTGATCCATGTGGAGCTGGCCGACCTGGAGCGCGCCGAGTTCCGGCGGCTGCTGGACTCCGCCCGCTACGGCACGGACTCGGCCCGCCGCATGATCAGCCACAGCGTGGGCGTGCTCAACGCCCTGGTCTCCCTGGCCGCGGCCGCCGGGGTGCTCGCGGTGCTGCACCCGGCGCTGTTACCCATGCTGCTGCTGATCGCGTTGCCCAAGGGCTACGGCACCATCCGCAGCGCCCGACGCATGTACCAGTCCATCCAGGTCTGGCTGGAGCATCTGCGCAAGCGGCACCAGCTGTCCCAGCTGCTCACCGGTCAGGAGGCCGCGGCCGAGGTCCGGGTGCACGGCGCCGGTCCGCACCTGCTGGGTCACTTCGAGCGGATGTCGCAGGAGCACGAGACGGAGCAGGCCCGGCTGGCGCGTGCGGAGGCCGCCACCGACCTGGCGTCCAGCGCGGTCTCGGGGCTCGCCACGGCCGCCACCTACGGGCTGCTGGGGCTGCTGCTCCAAGGGGGCGTGATCCCGCTGGCGGTGGCGGGGACGGCCGTGATCGCGATCCGCAACAGCACCTCCCAGCTCGGCCAGCTGGTCCGCCAGGTCAACCACCTCTACGAGCAGTCGCTGTTCTATCTGGACCTGGAGAAGGCCGTCAGCAACGCCGCCGACCGGGCCATGTCGACCGACGGCCACGTCCTCAAGCGGGCTCCGCAGGAGATCCGCTTCGACCATGTGACCTTCACCTACCCCGACCGCCCCACCCCGGCCGTCGACGACGTGTCCTTCACGGTCCGTCAGGGCCAGATCGTCGCGCTGGTGGGCGACAACGGCTGCGGCAAGTCCACCACCGCCCGACTGCTCGCCGGGCTGTACCTGCCCGACCGCGGACACATCCTGGTGGACGGGACGGACATCCGGGAGCTGGACCGGGCCAGCCTCTTCCAACACGTCGCCCTCATCGACCAGTCGTTCATGGAGTGGCCCTTCACCGCCGGCAAGAACATCCACCTGGGCCGCCCCTCCGACCCCTACTCGCCGTCCGACATCCATCGGGCCGCCGCCTACGCCGAGGCCGACGCGGTCATCGCCGAGCTCCCGCAGGGGCTCAACACCCTGCTGGACCGCAACTACCACCAGGGGGTGGGGCTCTCCGGCGGGCAGTGGCAGCGCATGGCGCTCGCCCGCGCCACGTTCCGCGCCGCCCCGATCGTCATCGCCGACGAGCCCACCGCGGCGCTGGACGCCCGCTCCGAGATCGCCGCCTTCGAACGCATCCGCCGGCTCGCCGACCAGGGCGCCACCATCATTCTGATCAGCCACCGCATGGCCTCCTGTCGCCACGCCGACACCATCTACGTCCTCGACCACGGCCGCCTGGTCGAGCACGGCACCCACGCCGAGCTGCTCACCCGCCCGGGCTCCCGCTACGCCGCCGCGTACAAGCTCCAGGCCGACCAGTACGCCCACGTACCCGGCCCGGCGGCTGCCGCTAACGTCGATCGAGGGGACCGACTCCGCGGGTAGGGAGGAAGGCATGGCCGGGCAGACCGTCGCGGGTGGCGTCGACCCCCGCAAGGTGTTCGTGATCCACGGGCGCAACGAGCCCGCGCGCAAGGGGCTGTTCGAGTTTCTGCGGACGCTCGGGCTGGACCCGATCGAGTGGTCGGAGGCGATCCGGCTCACCGGGAAGGGCTCCCCGTACCTGGGTGAGGTGCTGGACGCGGTGTTCGCCCACGCGCAGGCCGTGGTCATCCTCCAGACCCCGGACGACGTCGCCCGTCTGCACGAGAGTCTCACCCTTCCGGGCGACCCCGAGTGTGTCCCGCGGTTGCAGCCGCGGCCGAACGTCCTGTTCGAGGCGGGCATGGCCATGGGCCGGGACGAGGAGCGCACGGTGATCGTGGAGCTGGGCGAGGTCAGGGGCTTCAGCGACATCCAGGGCCGACACGTGGTCCGGCTCGACGACTCCGTCAAGCGGCGGCAGGAGCTGGCGATCCGACTCCAGACGGCCGGCTGTGCGGTCCGGCTGAGCGGTACCGACTGGCACGACGCCGGCGATCTGACTCCCCCCGTACCGTCGTTGGCCGATCCCGTTCCCGGCGCCGGGGAGGAGGTCGCGGACTCCCCGCGGCTGGAGGCGCGCTATGTCGACCACGGCCCGGGGAGAAGCGGCGTCGTGCAGATCACCAACCACGGCCCCGGGGACATGTACGACCTGGAGGTGACCGCCGCCGAGCGGGACGGGGGCGTCGTCCGGGACCCCGACGAGTTCTCGGTCCCCAGGCTGCCCGCCGGGAAGACCGTGCGGGTGCTGCGCCGGCGGCCTGCGGGCGCCGGCTCGGGCGGCCGCTGCGACATCACCGTCATCGGCAGGACCGCGGACGGGACGCCGGTCCGGGTGGGCGAGTTCGCGGACTGTGGCTGAGCGCACCGGCTGGGCGGCGGGGTGCCGCGCGTCGAACGCCGGCGCCCCGGGTCCGCGGGGGGCGGACAGGGGGCCACGCGCCCGCCGGCCACCCCGTCGACTCCGTCGTTTCGCTGTCGCGTGCCGTTGACGTGTACCGAGAAACCCCCGAGAAAACTCGCGAGTAGGGAGTTGAATGCGCCGGTCACCGAAGCGTGTCACCCTGGTATCGACTCCTGTATTCCGATCGCCCCGAGGAGTGAGCAGCTATGGGAATCGGAGACCAGCCCAAGGGCACGTCCGGGCGGGTGAAGGCCACGCCGCGGGATGTGCAGGAGAAGGCGCAGCGAGCCGGGCAAGCGCGGGAGCGCGCGGTCGAGGAGGAGCGGAAGGCCCGGCTGCGGGCCCAGGCGGAGGAGCAGAAGGCCCGGGAGACCTTCGATCGGGACTTCGAGGTCTGAGCTGAGCAGGCGCGAAGGAGCCGGTCGGCCGGGGTAGCCGGCCGACCGGGCACCGTCAGGGCCGTTCGGCCCCTACCGACGGGGGATCATCGCTGTGTTCACTGCGACGCGGACCTGGTGAACGGGTGGAACGTGGTGATGAGGGGAGCGGTGCGGTGATCGCGGCCGTGGGGCATGCGGATCTGACAGCGGGGACGCTGGAGCTGGTGGAGGCCGAGCTGCGGGCCCGGTTGGAGCGACTGGAGCGGCTGGCCGAGGGAGCGGTGGGGCTGGTGCGGGCGGGTGCCGGGCTGCCGCTGGCCTTCGGCCGGGCGGTGCGCGCGGCCGGCCGGAAGCTCACCGTGTGGCTGCCCGCCCAGGGCGCGGTGCCGGCCGTGCTGCCGGCGCGTGACCGGCCGGCGGCCGGGGAGCTGCTGGTGCTGGCCGAGCATGTGCGGCTGCTCCCCTTCGACCCGGCCGACCGGTACGCCTGCATCGGCGCGGACGAACGGCTGGTCGGTTCCTGCCGCACGGTGCTCGCCGTCTGGGACGGCTCCCCGTCCGACGGCCGGGACGCGACCGCGCACCTGGTGGCCTACGCCCGGGCCCGGGGCATTCCGGTCGAGGTCGTCTGGCCGGCCGGCGCGGCGCGCCAGGGCATGGGCGCGCCGAAGAGTCCCAGGAGTTCGAGGACTCCGAAGAAGAAGTGACCCCGGCTCCCGGGCCGGATGGCCGGCCCGGGGATACGGGAGCCGGGGTCTGACGGTCCGAGGGGGAGGGCCGGACCGTCGGGGACGGGGATCGTGGGGTCCGGCCGGGATCGCGGGCCGGGGGAAGGGCCCGCCGCCGCCCGATGCGGGGGTTGGCGGCGGCGGACCCGGTCTCAGGCGGGCGAGCCCGGCCTCAGGCGGCGCCGATGAGCTCGTCCGCGGCGCGCTGCCCGCTGGCGACGCAGTCGGTGATGTCCACCCCGTCGTACGCCGCTCCGCACAGCGCCAGCCCCGGGAGCCGGCCGAGCGCGTCCCGCACCCGCGTCACCCGGGCCGGATGCCCGGCGCCGTACTGCGGCAGCCCGTCGATCCAGCGGGTCACCTCGGTGGCCACCGGCCGGGCGCCGAGCCCGGTCACCTCCTCCAGGTCGCGCAGGGAGGCGCCCACGAGGTCGGCGTCGTCCAGGTAGAGCAGCTCCTCCTCGCCGTGCCGGCCGATGGAGGTGCGCAGCACGAAGAGCTCCCGGGCGCGCCGGGAGACCCAGTCCCACTTGTGGCTGAGGAAGGTGGCCGCCTTGATGGTGCTGCGGCACAGGTCCCGGTCCACGGGCGGGATGAGAAACCCGGACCGGCCGTCGAAGGCGCTCAGACCCGCCAGGTCGGAGCGGCGGAAGGCCATGGTCACCACGGCCGTCGAGGCGTAGTCGACCCTGGACAGCTCGGCCGCCGTGGTGGGCGCCTCCGCGGCGAGCAGCGTGGCCGCCACCCAGGCGGGCGCGGCGATGACCACCCCGTCGCAGTCGAGGGTCCGCGCCGGGACGCGCACCTCCCAGCCGGTGGCGGTGCGGTTCAGCGCGAGGGCGGGGCAGTCCAGCACGATCTCGCCGCCCGCCGCCCGCACGGCCGCGGCGACCGCGCCCGGCAGGCTGCCCACACCGCCGTCGACGCCGACGATCGGCGACCCGGCGAGGTGGGGCCCCGCACCCGCGCCGGGGGCCTCGTCGCGGGTGCGGGCGCGCGGGGCGTGGCGGCCGGCGGCGCCCGCCGAGCCGTGGGGGCCGTCCGGGTCGCCGGTCCCGTCCGGGGGCTCGGTCCCGGAGGCGCCGTCCGAGCCCTCCGCCCCGTGCGGGCCGTCCGATCCGTGCGGGTCACCGGCCCCGTACGTGTCCTCGGAGCCGTAGCCGTAGCCGTCGAAGTAGCCGTAGGCGTCGTAGTGCCCCAGCGAGACGTCCTCGCTGATCTCGATCCGGGGTCCGGCGCCCGAGGCCCCCGGGCCCCGATCCCCCGGCAGGCTCAGCACCCGACGGGTGGGAACCGGGCGCAGCGCGCCCCGGCTCCACAGCGCGGCGGAGGCGCTGGCGGGGGTGCGCAGCCGGTCGCCGAGCCCGACCGCCCGCGCCAGTTGGAGCGCCTCCGGGCGGCGGGCGAGCAGCGCCTCGGCGCCGAGGTCGACCGGCGCGCCCGCGATGGAGCCCCGGTGCAGCTTGCCGCCGAGCCGCCCGGCGGATTCCAGCAGTGTGACGCGGAGCCCGGCGCCGGTGAGCCGGTGCGCCGCGGCGAGCCCCGAGATGCCGCCGCCGACGACGATGACATGGGGTGCGGGTACGCCGGGGGTGAGGCTCACGCGTCCACTCCTTCGTACGCCGCCGAACGGGAGGCGGCCGGGGTCAGGCTGTCGGGCAGGGGGTCGTACCGGATGCGTTCGACGGGCAGGCCGGACGCCGCCAGGCGCGCCACGGTGGCACCCACCGCCGAGGGCGGACCGCTGACGTAGGCGAGGTGTTCGGACCAGTCGCCGTGGCGCACCACGGCCTCGGCCACCGAGCCGTACGCGCTCGCCCCCGGCCCCTCGCCGACCACCGTGACCACGCGCAGCCACGGGCGGTGGCGCTCCCAGCTGGAGAGCGTCTCGGCCTCGTACAGCTCGGCGAGGCCGCGGGCGCCGACGAACAGGTGCACGCGGCGGTGGAAGGTCCGGCGTGCGGCCAGCTCCTCCACGAGCGCCTTGACGGCGGCCCAACCGGTGCCGTCCGCGACCAGCAGCAGGTCCCGTGCGAGGTCGTCCGCCACCGTCATGGTGCCCTGGGCGGGCCCGAGGCGCAGGGTGTCGCCGACCCGGGTGTGCCCGACGAGGGCGTCGCTCACCCCGCCGGGGCCGGTCCGTCGGACGTGGAACTCCAGCTCGCCGTCCGGCCGCGGGGCGCGGGCGATGGAGTACCGCCGCCACGCCTGGGGCATCAGCGGCGACTCCAGGGCCGCGTGCTGCCCGGCGTGGTACGGGTACGGCTCCCCCGTCCGCACCCGCAGCACGGCGATGTCCGGGTGGCGCAGCTCGTGCCCGGTCACCGTGGCGTGCCAGGAGGTGGGTTCGTCGAGCGCGGCGTCCGCGCCCTCGACCATGGCCGCGACGGCGAACCGCAGCATCCGCACCCACGCCTGCTCCACCGCCTCGGACCACCGCGGGCCCGCCGTACGGGCCAGCGCCTCGCACAGCGCGGCCTCGAACGTCTCGTAGTGCACGGGCCGCACCCCGAGCTTGCGGTGGTCGCGGCCGAGCCGGGTGAAGGTGGCGGCCACCTCGTCCGGCTCGTGCAGATTCTCGATCAGGTACCAGAAGATCCGCGCCAGATGGGCCCGCTGGAACTCCATCGACTCCGGGAAGAGCGACCGCAGATAGGGCCGGCGTTCGAACATCGCGTCGTAGAGGTGGGTGATCAGCTCGCTGAACGGGGTCACCAGGCCCAGGTACTGCGTGATCAGCCGCTGATCGGCCGCGCCGTCATACGGCTCCACGGCCTTCCGGGTCTCGGACGGCGACGACAGGATCCGTCGGCGCAGCCGCATCGCGTCATGCCGGGCGAGCAGCGCGTGGTACTCGTCGTTGACGGTGTCCATGGGTCAGCGGCTCTCCTTATCGGGAGATGGGGGGTCGAACCGCGTTCAATATGGCACCGCCCGTAGCGGCCCGTCCGGCCCTATCCATAGGGCCGTTCGGCCCCCTCGACGCCGGCGCGGACGGGCGCGAGAGAATGGATCTTCATGGATCACCACCAGGACCAGCCCACCCCGCCCGCCGGCGTGCCGGCCCCCTCCCCCATCCGGGTCTTCATCCTCGACGACCACGAGGTGGTCCGGCGGGGGGTGCGCGACCTGCTCGAGGCCGAGGAGGACATCGAAGTGGTGGGCGAGGCGGCCGGCGCCCACGAGGCGCTCGCCCGGGTGCCGGCGGCCCGCCCCCACGTGGCCGTGCTGGACGTACGACTCGGGGACGCGGGGGGCTCGGCGCCGGGCGGCGTGGGCGGCGCGGGGGGCGTGGGCGGCGTGGGCGGCGCGGGCGGCGACCACGCGGGCATCGAGGTGTGCCGGGAGCTGCGGGCGCGGATGCCGGAGCTGGCCTGTCTCATGCTGACGTCGTTCGATGACGACGAGGCCCTGTTCGACGCCATCATGGCGGGGGCCGCCGGCTATGTGCTCAAGCAGATCAACGGCTCCGACCTGGTGACCGCCGTCCGCACGGTGGCCACCGGACAGTCGATGCTCGACCCGCGGACGGCCACCCGCGTGATGGCCCGGCTGCGCGGCCCGCACCAGCCCGAGGCGACCCCCGAGCCCTCCGAACTCGATCGGCTCTCCCCGCGCGAACGGCAGATCCTGGAGCTCATCGGGGAGGGCCTGACCAACCGTCAGATAGCCGACCGGCTGTTCCTGGCGGAGAAGACCGTCAAGAACCGCATCTCCTCCATCCTGGCCAAGCTGGGCGTCGGCCGCCGCGTCCAGGCCGCCGTCATCGCCGGCCGCGTCCTGAACCGCCGCGACCCGCGCGGGCACTAGCTCAGCCGGGCAGTGGTGCCCGCCAGGTGATGCGGGTGCCGCCGGACGAGGGTGTTTCGACGGTCAGGGAGCCGTGGTGGAGCTCCGCGCGGGCGCGCATGTTGGCCAGGCCGCCGGTGTGCCGGGCGGTACCGAGGCCGACGCCGTCGTCGACGACGGTCAGGGTGACCGCGTCCGGGTGGCCGGGCCCGCGGCCGTCGTCGTCGCGGTCGTGGTCGCGGCCCACGGTGAGGGTGATGTCCACGCGCCGGGCGCGCGCGTGTCGGGCGGCGTTGCTGAGCGCCTCCGCGGCCACCGCGAGGACGTGTTCGGCGAGTTCGGGCGGGACGTTGGTGTCCACCGGCCCCTCGATGCGCAGGGACGGGGTGAAGCCGAGGGTCCGGGCGGCGCTCCGCACGGCCTCGGCCATGCCGTGGCGCAGGCTCGGGCCGCCCGGGCCGACACCGGCCGTGCGCAGCCCGAAGATGGTCGAGCGGATGATCTGGATGGTGGTGTCCAGGTCGTCGACGGCGCGGCCGACGCGTTCGGCGGCCTCGGGGCGGTCGATGAGCCGGGTGGCGCTCTGCAGTGTCATTCCGGTGGCGAAGAGCCGTTGGATGGCCAGGTCGTGGAGGTCCCGGGCGATCCGGTCGCGGTCGTGGAGCACGGCCAGTTCCTCCGACTCGGCGCGCCGCTGGGCCAGCTCCAGGGCGATCGCGGCCTGGTCGGCGAAGCCCGAGATCAGCTTCACCTCGGTGTCGTCGAACGGGGGCCGCCCGGCGCGCCGGTTGAGCCGCAGCGCGCCGCAGCCGCCGGTGTCGATGCGCAGCGGCACCGCCACGACGGGACCGCACGACTCCTCGGCGTCCTCGTCGCCCAGCGGACAGGCCCGCTCGTCGGAGCGGAGGTGGGGGCTGGAGACGGGGGCGCCGGTGCGCACCGCCAGGCCGGCCAGCGATCCGTCGACCGGCAGGGTCAGCCCCCCGACGCGTTCCGCCCCCTGTCCGTACGCCACCGCCACCGTCAGCAGGTCGGGGTCGGGCACCCCGCCGGCGGTGGACTCTGACGGGGCGTCCGGTGCCGTGCCGGGCGTCGACGCGCCGTACATGCCGAACGCGCCGCGCGCCCCGGCGTCCCGGTCCGCCGGGAGCAGCACGACGGCGCGGTCCGCGCCGGCGACCTCGGCCGCGTACTCGGCGATCATGTGCAGCACCTGGGCCGCGTCGGTGCCGGAGAGCAGGGTCCGGGTGATCTCCCCCAGCGCCTCCAGCCAGCGCTCGCGGCGACGGCTCTCCTCGTACATGCGGGCGTGGTCGATGGCCACGCCCGCGGCGATGGACAGGGTGGTCAACACCGCCTCGTCGTCGGCGTCGAAGACGCCGCCGCGCTTCTCGGTGAGGTAGAGGTTGCCGAAGACCTCGTCGCGGACCCGGACCGGCACCCCGAGGAAGCTCCGCATCGGCGGGTGGTGCTCGGGGAAGCCGTAACTGCGGGGGTGCCGGCCGAGGTCGGTGAGGCGCAGCGGGACCGGATTGTGGATGAGCTCGCCCAGGATGCCCCGCCCGCACGGGGAGGGCCCGATGCGCGCCACCAGTTCGTCGGCCATGCCCACCGGCAGGAACTGCGACAGGCGCTGTCCGTCGCCGACGACGCCGAGCGCGCCGTACTCCGCGTTGGTGAGGGTGACCGCCGCCTCGACGATCCCCCGGAGCACCTGCGGCAGTTCGAGTCCGCGCCCCAGGCTCATCACCGCGTCGAGCAGACTGCGCATCCGGTCGGGTTCCCGCAGCTGCGGCCAACGCGCCGCCGACCGCTTCTGGTCAGGTGTTTCGGACATCCGCGCCTAGTTGACTGGAAGGAGGGTGACCAGAGCGATGCGTGATCGTTAAGCAGGTCATGTTTTCGAGTGTCGATACTACTGCGTACGCTCCGGCGCCTGTTGACCACAGCGCGCTGACCGCCGCCCTGTTCGCGGACGCCCCCGCGGCCCGGCACGCGCACTGGCGCAAGGTCGTCTCCGGGGGGGGCTCTTCCGGTACCGTCCCGGGCTCACCGTCGAGGAGCGCCACGCGCTCTCCTACGCCCGGCTCCGCGCGCTCCACGAGGAGACGCCCGACGCCGAGGGGCTGGCGCGCGACCCACGGCGGTTGGCGGCGATGCACGAGTGGGCCGCGGTGGTCGACGGGGCGCTGGCCACCGTCGCCGGGATCCACTACAACCTGTTCCTGGGCAGTCTGGTCGATGACGACCAGTCACCGTCCCGCGATCTGACGCCCTATACGCGGCTGGAGCGCACCGGCACCTTCCTGTGCACCGAGCGCGCGCACGGCAACGACGCCGCCGCGCTGCAGACCACGGCCGACTACGACCGCGCCACCGGCGGCTTCGTGCTGCACACCCCGAACGAGGGGGCGGAGAAGTTCATGCCCAACACCGGCCCGGCGGGCGGCCCGAAGAGCGCGGTGGTGGCCGCCCGGCTGCTCGTCGACGGGCGGGACCTGGGCGTCTTCCTCTTCCTCACCCCGCTCACCGACCGGGACGGGGTTCCGCTGCCCGGGATCCGCGTGCGGGAGCTGCCCGAGCGGATCGGCAGCCCGGTCGACCACTGCGTCACGACGTTCGACCGGGTCCGTCTGGACCGCGGCGCGCTGGTGCAGGGCCCGCACGGCAGGCTGCGGGCCGACGGTTCCTTGGAGAGCTCGGTGGGCAGCCCGAGAAAACGTTTCCTCGCCGCCATCGGCCGGGTCACCGTGGGCAAGCTGTGCATGAGCGCGAGCACGCTCGGCGGCAGCCGCGCCGCGCTGGCCATCGCCGTCCGCTACGCCCACACCCGGCACATCTCCGGCCCCACCGCGGGCCACCGGGTCCCGCTGGCCGCCCACCGCAGCCACCACGCCCGGCTGCTGAAGGCGCTCGCCACCGCCTACGCCATGACCTTCCTGCACCGGGCGGTGACCGAGCGCTGGATCACCCATGCGCCCGACGAGCGCGCGGAGGTCGAGCGGCTCGTCGCCATCGCCAAGGGCTGGATCACCTGGCGGGCCCGGGAGATCACCCTGGAGAGCCGGGAGCGCTGCGGCGCCCGCGCCATGTTCCCCGTCAACGGCCTGGCGGAGTACCCCGCCAACGCGGACGGCGCGATCACCGCGGAGGGGGACAACCTCGCCATCTGGTGCAAGGCCGGGGCAGAGATGATCTTCGGCTACACGCCGGCCGTGCCGACGCCGCGCCCGCCCGCCGACGCGGGCGTGCCCGCCGGCGGCGTCGCGTCCCTGACCGAGCCCGGGTTTCTGCGCGACCTCATCGCGGCCGCCGAGCGGGGCTGGCACGAGCGGGCCCGCCGGGAGCTGCGCTCCGGGCCACCCGGCGAGCCCCTGGGCCGCTGGAACGGCGCCTCGGGCCCGGCACTGGAGCTGGTCACGGCCCACGCCACCCTGCAGGCGGCGGACGCGTTCATCGCGACGCTCGACTCGGTGACGCACTCCCCCACCCGGGCCGTCCTCGGGGAGCTGTGCGCGCTGTTCCTCCTGGAGGCGGTCGCCCCGCGCACCGGCGAGCTGCTGGCCGACGGCCTGATGAGCGCCGAGCAGGTTCGCGCGCTGCCCGACACCGTCGAGCGGCTGACCGCCGCGCTGGCCCCTCACCTGACGGTGCTCGCCGAAGCGTGCGATGTGCCGGAGGAGCATCTCTCGGGACTGCCGCTGCTCTCCGTGCCCGATCCGGTGACCCGGCGAACCGGGTGACACGTGCCGGCGACCCCGGCCCAGGGGTTGACCGGGGCCGCCGGGGGCATCCGAAGGGGGCGGACTGCCCGAATGAAACACCATCGGGCCGACTGAGGAGGGTGCCGTCCCTGGGGTGCCACAGGCAGTAAATATACATACTGCCAAGTAAGCAAGGGCATGAAAAATTTCATACATGTCGGAGTGCGTGAAAACCCTTGCTCACTCGAGTGTGGCACCCCTGGGAGAACGCCGGGGAGGAAACCACTCGGGGGGAAACGCCGGGAGGCACCCCGGAGCACCGCCGGGGAAGGCGGGCGGTCCTGACCGGCGACGGCGGACGCCTCAGTACTCCAGGAAGAAGTCGTGCTGCTCCGCGGCCTGCTCGTACTTCTCCAACCGGAGCTGGGTGCGCTCAGGCTCGGCGTCCGCCATCGCCTGCAGGATGGCCGCGGAGAGCACCCCGGGGGCCGCGTAGGAGTCGAAGACGAGGCGCGAACCGGTGCCCGCGGTGAGCGCCACATCGGCCTCCTCCACCAGCGGCCCCAGCGTCAGGTCCGTGATCAGCGCGACGCGCAGGCCCGTGCGACGGGCGGCCCGCATCGCCGACAGCAGCTCGTTGGAGTGCCGGGGCATGGCGAAGGCCAGGACCCAGGTCCCGCCCGCCTCCCGCGACTGGAGCAGGGCGTCGTAGGCCACACTGCCGCCCCGGGAGACCAGACGCACGTCGGGATGGATCCGCTTGGCCGCGTAGGCGAAGTACTCGGCCAGCGAGACGGAGATCCGCAGGCCCAGGATGGTCAGCGGCACCGACCGGGCGAGTTCCCGGCCGATGTCGAGCACCTGGTCGGCGTCGGCGAAGACCCGGCGCAGGCTCTCCAGGTTGGCGATCTCGGCGTCGACGGCCGCCTGCAGCTCGTTGCGGCGGTCCTCCTCCCGGGTGTCCGGGGAGCCGGCGACCGCGCTCAGGGCGATGGGCTGCAGGGCCTCCCGGAGCGCGGGGTAGCCGCTGAAGCCCAGCGAGGAGGCGAAGCGGGTCACCGACGGCTGGCTCACCCCCACCCGATCCGCGAGATCCGTGATCGACAGGAACGCGGCCTCGGTGAGGTGGTCGGTGATGTACTGGGCGATGCGCCGTTGTGCGGGGGACAGCCGGTGGCCGCCGAACAAAGCACGCACCTTGTCCGCGGGGGCCGGTTCGCCCCCCGGAGCCCGCCTGCCCGGCGTGATCGCGGACGCCTGCGCGCGTGCCTGCTGCCCTGATGGCACCGGTGTGCCTCCTTATCGTCCCGCTCCCGCTCAACATAGCTCACGCACCGTGGTCGCCCTCACGGGCAGCGAGCGGGGCCGGGCCCTGGCCGCCCTCCCGTCGAGGGGGCCGCAGACCGTACCCGAGGCGCCGCCCCCACGGACCTCAGCCGGCCAAACGGGTCGCCACCGGCACCAGGTCGCCCCGCTCGGCGACCCCCACGGCCCACAGCCCGCCCCCACGGGGCACCGTCGACGCGCCGCGCACCACCACGGCGGGGTCGGCCGCCCGCGACCAGCGCCGTCGGGTGGCGTCCCAGCACAGCGCGACGGAGACCGCGCCCTTGCCACCCACCGCCCACAGGGTGCCGTCGCCGCCCTGTCCGACCGCCCGCAGCCGGCCGTCGGGCACGGCCGGCGTGGCGACGGCGGTCCACGCACGGCCGTCCCAGTGCGCCGCGAAGGGTCGTTCCCGGCCCCGGGTGACGGAGCCGCCCACGGCCCAGACGTCGTCCGGCGCCGTCGCGGCGATCCCGCCGAACCAGCGGTGCTCGCCCCCGGCCGCCTCGGGAGCGGGCACCCGCCGCCAGCGCCCGCCGTCGAAGTGCAGCAGCAGCGCCGTCTGCTGCCCGCCCGCGGGGGCGAACACGGCGCCCGCGGCCCAGACGTCGTCGGGGGCGAGGACGGCCACACCGCTCAGCTCGCCGCGCCCGACGTCGGGGAGGGGCTGCCGGTGCCAGGCCGCGCCGTCCCAGGACTGGACGGCGGGCACGGCGGACGCGATGGACCGCGGCACGGCCCTGCCCACCGTCCACGCCCGCCCGTCGGGCGTGGTGGCGACCGCGTCGGGCAGCACCCGGCCGCCGGGGTCGGGCGCCAGGGCGTGGGCGGTCCACGCCCGGCCGTTCCAGTGCGCCGCCGTGGCGCCGACCGCCCAGAGGTCGTCGGCACTCCGCACGGCGAGGGCCTGGGGGAAGCTGTCACGCGGCAGCGTGGACTCCTGGCGCCAGGAGGCGCCGTCCCAGCGCAGGGCCAGCGCCTCCGCCTGCTCGTCGGACGTCAGCCGGTAGCCGACGGCCCACGCCCGGGTGGCGCTGAGCGCGGCGACGGCGGTGAGGTCGCCCTTGGCCACCGGGACCGGTGTCTCCCGCCACCCCCCGTGGGACGCGGGGGCGGCGGCGGGGGCGGCCGCCCCGTCGGCCCGGTCGTCCTCGTCGGTCTGGTCGGCCTGTTCGGCCTGTTCGGCCTGTTCGGCCTGGGCCACGGGGGCGGCGGTCGGATCGGGTCGGGAGCGGCCCGCCTCGCCGGCGGCCGGGCTCCCGACCGCGACGGCCCAGGCGTCCGGCGCCGCGGGCGAAGGAGCCCGCCGGGTGCTCCGGGGCCGGGACGAGGTGGTCGTGGGCATCACGTCAGTCACCGGAATCCTTACGGGTCGGAGGGTCGGAGGGTCGGGCGGTCGAGGGATCGTCGGGCGGTCGGGGGACGAGGGGTCAGTGGCCGCCGGTCCTGACGACGAAGTCGAAGGTCCCGCGGTAGCGGCCTTCCAGCGGGCCGGTGAGGGTGAGGGTGCAGGCCCGGTCGATGAGGGGGTCCATGGCGTTGAGCGCGGCGAAGTCCCTGCCGTACGCCTGGGTGTCGTCCGGGAAGTACAGCTGTGTCACCAGCAGTGGACCGCCGGGGACGTGGATCCGTGTGTGAAGGTGCGGCGCCCGACGGCCCCAACGCCCCCAGTAATCCCGCGGGATGACGGTGCGCAGCCGGAAGGCGCCCCGGTGGGTCGTGTACTGGTGCCCGCGCAGGGAGAAGCCGGAGGTGTCGTAGTCGCCGTTCTGGTCGCACTGCCAGAACTCGATGAGCGCACCGGGCACGGGGGTGCGACGCAGGTCGTAGACGTGTCCGGCGAGTTCGAGCTCGACGCCGCGGACCCCCGGGGCGATGAGGTCCGTGCGCTCGGGGGTCTCCGGCTTGAACAGCGGTCCCTCGGCGGCCGTGGGGGTCTCCTGACCGCCGTGGCCGGCGGGCGTTCCCGCGCCGTCTTCGGCGGCCGTCGCCGCACCGTGGCCGTCGGGGCGGGCGGCGTCGCCGTCGGCTGCGTGGCGGCCCCGGCGGTCAAGGGCGGCATCGGGGTCGGGGTCTTGGTCGGGGCCATGGTCGAAGTCATCGCGCATCGCGTCTCCTCGCCGTTGCCGTTGAGGCCCCGCTCGTCGGGGGGCCGAACGTGCTGTCCGACGCCGCCCGAAAGGCGCGTTGGCGACATGCGGCACCGCGGTACCGGTGGGCCGGCCGCCCCGTCCGAGCCGGGGCCGGGCCGGGCCACTGCCGAGCCGGACCGGGCCGCTCACCGCCGCCGGCCGCCTCCGGGCCCGCGGCCGACGGCCGACGGCCGGACTCGGGTCCACCGGCTCCGGTTCCGTACCGGCCGCGGTGCCGCGCGCGGCTCCGCTGCGGACCGCGGCACCCGCCCCGTCGCGCCGTTCGGGGACCGGCGGTTCGGTTCCGTACGGCTCGCGCCTTCGGCATCGGACTCATCCGCCGCATTGTCGTCCAGCGGCCGCGCCCACACCACGGTGCCGCCGGCGGTGGCGCCGCCCGTACGGGGCCGAAGACGGGCTCCGGGGCCGTCCATCGCTCGCTCGCCGGGCAAAGCCCTGTGTCCACACGTCGCCACGGGACGGGCGACGTTCGGTCGCCGGGGCCGCCGACGGTGGAGCTCCTGGCGCCGAGAACGGCGGGGTCGACGGCGGGGTACGACGGCGGAGGGAACGGGGAGGGCCCGGCGGTTGTTCGGCGCCTGAGGGCCCTCGTGGCGACGCCGGGCTAGCGCGCGGCAGCGCGGCGCCGGCGGACCAGCAGCACCGCCGCCCCGCCGCCCACGGCGCCCGCGCCCGCCCAAAGGGGCAGCGCCGACGACGAGCCCTCGTCGCCGCCGGCGCTCTCGCGCTCCGCCGTCCCCTGCCGCTCCGCGCGGTCCGCGTCGCGGGCGGGTCCCGCCGGCTTCGCGGACTCCGGGCGCCCGGCGGGCTCCGGGCGCTCGGCGCGCCGCTCCCGGGCGGGCACGTCCACCGTGGCCTCGCCGCGGCCGAGGTCGGGGAAGCCGCAGTTGACGGTCACCGTCCAACGGCCCGGGGGCAGTTCCTGACGGGTGGTGTACCGTGCCTCCTCGCCGGGGACGGGGACCAGCTTCCAGGGGCCGAGGGAGCGCCCGTTGACGTCGACGGCGGACAGCGTCCCCGCGATGGCGTCCGTCACCGGGTCGTTGTCGTTCTCCCAGGTCGCCACGGCCTCCACATGTCCGTCTGAGGCCGCGGTCTCCACCTCGAAGTGGATGGTGTCGCCGTGCGCGGCGGCCGGCCCGGCCGGGCCGAGGGCGAGCAGCGCGGCGAACGCGGTGAGGAGGACCGCACCGGCGCCGCGGGCTGCGGTCGGGGCGAGTCGTGGGCGACGGGCGTGGGGCACGGGGACTCCTGAACACGGGAGAGCGGTGGGGGACGAGGAGAGCCGGAGGAGCGGCTGGGGGGGGAGAAGAGCCGGGGGAACAGGGGGAAACGGGGAACGGGGGAAACCGGGGGAACGGGGGGCGGGCCGGCGGCCGCGGGGGAAAGAACGCGGCCGCCGGCCCGGTCCGGACCTACGTGATCAGCTCACGCGGGTCACGAGGCGCGCTGCAGGCTCCAGCGCTGGTAGCCCTCGTCGTTCTTGCGCTGGAGCTCCAGCAGCCAGCCGCCGTAGTACCAGCGCTTGCTGACACCCAGCACGAGCGAGGAGTCCCGGGGCTGGAGGACGTACGTGCCGTCCGCGGACGCGCGCAGCCGCCACTTCTGCCCCTCGGCACCGCCGCACGGCTGCTGGGCGACGTACTGGCCCGCCACCGCGGAGGAGAACTGGAGGCACTTTCCGGACGCCGCCGACTTCACGCGCACCGCGTCGCCGCCGGCGGGTTCGAAGACCCACTGCTGGTTGGCGTAGCCGTGGCGCTGGTAGGCGATGGCGACCGTGCCGTTGTTGGTGGAGCCGCCCCACATGTCGGCCGCCTGGCCGGTGAGGGCGTTGAGCATGAGGTACTTCGCCCCCGGCTCGGTGGGCGTGGAGTCGGAACCGGCGGTCAGGGTGCGGAACGCGTGCGCGGCGCCGGGCTGCGAGGTCTTGCCGCCCGCCTCGCGCACGGCGACCGCGACCCGGTAGGACGTGCCGGGCTGCAGCCGGACGACCCGGACGCTGGTGCCGGTGACGTCGGCGAGCTTCTTTCCGTCGAGGTAGAGCGTGTAGCCGGCGACGGACGGAACCTTGGCCCAGCTCACCACCGCGGAGTTGGAGGTGATCTGGCTGACCTTGGCGGCCGGGCCCGTGGCCGGGCCGGGGGTGGAGGTCGGGGTCGGCGTGGGCGTCGGGTTCGGGGTGCGGGTCGGGGTGGGCGACGGGGACGGGTTCGGCCCGGTATCGCCACCGCCGGCTATCAGGAAGCGGTTGTTGGCGATGTTCCAGTGGGTGTCGAGGTAACTACCCCGCTTGGGCGCGGTGTTGTAGTAGTCGTCGTGGTTGCAGTCCAGGCGCTCGTCGGAGGTGCGCTCCGGGCACACGGTGCGCATCTGCGGGTAGTTCGGCGAGTCCGAGTAGCACATGATGTCCCACTCGTCGACGCAGTGCCCGCCCTGGCTGGTGTTGGGGGCGCTGTTGTTGACCGCACCGAGGTTGTGGCCCAGTTCGTGGGCCGGCGTCGAGCCGCCCCAGCAGCCGGCGTCCGTGCGCCCGTAGGAGGGACCGAAGTTGCTCAGGTTCTCCGCGCCGGGACGCTCGTCGCCGTTGAAGGTGCCGATGCCGCAGTACACCTTGGCGTCGACGAACATCATGTACTTGCGGTCGCGTCGGTTGAAGCCCTTCGACGCCAGCACGTTGTTGGTGGAGCCGAACTCCCGCAGGGCGTCGGCCGACACCTCGACGTTCAGCACCGAGGCGGTGCAGTCGGACTCGGTGACGTAGCGGATGTGCCGGGCGCCGCCGGTCTCCTTGGCGCTGGCGTCGTAGATGACGTCCGCCTCGGCCGCCCACTTCTTGAAGGACGCCACGTACTGCGCGTAGCGGTCGTTGCCGGGGGCGTGCACGTAGAGCACCTGCACCCGGTTGCCGGAGGAGCCGTCGCCCTCGCAGACCACCTTGGTGTCGGCGCCGGCCTTCGGGTCGCCCGCGGTCGGCCCGGAGGCCGCCGAGGCGGGACGGTCCGCCTCGCCCGTCCGCGCGTCAAGCGCGGGCACGCCGCCGCGCAGGACGTCGGCGGCGTCCGGCGTGGCGGAGCCGCCGCCCTTCAGCGACGGGGCCTGGACGGTCCGACGCACGGCGGGCGGGGTGTCCTTGGCGATGTCGACGCCCTTCGGCGGGGCGTCCGGTCCGTGGGTGCACAGCTTCGCCTTGGAGACGACGTAGACGCCCACGCAGGGGTCGCCCTCGGGCGCGGGCTTGAGACCCTGGTACACCATGCCGCGCCGCTTGTTGGAATCCGGCACCTCGCTCAGCGGCTCGGGCGGGTTCTCCTGCAACAACTCCGCACCGGGAGTCCGCCGGTCCGTGGCGGCCGGGCGGTCCTCGGTGCTCGCCGATCCGATGGTGACCACGCCGACGGCGAGCCCGGCCGCGGCCGCGGCCGCGGCGGCCACCAGCGCCAGTCTGCGTCTCGCCTTGCTCCGCCGATGGCTGGGGCGATTCTGCTCCATGAGTGTTCCTGTCTGTACTCGTGTACTACCCGTGGGGGGGTATGTGGGGGGTGGGGACTGTGGGGGTGTGGGGATGGTCGTGGGGTACGGATGACCGGGGAAAGGTCGGTATGTGGGGTGTGGGGTGTGGGGCGTTGGGGTGTGTGGGGATGGCCGTGGGGGCCGATGACGGGGGTGGGGAACGGGGTATGGGGACTGGGATGGGGGGGTTCCGGGCGGGGCCGGTACGTCAGCGCGCGCCGAACACCTGGGTCCAGATCGGCCCGCCGGAGTCGAGGTTGACGCCCACTCCCATCTCGGTGACGTCGCAGTTGAGGATGTTCTGGCGGTGCCCCGGGCTGTTCATCCAGGAGTCCATGACCGACTGGGCGGTCTGCTGGCCGGCGGCGATGTTCTCGCCGTACGTCCGCCACCGGTAGCCGGCGGCGGTGATCCGGTCCCCCGGCCCGGAGCCGTCCGGGGAGGTGTGGTCGAAGTAGTCGCGCGCCGCCATGTCGTCGGAGTGCCGCTGGGCCGCGGTGACCAGCAGGTCGTTGCGGCGCACCGGCGAGCACCCCGCGGTCGCCCGCTCGACGTTGACCAACTCCAGGACCTGCGCCGCGAGTTGCTCACCGCGCCCCGAGGCGGGCGTCGGGTCCGGAGTCGTCTCGGGCGTGCGGCTCGGGGTGGGCCGGGGCTTGGGCGCGTCGGAGGCGGTCGGGGTGCTCGGCGTGGTCGGAGTACTCGGCGCGGCCGGAGTGCTCGGCGCGGCCTTCGTGGGACGCGACGAGGGCTTGCGGGTCGGCTTCGTCGACTTCTTCACCGGGCGCCGGGTGGGCTCGTCCGCTCGGCTGGCGGGGGCGGTGGTCGGACGCTCCGGGGTGGAGCGCACCGGGGCGGGTGTGTCCTCCGTCAGCGACACGGTGCGCGCCGACGCGCTGTCCGTCTGCTCGTCCCGGTCCTGGAACCCGTCGACCAGCAGCGCGGCTCCCCCCACGGCCATGATCAGCGCCGCCGCTCCGGCCGCCTGCGCCGCGCGCGGGCGCCGGCGCGCCCGGTGCCGGCCCACCCGGGGCGGCACCCCGCCGCCGGCGTGCCCGGCGGAACCGTGCGCGGGCACGGCGAGGCCGTGCGCGGGAGTGGCGGGGCCGTGCGCGGAGGCCGCGAGGTCGTACGCGGGGGCGGCGAAAGACGCGGGGTCGTACGCGGCGTCCGCGTGACCGTACGCGGGAGACGGATGACCGTACGCGGAGGCCACGGGGTCGTACGCGGGGGCCGCGGGGTCGTGTGCGGGTCCCGTGGGCCCGTATCCGGGGGCCTCGAACGTCACGGTGTCGGCGCTGTCCATGGGGGTGGCGGACCCCGTCGGCGCGAACGCGAGGGGTGCGGCGGCGTCGCTCGCCCGCCAGCCCACGAGGGCGCCGGCGACCGGGACGAGCCCGAGACCGACCAGCAGCCCCTCGGCCGGCACCAGCGCCGAACGGTGGCCGGAGCAACCCGCGCAGCCGCGCGCGTGTCGGGCTATCCGCTTGCGCCACAGCACGGAGGGGCCTCCGTGCCAGTTGCCGACCAGGTGGTCCAGCCCGGCGCAGCGCGGCGTGGCGTTCAACGCCCGGACCACGACCCGCGCGGTCTCCAACTGCCCCTTGGTGCGCTGCACACGGACGGCGGTGTGCTGCGGCGTCAGCTCCAGGGCGGCCGCGACCTCGGCGCGCGTGAGCTCGCCCACGGCCTCCAGCCACCACAGGGAGAGGACTTCCTGCTCATCGCCGTCGAGCCAGCGCGTCGCCTCGGCGACCTCCTTGCGCTGCCCCTCCAGGCCGAGCCGCACGATCGTCGCGTCGGCGAAGTCGGGCTCGGGGTGGGCCACCTCGTGGACCTCCCGCAGCCCGCCGACGGGCGCGGTCCGGCGCTCCTGCTGCCAGTGCCGCCGCACCTGGTTCACGGCGATCGCCACCAGCCAGGAGCGGAAGCTGGCGGGGTCGCGCAGCCCGCCGAGCCCGCCGAGGGCCCGGAGCATCGTCTCCTGCACGACGTCGTCCACGTCCGCGTGCCCGTTCAGGGCGCGGCCCACGATGTTGTAGACCAGCGGCAGGTACAGGGCGACGAGCTGGTCGCGCGCCTCCGCGTCACCGGATCGCGCGGCTGCGACGACCTCCGCTCCAACCTCGCTGTGCACCATCCGTACCCCTCTCCTGTGCCGGGCTCGCCGCCCGTCCGACACCTGGGAGACCTGGGGTCGATCGGCTGATAACAAAAAAGTACGGACGACTTTTCGACGACTTCCGACGGGCCGTGGTCGTCAGAGCGGTGACCGGCGGCACCCGCACCGGCGAGCGACCGCCCGTGGCGCCGAACGACGGGAAGCGGAACGACAGGAACCGGAACGACGAGGGACACCCCGGCGAGACGCAACGCCGCGTCTCACCAAGAGGGGGATATCGGGCCGATTGCGGCCACGTTCACCCCATTCCGGAGGCCTGCCTGACAGCCCGTTGCGCAAGTTCGAAGCGCATTTTCTTCACACCCTCACCGTTGATCCGGAGTTCGTGCGAAGATTCCGTCCCCGGTCCGTGGGGGACCGGGTGACAAGGGGAAAGATGATGGAACCAACGAGGTTCAGAACCGCAGTCGGTGCGGCGCTGACCCTGGCCGTGTCGGCCGTTCTGCTGCCGGCTTCGGCAGCGAGCGCGGCCGGACACGAGGCCGCGGCCCCGACGGGCGGCGCGACCGAGGCCCGGACGGTGAACAGCGTGACGGTCGACGCCTTCGGCCGGATCGCCGACGCCGTCCTGACCGACCGCACCGCGGCGCTTCTGGACGCCAAGCCGACCCGGCGAATAGCGCCGCTCGGCAACAAGCAGACCCGTCTGACGGCGGGCCTGGCGCGGTCGGAGAAGTCCGCGCTGTCCTCCCTGCGGTCCCGCAAGGCGCGGCTCGCCGCGCTGGGTGAGGCGTACACCTCCGCCGACACCCGGACCACGGTGGACAAGGTCCGCGTCAAGGACGGGCGTGCCACGGTCCAGGTGACCGAGACCACCACGCTCCGGTACAAGAAGGTCCGCGGCGACGAGCCCGCGACGACCGGCTTCCAGGCCCACCACGAGCTGAGCTTCGCCGCCCGGCCGGGTGGCACGTGGGAGCTGACCGGCATGAAGGCCAAGGAGGACGGCCTCACCGCGGTCAACGCGCCCACCACGACGGTCGCCACGACCGCGGGCGTGCTGCCCAAGGCGACGCCGGCGTCCACCTCGTGGCCCGCGCCGGCGAAGCCGAAGCGTCAGCTGCCCGACGGCTACAACTACAAGGCCATGGCCGCCTACGCGGAGAAGTACTGGCGGAACTACAACCCCGCGTACCGCAAGTTCAACGACGCGGGTGGCGACTGCACCAACTTCATCAGCCAGGCCCTGAAGGCCGGTGGCTGGAAGCACGACTCCGGGATGTACGACGACTACCGGAACTGGTGGTACGACGCCCGGTACCAGACGAACTCCTGGGTGGGTGCCGACGACTGGTCATGGTTTGCTCTGCACTCGAAGCGGGCCACCAACCTGGCCAACGTGTACCAGATGGGCCTCGGCGACATCCTGCAGCTGGACTTCGACCGGAACGGCTCGAAGGACCACTCGATGATCACCACTTACCGGAGCTGGAGTGGCGTCCCGTACCTGACGTACCACCAGACCAACACCTACCGGAAGTCGGTCGCCAGCATCATCGCCACCAACCCGCGCGCGCTCTACTACGCCTACCGCACCTGATCGCTCGCCACACCGCGCCACACTCCCGGCTGACGCCGGCTGACGCGTCCTTAGGACGCGCCCACCGTGGCCACGGGCCCCGCCGGAACCCATCGGCGGGGCCCGACTGCTGCCGTCCGCACGGTCTGCACGGTCTGCACGGTCTGCGAGGATGGCCCCATGGACGAGGAAGTCATTCCGATTCTTCATGTGACGGATGCCGCGACGGCGGTCGACTGGTACGCCCGGCTGGGCTTCGCCAAGGAGTGGGAGCACCGCTTCGAGCCCGGGTTCCCGGCCTTCGTGGAGGTGGCCCGCGGGAACGTGCGGCTCTTCCTGTCCGAGCACCAGGGGGACGCCCGTCCCGACACCCTGGTGTACCTGCGCGTGCGTGACGTCGACGCGGTCGCCGCCGAGTTCGGCGTGACGGCCACGGAGGCCCCGTGGGCGCGCGAGGTCGAGCTGCGCGACCCGGACGGCAACCGGCTGCGCGTGGGCACGCCGAAAAACTGATCCGTCGCGTCGCCCGTCAGTCGCGGGGCTTGAGCCGGCGGAGGGTGTAGCCCTCGCCGGCGGGGTCCAGGGACCTGGTGGCCTGTTTGAAGAGGTACTCGGCCCGTTCGTAGGAGAGCCGGCCACGGCCGGTGTCCGGGCACAGGTCGGCTCGGGCGGGCATCCGGGCGGGCGCGGGGCGGCGGTCGGCGAGGAAGACCGGCCCCCGGGCGCGGCCGGCCAGCAGTCGGGGCAGCAGCTCGGCCGTCTCATGGCCCCAGGTCACCCAGGTGGCGCCGGCCCGGGCGCGACGGTCGGGGAGGTCGAGGTCCTCGACGTCGAGGGAGAGGACGGCCTTCACCCCGGCCGCCGACTCGTACAGCAGCCGCCAGAGAGTTCGTTCGCGCAGCGGGAGGTCCGGGCGGGCCCAGAGCGCCGCCAGTAGGTCCGGGGCGAGGGGCTCCGTGGTCGGGGCGGGCTCCGCGCGCCGGTCGAGGCCGGCCGCGAGGTGGTCCAGCGCGGCCCAGGCGCCGAAGGAGCGTACGGCCGAGCGATGCCGGTTCCAGGTCCTGGCCGCCGCCCGTCCCCAGGCCGTCGCGAACACACGGGACACGTCGTCGGAGGTGAGGGCGGCCAACGGCAGGTCCTCGCCCAGACTGAGGCACAGCCGCCGCAGTGTCTGTCCATAGGAACGGACCGTTCCCGGGTCCAGGTCCTCGCGGTGCAGGAAGGTGCGCGCCGCCTCGCCGAGCGTCGCGCCGAACACACCGCCGCGGGCGGCCTCGCCCTCGGTCGCCGTTCCGAACGCCGAGACGGCCGCCGTGGGCGCGCCGCTCGTCCCCGCCCCCTCGTCGCGGGAACCCCGGTCGCCGCGGAAACCCCGGTCGCCGAGGGAGCCCCCTTCGCCCTCACCGCCCGGATCACCCGGGGTGGCCCCAGCGGCGAAGGCGGTGCCGTCCGCCGTCTCCGCTCGACGGAGGAGGAAGGCGCGCTCGGCGGCGTTCCCGGTGAGAGACGCGGCCCGGCGGAACTCCCTTCGGGCCTCCTCGTACCGGCCGAGCCGCAGCAGGAGGTCACCGCGGACGCCCGGCAGCAGGTGGTAGTCCTGCAGGGTGGGATCGGTGAGGAGGGCGTCGGCCAACGCGAGACCCTCGCGCGGCCCGCGGGCCATGCCGACCGCGACGGCCCGGTTGAGCTGGACCACCGGCGTCGGCAGCAGCCGGACCAGGGCGTCGTACAGTGCGGCGATCCGCGTCCAGTCGGTGTCCTCGGCGGTGCGCGCCTGGGCATGGCAGACGGCGATCGCCGCCTGGAGGACGTACGGGCCGGGGGCGCCGCCGAGTTCGCGGGCCCGCAGCATCGCGGCGAAGCCGCGGCGGATGAGCAGGGGGTCCCAGCGGCCCCGGTTCTGCTCGTGCAGTCGCACCGGCTCGCCGGCCGGGCCGGTCCGGGCGGCCGCGCGGGACGCCTGGAGCTCCATCAGCGCGACCAGCCCGTGCGCCTCGGCCTGGTGGGGCACCGACTCGGCCAGCAGCCGGCCGAGCCGCAGCGCCTCATGGCAGAGCGCCGGACGCATCAGCCCGTCGCCGGAGGTCGCCGCGTACCCCTCGTTGAAGATGAGGTAGATGACGCCGAGCACCGAGGAGAGGCGCTGGTCGAGCTCCGCCTCGGGCGGCAGCTCGAACGGCACCCGCTCCTCGGCCAACACCCGCTTGGCGCCGGCGATCAGTCGGGCGATGCCCGGCTCATGGGTGAGGAAGGCCCGCGCGATCTCGGCGGTCGTGAGGCCGCCGAGCAGCCGGAGCGTCAGCGCGGCCCGGGCCTCGCCGGGCAGCACCGGGTGGCAGGAGATGAACATCAGCCGCAGGACGTCGTCCTGCTCCGCCCCCTGCTCCGGTCCCTGTTCCGGTTCCGTCCGGGAGTCCTGCGGCTGCTCCAGCTCGCGGGCGAGCTGCTCGTGCCTACGGTCCAGCCGCTCGGTCCGCCGGATGTGATCGATGGCGCGACGCTTGCCCACGGCCATCAGCCAGGCGCCCGGGTTGTCCGGGACGCCCGCGTCCGGCCACTGTTCGAGGGCCGCGACGAGGGCGTCCTGGGCGAGCTCCTCGGCCAGGCCCACGTCGTGCACCATCCTCGTCAGCCCGGCGATGATCCGGGCCGATTCGAGTTTCCAGATCGCGTCGACCGCGCGGTGCGCGTCACTCACGGCGAGCCTTCCGCCTCCGCCGGCCGATCAGGGACCGAAGACCTGCTGGATCACGCTCTCGCCGTCGCCGACGATCCTGCGGAAGCGGCGGCCCAGCTCTATCGCCTCCTCCTTGGAACGGACCTCGACCAGCGCGAAGCCGGCCACGGCCTCCTTGGCCTCGGCGAACGGTCCGTCGGTCACGGTGATCTCGCCGCCCGAGGAGGTCAGCCGGACCCCCTCCGGCGCCAGCCCTCCGGTGGCCAGCAGAACGCCCGCCGCGGTCAGCTCCTCGATGAACCTGCCCATCTCCACATACAGGTTCTCGTCGGGGACGGTCTCCGAAGCCTTGGACATCATCAGGTAGCGCATGGGGCTCTCCTCGTTCTCTCGATGCTCGCCGTGCTCTCCGTGCGGCTCGTGCCCGGCGTGTGGTGCGCGCTCTTCGCAGAGGTCACGCGATGCGCGCTGTCGTTCTCGGTCGTTCTCGCTGGCCGCTGCTCGCGGTTGCTTCGGCTACGCGTCGTCCCAGCGTATGTGACAGGGAATCGTCGCGTTCCCTGTCACATCGACGGATCGACGCTGGAGCGAGAACCGAAGACACCGGCCCGCGGCCCCCGGCCGCACCGCAAGCAAAGGACCATCGACATGGCCAAGTTCGCCACCGTGGACGCCTACCTCGCCTCCCTTCCCACCGCGCAGCGCGAGATCGCCGACGCTCTGCTGCCGCTCATCGAGGAGGCGCTGCCCGGCACCGGCGCGGTCTGGCACGGTCACCCGGTGTGGAGCCTGGGCGGCGCCCCCGGCAAGTCCCCGGTCTGCTACCTCAAGGGCTACTCCGCCTACCTCACCTTCGGGTTCTGGCGTGGGCAGGAGGTCGAGGACGCGTCCGGTCGGCTGGGGGCGGGCGCGCGGGCCATGGCCGCGGTGAAGCTCCGCACCCTCGCCGACGTCGACGCCGGCCTGTTCGCCGACTGGCTGCGGCAGGCACGCGAGCTGGAGGGGTCGGCCGGCGCCTGACCGGGTGGGGGTCACCGGCCGGGGTGGGGACGAAGGCGCGCCCACAGTTGTCCATCTGTGATCCACCGGGTGCAACCCTCCCCGTGGACCGTGCGTCAGAGATCCCGAAGACCGCCCCCCGCACCCCCTCGCACGCACCCCCGGAGAGACACGTTGCACGGAAAGACCCTCTCGGCCGCCCTCCTCTGCTCGGCAGTCGTCCTCGCGGCCACCGGCGCGACGGCGGGGACCGCCACCGCCGCCCCCTCGGGCAAGAAGAGCGACTTCAACGGCGACGGCTACGCCGACCTGGCGGTCGGCATGCCGAAGGCGACCGTCGGCGGCAAGGCGAAGGCGGGCTACGTCAACGTGGTGTGGGGCGGCCCGCAGGGACTCGGTGGGCACGGCTCCACCGGCATCAGCCAGAACAGCACCGGGGTGCCGGGCACCACCGAGGCGGGTGACCTGTTCGGCACGGCGGTCTCCCCCGGCGACCTCAACGGGGACGGTTACGCCGATCTGGCCGTCACCGCGCCGGGCGAGCGGCTCAAGGACACCGGCACCGACCACGAGGGCACCGCCACCGTGCTGTGGGGCTCGGCCACAGGTCTCCGCAGCGGGATCACCGCGGCCAAGGGCGAGGCCGACATCCGGCTCGGCAAGCTGCTCTCGATCGGCGACTACGACGAGGACGGCCACCAGGACCTCGCCCTGAGCACCACCGGCAACGGCGAGAGCAGCGCCACGGTGCTCCGCCGCGGCCCGTTCACCGCGGGTTCGTCCACCGCGACCTCCCTCATCATGTCCCACCCCTTCGGCGGTGCCCGCGCCCTCGCCTCCGCCGACTTCGACGGCGACGGCGGCGACGAACTCGCGGTGACGTACGACGGCATGGAGATCCGCGGCACGCGCGTCCTCAGCAGGGGCTCGGGCGAGTGGGTTCCGACATGGAGCACCGCCGACCACAGCAGCGCGCTCGCCACCGGCGACTTCGACGGCGACGGCACGGCGGATCTGGCCCTCGGCGAGGTGCGGGCCAACCCGGAGGCCGACAGCACGCACTGCGAGGACCGGCTCGGCGGCGCGATCCTGGTGGCCTACGGCGAGCAGGGCACCACCCTGGGCGGCCGGGCCACCTGCACCACGCAGTCCTCACCGTACGTCCCCGGGGCCGCCGAGGCGGAGGACGACTTCGGCGGGGCGCTCGCCGTCGCCAACCTCGACCGGGACGGCATCGACGAACTGATCGTCGGCGTCGGCCACGAGGCCGTCGGCACTCAGGCTGACGCGGGCTCGTACCTGTGGCTCGCGGCGCACCACGACGGCGTGCTGGGCGGCGCCTCCTTCAGCCAGAACTCCCCCGGTGTGGCCGGTACGGCGGAGGCGGGCGACCGCTTCGGCGCGGCGGTCGCCACCGGCGACTACAACGGCGACGGCTACCCGGACATGGCGATCGGCGCGCCGGGCGAGGACGCCTCCTCGGGCGGCGTGTGGTTCGACCCCACCCGCGAGGAGGGCACCCAGCCGCCGACCACCTCGGTGACCCCGGCGCGGCTGGGTCTGACGGGAGCGGTCGAGTACGGCGGGACGCTCGGCCGATAGCCCGCGGAGGGCCCACCACCGGCCCACGACGAAGGGGCCTGCCCGGCGACCTGGATGGCCGCCGGACAGGCCCCTGGGCCGTCCGACCCGATGGGGACTACTTCTTGAAGCCGTAGTCCATGAGCTTCTTGGCGTCCGCCAGGCGGGCCTCCGGGGAGGTGGAGGTCAGCACCGTGCCGATGACCGTCTTGCCGTTCCGGGTGGCTGCGAAGACCAGGCAGTACTTGGCCTCCGGACCCGAGCCGGTCTTGACGCCGATGGCACCGGAGTAGCCGCCGAGCAGCTTGTTGGTGTTCTCCCAGTCCATGTAACGGTAGCCACCGGACTTGGTGGTGACCGTCTGGCGGGTCTTCTTCGTCTTCACGACGGTGCGGAACGTGGAGCTCTTCATCGCGCTGCTGGCGAGCTTCGTCAGGTCGCGCGGGGTGGAGTAGTTGGCTCCGTGCCCGATGCCGTCGAACGAGTCGAAGTGGGTGTTGGTCATGCCGAGCCTCTTGGCCGTGGCGTTCATCTTGCCGATGAACGACTTCACCCGCTCGGCACGGGTCTTGCCGGTGCCGAACTTGTCGGCGAGGGCGTACGCCGCGTCGCAGCCGGACGGGAGCATCAGCCCGTACAGCAGCTGGCGGACGGTGACCTTGTCGCCGACGATCAGCCTGGCCGAGGAGGCCCAGTTGTTGTCGACGATGTAGTCGCTGTACGCCTTCTGGACGGTGACCTTGGCGTCCAGATTGAGGTTCTTCTGGTCGAGCACCACCTTCGCCGTCATTATCTTGGTGGTGGAGCCAGTGGATCGGCGGGTGTCGGCGGCCTTGGTGTAGAGCGCCTTGCCCGTGGCGTTGTTCATCACGAAGCCGCCCTTGGCGGCGATCGTGGGCGTCTTCAGCGTGACGGCCGCCGGGGCGGCCTGCGCGGCGGCGTCCCGCGCCGGAGCTGCCTGGGCCGGGGCGACGAACGCTCCGGCGACCATGACGGCCCCCGCGGTGACGACAATCGCGGACACGTGACGCATGCCCTTAATGCCGGTTTTCAACGTGAATACTCCAAACTGCACCTTGCAGTGCGGCAACATGAGGGTGCCGCTCACCCATGAGACGCATGAGACGGGCCAATGGATGTACAGCCGGCAGATATTTTCTCTCAGATGTCTCACACGTCCCACGCAACGCGGCGCAGCAAGGGGAACCAGAACGCGCCAAACTCAGCGCCCCAGGGCGTTCAGCACCGCGGTCGCCATCGCCCGCTCCCCCGTCGCGTTGGGGTGCAGTGGAAGCGCGGGCGCGGTGGGGAGGAGCCCCTCGACCCACGGTTCGGCGGAGCAACCGTCATGTCCCCTGGTCGGATTGAGCGTGTCGACGTACGTGGCGCCGCCCGTCTCCGCGGCCGCGGCGACCCGGTCGTTCAGCTCCCCGAGGACCGAGCGGAGAAAGGCCACGTCGCCGGTGGTGATGGGCAGTCTGCCCAGGCACTTCTTCGGGTCGTCCGGCACCACCGACGGATAGCCGACGACCAGCACCCGGGCCCGTGGCGCCTTCGCGTGAACGAGACGGAGCGCCCCCGCGAGTCGTGACGCGGCGGACTCCAGACGCCCGCTGAGGGAGTCCCCGTAGTGGGCACGGCACGGGGCCCCCAGGGGATCCGTCACGGCCAGGGACGCGCAGGTGGCCACGACATCGACGAACCCGAGGTCCGAGGTGCCGAGGTCGTTGCCGCCGATGGTGACCGTGACCAGGCTGACGTCCGGTGCCACAGCGTCGAGCTGCGGGCCGTTGACGACCGCTCCGGCGTCGGTCTGCGGGAGGGTCAGCGCGCCGACCTTGGCCCCCGCGCAACTCCGGTCCGTGTAGCCGGCGGGTGCCAGGGCGGCCGCGACGACCCGGCCGTAGTTGCGGTCGGAGCGCAGGCACAGGCCCGCGGACTGCGCGGGGATGCCGGCACCGGCGGCATAGGAGTCCCCGAGCGCCACATAGCGGCCGGCCGCGACCCCCTCGCCGGTGCCGGTCGGGCGTGCGTGCGCGGGCACCGGGGCGGTGACGGCGCCGAGCGCGGCGGCCACGAGCGCACAGCCGACCGCGGCGGGGCGCCACTTCCCGGCGCTCCGGGAGCCGTTGCGCGCAGGGAAGGCACGCCGGCCTCCGGATCGGGCCCGAGGGGCGAGGTGCGCCTCACTCGTCGACGGGACGGCACCCGTGGCGGGGGCCGCACTTGTTGACGGGACGGCATCCGCTGCGGGGGCCACGCTCGTCGACGGGGTCGCGCTTGTTGACGGGACGGCATCCGTCGACGGGACCGCGCTTGTCGACGGGACGGCATCCGTCGACGGGACCACGCTTGTCGACGGGACGTTGCTCGCCGGCAGCGCGGGGCGCGGCGATTTCGGTGTGCGCGGGGGTACGGCTCCGGGCATGGTTGCTCCTGGGAGATGAGGACAGGGGAGACCGGGCTTCGACACCGGCCGGTAACGTTCCCGACATGGTGGCGGCCGCCCGCCCCGCGAACCATGTGCCGGTGCCAGCGGCGCGGCAGGCGCCGTTTGTGCCCCGGCACAACCCCGCCCCGCTGCCAGCCGGTCTTTGTAACCTGCGGGACATGAGCCGCATACCGGAGCCGCCGAACGAGATCACCCCCGTGGCCTCCCTCCTGCTGGGGCACGCCCAGGAGTTGGGCCTGCGGATGGCCCGCCGCATCCGGGCCGAGGTGGGCTACTACGGAAGCGAGGACCGGGTGCCCTTCGCCGAGCTGAGCACCTCCTGCCGGCGCAACGCCGAGCTGGTCTTCGGCCAGCTCGCCGCCGGACGGACCGACATGGCGGGGGCTGAGGACACCGGCCGGACGCGGGCGCGCCAGGGGGCGCCGCTGGGCGAGCTGCTGCACGCCTACCGCGTCGGATCCGGGTTCCTGTGGTCCGAGCTGACCACGGCGGTCCGCGGCAGCGACGCGGTCACCGCGGACACGATCGCGTCGCTCGCCGCGTGGTGGGTGCGGGAGGGTCTCGCGGCGGCGGCCAGCGACGCCTATCGGGAGGCCGCCGCCGCGCTGTTGCTCCAGCGCGAGAGGGAGCGTTCGGCGCTGGTGGAGGCGCTGTTCACGGGGGCGCTCGGCAGTCGCACCACTCTCTGGGAGACCGCCGACGCGCTCGGTCTGCCGACCGAGGGGCCGTATCTGGTGGTGGTCGCCGAGGCGCCCGGCCCGGGGCGGGAGCCGCTGCCCGGCATCGAGCCCCGGCTGCTGGCCGAGCGGCTGCGCTCCGCCTGGCGGCTCCAGCCCGACCTCCAGGTCGGCGTGGTCGCCGCCCGCGAACCCGACGGAGCGGACACCGTGCTGCGGGTCCTCGAACGCTGCCCCGGCGCCCGGGTCGGCGTCAGCCCGCCGTACCGCACGCTGCGGGACACCCCCAGGGCGCTGCGGTTGGCACGCCTGGCGCTGGCCGGGCTGCGCGAACGGACGGCGGGGGTCGCCCGGTTCGCCGACAGTCCGGTCGCCCTGCTGGTGGCCGCCTCCCCCGACGAGGCCGCGCGGGCCGCGCGGGCGGTGCTCGGCCCCGTACTGGAGCTGCCGCCCGCCGAGCGGTCCCGGCTGCTGGAGACGCTGGACCGCTGGTACGCGGCGGGGGGCTCGACGGCCGAGGCGGCGGTGCTGCTGTACTGCCACCGCAACACCGTCCGCTACCGACTGCGCCGGCTGGAGGAGCTGACGGGCCGTTCCCTCCAGGACCCGCGCGCGGTCGCCGACCTGGCGGTGGCGCTCCAGGCGCTGCGCCTCCCGCCTCCCGAGCGGAGCTGATCCGGGCAGCCGGCGCGATAGCGCGGTACGCCGGCTCCGGCATCGGGATCGCGCGAGGTGGAGCGGGCCGCCCGGTCCTCGGGCGGGTGGCCGGATTCCTTCGGTGGACGTAGGCGGAATCATCGCCGGGGAATCCGCACGGACCCTCCCGACGCGCGGGTCCAGCGGGAGAATCCTGCTATGAGAACACCGGTCAGCGACCCGCTGCGGGTGGGGCCGTACCGCATCGTGGGCCGTCTCGGCTCCGGCGGCATGGGCTGGGTCTACCTGGCCCGTTCGCCGTCCGGCCGGGCGGTGGCGGTGAAGGTGGTGCGCCCGGAGTTGGCTGCCGACCCCGAGTTCCGGCACCGTTTCGCCGGCGAGGTCGCGGCGGCCAAGGTGGTGAGCGGAGCCTTCACCGCGCCCGTCGTCGACGCCGATCCGCGGGCCGAACTGCCCTGGCTGGCCACGATGTACGTGCCGGGCCCCTCGCTCGCCGAGGCGGTCGTCCAGGACGGCCCGCTGGACGAGGCGCGGTTGCGGGCGCTGGGTGCCGGGCTGGTGGAGGCGCTCCAGGCCATCCACGGGGCCGGGGTGGTGCACCGCGACCTCAAGCCGTCCAACGTGCTGCTGGCCGCGGACGGTCCGCGCGTCATCGACTTCGGCATCTCCCGGGTCAGCGGCTCCGCCGGGCTCACCCGGGCCGGGATGGTGCTGGGCACACCCCCCTTCATGTCCCCGGAGCAGATCACGGGCCGGACCGTGGACTTCAGGACCGATGTGTTCTCGCTGGGCGGGGTGCTCGTCCACGCCGCGACCGGCGGTCTGCCCTTCGGCGGCGACGACACGGTCGCCTACCGCGTCGTTCACGGGGAGCCGTCGCTTGACGGCGTCCCCCGGGCGCTGCGCGGCCTCGTCGCCCGCTGTCTCGCCAAGCACCCCGCCGAACGGCCACCGCTCGACACGCTGTTGCGGGAGCTGGCCCCACCGGAGGGCGAGGCGCCGGCGCCGTGCCCGCGAACCGCGGGGCAGGGCGCGAGCGCCGGGCGTGCGGCGCCGACCGGGCGTGGCGAGGGCGCCGGGTCCGGGGCGCCGACCGGGCCCAGGGCGCCGACCGGGCGCGGGGAGGCGCCCGGGCGCGGGGAGGCGCCCGGGGTGCGGCACCCGTCCGGTTCGGGGCCGGTGGGGGTGTCCGTGCCGTCGTGTCTGCTGCTGCACGCGCGGGCGCTGTTGGACGCCGGGCTCAGCGACGCCATGGTGGTGGAGGCGGTGACGCGTGGAGCGGACTGAGGCGTCGTCGTCCGTCCCCGGTCTCGGCATCGGCGGCCACTGGAGAACGGCGGTGGAGAGCTGGACCGCGCGCGACCGTCTCCGCACGGTCGTGGCCGCCGACTCCATCTCCGTGGAGTTCGGGCTGCCGGAGACCGGTCGGGAGATCACCGTCCGGTTCATGACCACCCGTGAGCTGCTGGTGGCCTTCATGACGGACGGCCGCCGACTGCGCCCGAACCAGCTCGCCGTGGCGGCGGCCGCGGCCAATGCCTGGAACACCGAGCAGTTGATCCCCATGCTCTCCGTCTGGGATGTCCGGGGTCCGACCCCGTGCATCGCGGGGGTCTGCGCGCTGCCGCTCACCTGCCGGATGACCCAGCGGGACTTCGACGCGCTGGCGCGGGACTGGACCGGGCGGGCGCGACAGATGTTCACCCGGTGCCACCAGGTGTTCAGACTCTAGGCGCACCGCGCGGGGCTCCGCGGTCGGGTGCGGCTTCGCCCAGCCGAAACCCTTTTCAAAAAAGGGCGGTTACTCCATATTTGTCCCTGTGATTCTCCGGTTCGAGGGAGGTGCCGTGGGCCACTCCACACGCCGTGCGCTCCTTCTCGGTGTGCTCCTTCTCGGTGTGCTCCTCACGACGACACCGGTCGTCACCGCGACCACCGCCACCGGCACCACCGCCACCACGTTCACCACCACGCCCGCGGCGCGCCCCACCGAGCGGCCGTGCGACGACGAGAAGGGCTTCGCCCGCCGGCTGAGCTGCCTGGCCGACGAGAGCGCCGAGCACCCGGGGACGAAGGTCGTCACCCGCCTCGACCACACACTCGACCTGCCGAAGGAAGGCGCGGGCGACGACGGGCAGGGCCCCGCCGACGGCCTCGGGCTGAACCGACACACCTCCGACCTGAACAAGGCCACGCTGGTCGTGGAGGTCCCCGGCGGACGGACGACCGGCGAGGGGGGCACCGTCCTGCTGGTCCTCGCCGCGCAGCGACACCTCGCCTCCGACAGCGTCGTCACCCGCCTCGACAAGGAAACCGTGGCGCGGCTCCGGCGCGCGGGCGCCTGCCCGAACGGAGGCGGAGAGGGAGCCGACGACGGCGCCCCCGGGGGCCCGGACGGCACCGACCTGTGCGAGCTGGTGCGAGGAGGGGACGACGCCCCGGACCTGACCGGCCGGGAGCTGGTCGACGAGAAGGTCGCGGGCCCACTCACCGAGCGGTCCGCCGGCACGTCCCCACGGGCCGCCGAGGAGTCGTCCTCCATCCCGTGGCCCCTGCTGCTCACCGGCCTGCTCCTGCTGCTGGTCCTCCCCTTGCTGCTGGCCGTCAGCCGCTCCCGGGGGCGGGAACCGATGCCGGCCCGGGCGGATCCGGACGCCCCGACCCGCCCCGACCTCCGTCCGGCGTACGCGGATCCCCCGGGGTACGAGGACCCGCCTGGGTACGAGGACCCGCCGGGGTACGAGGACGCCTCCTACGAGGGCCACCGGGGATACGTCGATCACCCGACGTACGCGGACCGCCCGAGACCCGAGGAGCAGGCCCGCGCCACCGGCCCGCGCCGCCGCGCCGTCGTGCGGACCGTGCTGCACCCCCAGGGGTACGTCGAGGTCGACCACTGTCTGCACCGCGTGGTGTGGGCCGACCCGGACGTCGATCCACCCGCGCCCGGCAGCCCCGTCGAGATCGCGACGCCCGGCGGTCCGGAGCCGGACGTACTGCTCGCCTTCACGCCCGGCGACGGGCGGCGGACCACGGGAGACACCCATGCGCAGTGACCAGCAGCCCACGCTGCCGGCGCAGTACGCCGACATCGAGATCGAGAACAACGCCCAGCGGTTGCCGCTGGTGCTCTGCCTGGACACCTCCAGCTCCATGGCCGGGATACCCATCGAGTCGCTCAACGGCGCGCTGGCCGAGTGGACCCGGGAGCTGCACGACGACGTCAGCCTCAGCTACAGCGTCGAGGTCGCCGTCATCACCTTCGGCGGCCAGGGCGTGTACGCCTGGCAGGGGTCGCAGCCGCTCCCCGCGCACTCCCCGACCAACCCCTTCGCCCCCGCGCACCTGTTCCAGGCGCCCCGGCTCGTCGCCTCCGGAGTGACCCTGCTGACCGAGGCGTTGGAGCTCGCCATGCGCGTCGTGGCCACCCGCAAGGCCGAACTCCGCCGGTCCGGGCTCCAGTACCACCGCCCGCAGATCTGCCTGGTGACCGACGGGCTGCCGACGGACGGCATGGGCCGCTACACCGAGGCGTGGCGGCAGTTGGTCCCGGTGGTGGCGGCGGAGCAGCAGGCCAGACGCTTCCGGCTGTACGCCATCGGGGTCGGCGGCATCACCGACCTCGGCGAGCAGGTGCTGAAGGCGTTCGCGCCGACCTTCAACGCACGGCTCCAGGGCTTCCCGTTCCGCGAGTTGCTCCAGATGATGTCGGCCAGCGCCAACGCCGAGCAGCGGGGGGCGGGTGACGAGGTCTTCGAGAAGATCTTCAGCCAGTTCAAGACCCAGCGCCCCGCGTGGGAAGCCTGAACGGGGGCGCGGACGATGGACCGGCGCGGCACGCGGTGGCGCACCCACGGGCTGAGCGTGGCGGGCTACCGTCACCGGCGCGACGGCATCCCCTGCCAGGACGCCTGGCAGCAGGTGGTGGCGGGCCCCGCCGAGGCGCCGGTGACGGTGCTCGCGGTGGCGGACGGCGCGGGCAGCCGGCTCCGCTCCGACGAGGGCTCGAAGCTGGCGGTCGCCCTCGCCATGGACGCCTTCGCCCGATGGGCGTCCCGGCCGTGCCCACCGGGCGAGGCCGTGCACGCCCTGCTCCGGCACGCGTACGACGAGGTGGCGGACGCCTTCCTTTACCAGACGGGCGACCAGGCCGACGACTTCGCCACCACCCTCGCCGTGCTGGTGCTCGCCCCGGAGTGGATCGGCCACCTCAGCGTGGGTGACGGCTTCGCGATCGTACGGGCGGGCGCAGTGGACGGACGGGCGCAGTTCCATCTCCTCCCCCAGGCCGCGGCGGCCAGCGAGTACAGCAACGAGACGGTGTTCCTGACCTCGCCCGGGGCGGAGCGCTGGGTGCGCACCGTGTGTGTGCGCGACGCGGGCGTCGACGGGGCCCTGTTGTCCACCGACGGCCTGGCGCAGGCGGCCCTCTCCCGCCCCGACGGGGGCTGCCAGACCCCCAACGCCTCGTTCGCTGCCGCGGTGCTCGGCTCCCTGGACCGCCCCGGCCCCGACCCGGTCAGGGACGAGGAGGAGCTGGCGGCGCTGCTGCGCTCCGACCGGCTCAGCGCACTCAACGCCGACGACAAGACGCTCGTCCGAGCGGTGCGGCCATGACGGGGCGCGAGGTGGTGCTGGGCGACGGGGTGCGGGTCACCCTCGCCGAACTCCCGCTGAAGGGCGGCGGCCAGGCGGCGGTGTACCCCGTGGTCGGCGACGACGGGGTCGTGGTCAAGATCTACCGGGAGCGGCAGGACGACGCGCAGGAGCGCCGGCTGACCCGCATGCTGGCGATGTCGCCGCTGGGCGGCCGGCCCACCGACCGCTCCCAGCAGCCGGAGCTGGCCTGGCCCACCGCGGTGGCGCGCGGCGCCGACGGGGAGTTCCTCGGGTACGCCATGCGCCGGTTCGGGGAGCCCGACCACGTGCAGCTCGTGGGCCTGTTCTCGAAGGCGCAGCGGCTGCGGCTGTTCCCCGAGCGGGCCGACTGGCGGTTCCTGCTCGGCGTGGCCTGGAACCTGTCGTTCATGACGGCGCGCGTGCACCACGAGGGCCTGGTCATCGGCGACTTCTCCAGCAGCAACGTGGTGGTCGACCGCAACGGCTTCATCACCTTCCTGGACTGCGACTCCATCGCCTTCACCGACCCGGTCTCGGGCGAGCCGTTCCCCTGTCTGATGCACACCACCGACTACTCGGCCCCGGAGCGGCAGGCGGGCGGCCCCGCGAGCCGCGAGAGCGACGCCTTCGCCCTCGCCGTGCTCGTCTACCAGCTGCTGACGGCGGGCAACCATCCCTTCGGGGGCGTGCCGCACGACAGCGACGCCGACTCCACGGTCAAGGACAACATCGCCGCGAGCATCTCGTATGTCGTCAAGCCGGAGCGGGTCACCGTGCCCCGCGGCATCATCGACCCCTCGGTGCTGCCGCCCGCCCTCCTCGACCTGGCGCGCACCGCCTTCGGCCCGGGCGTCACCGACCCCGCGGCCCGTCCGACCGCGCAGGACTGGCTGCGCGCGCTGGACCAGGAGCGCCAGGGGGTGCGGATGTGCGCCGATCGCCCGCGGCACAGCTACGGTTCGCACCTCGTCGCCTGCCCGTGGTGCGGTCGGGCGCGGGCCACGGGGCACGACGTCTTCAACCCGTCCCCGATCCGTCCCCCCGTCCCGCCCCCGCCACCACCGCCTCCGCCGGTTCCGGCCGTGCGGCCGCCGCTCTCCGACGAGGCGAAGGTGGTGCTCTGCGTGATGGTGTTCGTGCTCTTCATCGTCATCGTGGTGGCGGCGACGGCCTGACCCGGGCGGATGGCAAGATCCTTTCAGATCATGGCAATCAGGCCACTCGTGGATCCCCCTCGGGCACGGAAAGATGATCATCAACAACGACCCGAGGAGTACCCGATGTCGACCTTCGTCCTCATCCCCGGTGCCTGGCACGGCGCGTGGACCTTCGAGCCGCTCGCCCGCCGACTGCGCCGCGAGGGCCACGAGGCCTATCCGCTCACCCTGACCGGCGTAGGCAGCCGCAGACACCTGCTCACCTCGTCGGTCAACCTGGACACCCACATCCTGGACGTGGTGAACCACCTGGAGGACGAGCAGATCACCGACGCCGTGCTCGTCGGCCACAGCTACGGCGGCATGGTGATCACCGGCGCCGCCGACCGCGTCCCCGAGCGGGTGGCCGGCCTGGTCTACGTCGACGCCGCCGTGCCCGAGGACGGCGACTCCATCTTCTCCCTCGTCACCGACCAGGAGCGCGCGTGGTACCTCGACGGCGTGGGTGACAACGGCTACACCAGCGCGCCGCTCCCCTTCTTCGACCCCCGCGCCACCCCGCACCCGCTGCCCTCGCTGATGCAGGCCATCCGCCTCGACGGCACCCTGGACCGCTTCCCCGGCAAGGACTACGTCTACGCCACCGGGTGGCCCGGCGCCTCCCCCTTCACGCCCCTCTACGAGCGCCTCCGCGAGGACTCCGCCTGGCGCACGCACGCGATCGACTCCGGGCACAACGTCATGCAGGGCGCCCCCGACGAACTCCTCAAGGTCCTGCTGTCCGCCGCGGACCACGCGCAGCGGTAGCCGACCGACACGGAAGTGCCGCCGCAAGGCCGCCGGAAGGCCGCCGGAAGGGGCGTCACTCCTCGGATTTCGGCCCGCGGGGGACGGTGAAGTCGGTCAGCCGGGCGATCCCGGGGGCGAGCGCACTCCAGGGGCCGGACCAGGCCAGGACGGCGATGGCGGAGGTCGGGAACTTCTCCCGGGCCCGCTCCAGCGCGTCGCCGGCCGCCGTGCCGGCGAGCAGCGACACGAGCTCCTCGACCCCGGGGTTGTGGCCGATGAGCAGCAGCGTGCGCACGCCGTCGGGGGTGCCCCGTACGACGTCCAGCAGTTCGGCGGCGGTGGCCGCGTAGGCGCGCGGTTCGTATGTCACCGCCGGCGCCGCGCCGCCGAGTTCGGCGGTGGCCAGCTCCCAGGTCTCCCGGGTGCGCCGGGCGGTGGAGCAGACGACCAGGTCGGGGACGCGGCCGGCCTCCCGGATCCAGCGGCCCGCCGCGGGGGCGTCACGCCGACCGCGACCGGCGAGCGGCCGTTCGTGGTCGGGCACCTCGGGCCACGCGGACTTGGCGTGTCGCAGCAGGACCAGCCGCCGGGACTGACCGGCCGTCATGGCGCCGGCTCGCGCGGCGCGGCGGAGGCGTCACGGCCGACCTCGCGCACGAGGTCGAGCGCGAGCACGCGGTCCAGATGGGCGGCGGTCTCGAACCGGGAGCCGTCCGGCAGGCCCGGATCCTCCGCCAGCCGCCGCAGCCCGTCCAGCACGGCCGGGACGAACAGATCGGCCTCCAACCCGCCCAGCGCCTCCGCCAGCACCTCGGCGCACATCGGCTTCGAGGGCGCCCGCGCCCACCCGGCCACCTCCCGTCGCCACCGCTCCAGGGTGTGCCGCGCCTCGGCGAGGACGTCCGGGGTGAGCTCGATCAGCTGGTAGTACGGGCGGGACAGCAGGGCCAGCCGCAGCGCCAGCGGGTCGTCGGCGCCGGGCTCGTCGCCCGCCACGACCGCGGCGACGTCGGACGACGGTCCGCGCCCCGTGGCGCCCGCGCCGGTCGACCGCGCTCCGCCGGGCGCGTGCACCACGCCGACACGCAGGACGATCCCGTACTCCGCCTCCGCGTCGCCACCCCGGGCACCGGTCACATGGACCTCCGGCTTTCCGCCCAGGGCCTCCGTCACCTCCGCCCCGTCCCCGACGACCGCGGCCGGGCGGACGCCGAGCGCGGCCGCCCGGGCCTCCAGCGCGTCCCCGCGGCCCCCGGAGCGCACCACGCCCACCAGCGCCTGCCCGCCGAACAGCTCCGCGGTGCGCGCCAGGACGTCGCCGACCAGCCGGACCCGGAGTCCGGTCAGCTCGGCGTCGACGAGTCCCGAGGCCGCGGCGGCGTCGACCGCGGAGTCTGCGGCCCCGGCGGTGCCGGGGGCGGCCCCCGCAGCGGTCTCGTACGCGGGCTCGTACGCCTCGTCGCACCGGGGCTCGACCGCGACGCGCAGCGGTTCCCGATACCCCGGATCGATCGCGACGGGATGACCCGAGCCGGCGTCGACCAGGCGCAACGCCGTCTGGGACGCTTCCGCCCGTTCCACCGGCAGCACCCGCATGCCACTCACCCCAGCCAGACGACGGCCTGTCTCCCGCCCCTGCCACGACCCTAAGCCGCGACGGCGGCCGCCGCTATCGCGCCTCCCCGCCACCGCCGACCAAGGTCATCGGTCCGTATGCGCCAGATCCCGCTCCGGGGCGGGCCGCTCCGTCGGGGAGACCGGCGTGCGGCGCGGCAGGAGGATCGCCACCACCACGGTGCCGACGGCCAGGATCACCGCCCCGACCAGGCTGGTGTGCGCGACGGCGTCGGAGAAGGCGCCGTGCACGGCGTCGAGCATGGCCCGGCCCTGCTCCGGGCCGGCCTGCTCGCCGACCTTCTGGGCGACCACCAGGCCCGCGCCGACCGAGTCCTGAGCGGCGCTCAGCGCCGCGGGCGGAAGGCCCGGGGCGACCGCGTCCTCCAGGTGGGAGGAGTAGGAGTCGGCCAGCACCGAGCCGAGGATGGCGATGCCGAGCGAGCCGCCCAGCTCCAGCGAGGTGTCGTTGACCGCGCCGCCGACGCCCAGTTCGGACTCGGGGAAGGAACCCATGATCACGTCGGTGCAGGGTGACACGGACAGTCCGATGGCCAGGCCGAGGATCGCCAGCGGGAGGGCCAGATCCCCGTAGGTCGACCCCGCGTCCACCCGCGCCAGCAGGAGCATCGCCACGGTGCCGCCCAGCATGCCCGCCATGACGGTGACCTTCATGCCCAGGCGCGGGGTGAGCACGCCGGTGAGCGCGGAGCCGACGAAGACCGCGCCGGCCAGCGGCAGCATCCGGACGCCGGTCTCCAGGGGGGTGTAGCCCAGCACGAACTGGAGGTGCTGGGTGAGGAAGTAGAAGGCGCCGAAGACCGCGACGAAGAAGAGGGCGACCGCCAGATTGGCCCCGGCGAACCGCCGCCGGCCGAACTTCCGCACGTCCAGCACGGGGCGCGGGTGGCGCAGCTCCCACAGGACGAACAGCGCGCAGCCGACGCCCGCGACGACGGCGGCGGTGATCGCCTTCGCGTCCCAGCCGAAGTGCGGGCCCTGAATGATCATGTAGACGAGGGCGCCGATCCACAGCACCGAGAGCAGTCCGCCGACGTAGTCGACGCGGTCGCGGTCCACGGCCTTGGACGGCGGGATGAGCAGGAAGGCGCCGACGATGGTGAGCAGCACGACCGGGATGTTGATCAGGAAGGTCGAGGCCCAGCCGTTGTCCTGAAGCAGCACCCCCGCGATCAGTGGCCCGGCGGCGATGGCGATGCCCGCCGTTCCGTTCCACATGATGATCGCCTTGGCCCGCTCCTCGCGCGGGAAGGTCGCGGTGAGCAGGGAGAGGGTCGCGGGCATGATCATCGCGGCGCCGACCCCCATGACCGCGCGGGCCGCGATGACGCCCTCGGCGCTGTCGACCAGCGAGCCGGCTATCGAGCCGCCGCCGAAGACGAGCAGCCCGAGGACGAGCGCGCCGCGGCGGCTGTACTTGTCGCCGATCGCCCCGAACAGCAGCATCAGCGCGGCGTACGGGACGGTGTAGCCGTCGATCACCCACTGGAGGTCGGAGCTGGACAGGCCCAGGTCGGTGGTCATGTCGGGGGCGGCGACGGTCAGGGCGGTGTTCGCCATGACCGCGACCAGAAGGCTGAGACACAGGACGGCCAGCGCCCACCAGCGCCGGGGGTACGGCCCCGTCGCCTCGTCGACCGGCTTGTTCACCCACAGCGGCATTGCGTCGCACCCTCTCAGGAGATTGCACACGACTGTGTAATTGCACGGCAGTGTGCAATTTACGGGATTGCGCAGCGCTGTGCAAAATGGCTTCGTGAGTTCCGGAAGAGCCGACGCCAACCGCCGCCGCATCCTGGAGGTCGCGCTCACCGAGCTGGTGCGCGACCCGGACGCCTCGATGGACCAGATCGCCCGCGCCGCCGGCGTGGTGCGCCGCACGGTGTACGGGCACTTCCCCAATCGCGACGCGCTGATCGCGGAGATCGTGGACGGGGTCGGCGAGGCCGTCGCCGCCGCGCACGCGGCGGGCCGCGCGGGGGTGTCCGACCCGGCCGCGGCGCTCGCTCGGGCCACCCTCGCCGTATGGGAGATCGTCGAGCCCTACCGCCTGCTGGTCTCCCTCGCCCAGCGCAGCGTCACGGTCGAGGGCATCCGCGCCAGCCTCGCCCCGGCCCGCAAGGAGTGCACGGACCTGCTGCGACGCGGCATGCGGGAGGGCGCGTTCACCTCGCCGCTCCCGGCCGCGGCCCTCGCCTACGTCCACGAACAGGTGCTCTTCGGCCTGATGGAGGCGGTCAACGGCGGTGTGTTGAGCGCGGCACAGGCCGGACCCGCCTCGGTGGAGACGGTGCTGCTGTCCGCGGGCGTCCCGGCCGAGCGGGCCGCCGAACTGGTGGCCTCCGCCCGGCCGCCCGCGGCGCCCGCCCCCGGCTCCCCCGGCCTCCCCTTCCGCCCGCCTCCGGCGGCCGACCCCGCGCCGCCGGCCGAGGTGCCGCTCCTGGCCGCCGACCCCGCGCCCCCGGTCGACACACCGATCCCCGCGGCCGATCCCGCGCCGCCGGCCGGCGCAGGGCTCGCGGCCGACGCGCCGCTTCCGGCCGACGATCTCCGCCCGGCCGGGCCGCCTCCGGCCGCCGGGCCGCTTCCCACCGGTGGCGCCGCTGCGTCCGTCAGTCCAGGTCCGGCAGCCGATCGAGGAACCGCAACAGCGCCGTGTTGACCTCGTCCGGCCGCTCCTGCTGGGTCCAGTGGCCGCAGCCGGGGAGCGTCAGGGTGCGGTGCAGCCGCGGCATGAGGTCGCCCAGCGAGGGCAGCAGCCTGTCCATGCCGCGCAGCGAGGTCACCATGTCGCGGTCCCCGACCACGTAGAGCGCGGGCACGTCGATGCTCCGACCCTGGAAGGCGGTCAGCAGCTCGCTGTTGCGCTGGAGGTTCCGATACCAGTTGAGGGGGCCGGTGAAGGCCCGGTCGCCGTGCCGGGCGTAGTCGCTCACGAAGGCGTCGATGTCCGCCGCGGTGAGCCAGCCGGGCAGCCGCTCCGGCTCCGGGATCGTGTCCATGAGGGTGGCGCCGTCGGGGATGACCCACGGCCGCGGCGCGGCGGCGCCCGGCCGGTCGCCCGATCCGCTGGCCAGGACGCGGCGGAACGTGGCCGGCAGATCCCGTGCCAACTCCGCGTCCGCCACCCCCGGCCGCTGGAAGTAGACCTGGTAGAAGCCCTCGCCGTAGACCTCCCGGGTGACCGACGGCGGGCTCATCGCGGCGGGCGGTGTCGGCGGGACGCTGAGCCCGACGACGGCGCGCACGACGTCCGGACGGAACAGCGCCGTCGTCCAGGCGACCGGCGCGCCCCAGTCGTGCCCGACGACGACCGCCCGCTCCTCGCCGAGCGCGTGGATCAGCCCGATCACGTCACCGACCAGGTGCGGGAGGGTGTAGGCGCCCACGTCCTCGGGCTGCTCGCTGCGCGCGTACCCACGCTGATCGGGCGCCACCACCCGATAACCGGCCGCCGCCAGGGGGCCGAACTGGTGGCGCCAGGAGTACCAGCTCTCGGGGAAGCCGTGCAGCAGCAGGACCAGCGGCCCCTCGCCCTGCTCGGCCACGTGCAGGGTGTTTCCGTTGACCTCGACGAAGCCGTGCTTGATCGCGGCGGTCACGCGTCCTCCAACGTGTCGTGGGGTGGGCCGTGCCGAAGGGAAGGCGACCGGATCGGTTCCCGGCCCAACGGACGCTAAACCACCGTCCTTTCGGCCGGGGGCGCCGGGCCCGCTGACAGCGGGACGCCGGCGGCGAGCCAGTCCCGGGCCCCGCCGCACCCGGCCGCCTCCAACCGTCACCCGCCGCACCTCGCCGCGTCCGAGCGCCGCCCGCGCTCCCCGCCGCGTCCGAACGCCGCCCGCCGCTGCCCGCCACCTACGACCGTCACCCGCCGCTCGCCGCCGCCTTCGAGCGCTGCCCGCGCTCCCCGCGCTCGCCGCCGCCTCCGACCGTCACCGCCGCACCCCGCCGCGTCCGAGCGTCACCCGCGTCTCGCCACCACCTCCGACCGGGGTCGACGACGATGCTGTGCCCGGCCTGCGGAACGCCGCCGTGGGGGCCGGCGGTGCCGCAGGCGAGGACGTACGCCTGGTTCTCCACGGCGCGGGCGCGGGCCCCGCCACCTACGACCGTCACCCGCCGCACCCCGCCGCGTCCGAGCGCTCGCCGCCACCTCCGAGCGCCGCCCGCCGCTGCCCGCCACCAACGACCGTCACCCGCCGCACCCCGCCGCGTCCGACCGTCACCCCGCCGCCTCCGAGCGCCGCCCGCGCTCCCCGCGCGCTCCCCGCCGTCTTCGACCGTCACCCGGCGCGCAGGTGGTCGAGGAGCACCGGCACGTGGCCGGAGTCCACGTCCTTCACCGCCGTGAGGAGGGTGACCGTGGCGGTGCGGGCCAGCTCGCGCAGGTGCCGCGCCGCCGCCTCGGGCTCCGGTTCGGCCAGTTCGGCCCGGTACCGGTCGGCGAACTCCGCGTGCGCCTCGCGGTTGCGGTGGTACCAGCCGCGCAACTCCCCGGACGGGGTGAGCTCCTTCGGCCACTCGTCCACCGCGGCCCGCTCCTTGGACAGCCCACGCGGCCAGAGCCGGTCGACCAGCACCCGCGTCCCGTCGTCCGGCTCCGGCGGATCGTAGACGCGCCGCACCCGGAATCCCGTATCGGACCGCACGCGCTCCTCCTCACCGGCGCCGCCCACGGCACCTCCCGCCGTGCCTCGACGGTACGAAGCCGGCGGGGGCGGCGCCAACGGACGGTCAGGAACCGGCGGCCGCGACCACGCTCCACCGGCCCACCTCGCGGTAGGCCGAGTCGTAGACGGCGGAACCGTCGCCGGGCCGCAACGCGTAGTGGTGCAGGTTCCCGCCCCAGTACCGCAGGATCCGGCCCAGCTCGCTGGCCGCCTCCCCCTCCGCCGCCGCATCGTCGATCTCGACTTCGAGCAGGAACTTCATGTCCTCGCCTCCCCGGCACGCCATGCGTCCAGGCCGCCTCTCGCGGCCCCCCATGAATTGTTTCATTCACCTTCGCTGGGAGGCTTTCGCGGACATCACCGCAGGTCGGGGCCGAAGAGCAGCGCAGAAGCCTCAAGTAGGGGTCTGCCCGTGGGCCGCCGAGCGGGTACGTCTGGAGATGAGGCGCCGCCCGGACCGCGGCGGCCCACCGGCCCCCACCCCTGGAGCGCTGAGCAGCCCATGAGCAGCAACGACCCCGTCGGGAGCCCGGCTCCCCCGCCCGCCGACCTCCCGAACGGCCCGGCCGTCTCCCGCGAGGAGTTCGACGAGCTCTTCGCGTCCGTCCGCACCTGGGGGCGCTGGGACCCCGCCGACCGGGGCGCCTGGAACCGGGTGACCCCGGAGCACGTACGACGCGCCGCCGACCTGGTCCGGTCGGGGACCGTGGTCCCGATGGCCCGCCCGTGGGACACCGTGGCCGGGCCGGACAACCGCAGGCCCGCCCTGCACTACATGGCCGACCTCGGCGACGTGGAGCCGCCCGAGCCCGCCACCCACAAGGACTTCATCGGCGCCGACTACCACGGCAAGGGGGTCACCCATCTGGACGCCCTGGCGCACGTCGCGTACCGGGGGCGGCTCTACGAGGGCGGCGCGGCGGGCGAACTGGTCGGTGCCGGCGGCGCCCGCTTCGGCTCCGTCGCGGCCCTCGGGCCGCTGGTCACCCGGGGCGTGCTGCTCGACCTGCCCGCCGTTCTCGGCTGCGCCTGGCTGGAGCCGGGCCGGGCCGTGCGCGCGGCGGACATCGTCGCGGCGGAGAACGCCCTCGGGGTGCGGATCGGCGGGGGCGACGCGGTGCTGCTGCGCTCCGGCCAGCTACGCCGCCGGACGGAGCTGGGCCCCTGGGACCCCGACACGGCGAGCGCGGGCTTCCACGTGGACGCCGTACCGCTGCTGGCCGAGCGAGGCATCGCCCTGCTCGGCGGCGACGGCGACAGCGACGTGCGCCCCTCGCCCGTCGACGGGGTGCACTCGCCGGTGCACGCGCTCGCGGTCGTCGCGATGGGCGTACCCCTGCTGGACAACCTCGACCTGGAGGGGGTGTCGGCCGCCTGCGCGGCCGCGGAGCGCTATGAGTTCCTGCTCTGTGTGGCCCCGCTGAACATCCCCGGCGGCACCGGCTCACCCGTCAATCCGGTCGCGATGCTGTGACGACGTGGCCACGGACCGGTCCGGTACCCCCGCGGGCCCACACCGGCCCGTCACCGCGCGTCCCCGTTCGCACCCCGTTCGGGCCCCATTCGTCACCGTACGTCACCGACCCGATGGTCACGCGCGGCTCTGACCGACTCATGCCGCCATGTCATCAAAGTTATAAACTTGGACGAACGGTGCGGCTTCTCCGCTGGACGAGGGGCCATGGTGTCGTACGCCGGTGGCGGGATGTGAAGGGGATGGGGCTCGTGGCAGCTGAGCTCGGTCCCGTGCGCGCCCGCGACCTGTTCCTTCGGGGTGAGGCGCTCGACCAGGTCGAGGGGGCCGTGCGCAACCCCATCATCAGCTCGTGGCAGCGCTCCGTGTCCCTGGGGCTCACCCCGGAGGGATGCGAGCTGCCCTTCCGCGCCGACCTGGACCTCGACGGAAGGCTGGTGCGCGCGGCCGGGCCCGTCATGGCACGGCTGCAGTCCCTGTTCAACGGCAGGAGCATGAACGTGTCCCTCGCCGACGGGCGTGGGGCCGTGCTGCAACGCCGGTTCGGCGAACCGTCCCTGGTCAGACATCTGGCCCCGATCCAGAGCGTCCCCGGGTTCGTGTTCGCCGAGGAGTTCGGCGGCACCAACGGCATCGGCCTGGCTCTCGCGGAGCGGCAGTTGGTCAACGTCTACGGCGCCGAGCACTTCGCCGAGCGCTCCCAGTCGAACGCCTGCTCGGCGATTCCGGTGCGGGACCTGCTCAGCGGGCGGATCGAGGGCGTGCTGTGCTTCGGCTATCCGTACGCCGACATCGACCCGGGGCTGGACACCGTGATCCGCAGAGCCGCCGGCGCCATCGAACGGCGGCTGCTGGAGCAGAGTTCGGCGCGCGAGCGGGCCCTGTTGCAGGCGTACCTCGACGCCCGGAGCCAGGTGTTCCTCGGCGAGGCCGCGAGCAACGGTCTGCCGGCCGATCTCGCCGACAGCGGACTGGACTGGCGCGATCAGATGATCCTCAAGGAGAAGGCGGCAGATCTGATCGCCTCGGCGCAGCGCGCCGCCGTCGAGGTGCCACTGCCCGGCGGCCGCCGGATCACCCTGCTGAGCCGGCCGGTGCGCAGCGCCTCCGGAGTCGAGGGCCTCGTCATCGAGGCACTTCTGCCGTCCCGGCAGCAATGCCTGACCGTCGTCCAGCCCAAGGCCGCTCCCGGCCCGCCGCACGCCCCGGCACAGCTCGCCCCCTCCCCCTGGCCCACCCTGCCCGGCGGGCTTCCGGACAGGCCGGCGAGCCGGGCCACCGCCATCGGTGCCGCCGTCGTCGCCGCCACGCCCGTGCCTCCTTCCGCCGAGACCGTCACCGCCGCCCCGCCGCCCCGAGGGCCGACTCCGGGCGGTCCGGAGCCGGGCCGGGCCGTCGGTGGGGCGGCGCCCCCGGCCCCGCGGGACGGCGAAGGCGTCGCCTACGGTCCGGACCTCACCCACCGCGAGGGGGCGGCCGACCGCGAGGGCGCCGGCGACGGCGCGACCAGCGGACTGGTGCTGGTGGGCGAGCCGGGGGTGGGGCAGTACGCCGTGGCGGCCCGGCGCCGCCTGGAGCTGCTGTCCGAGGCCAGCACCCGGATCGGCACCACCCTGGACGTGACCCGCACGACCCGGGAGCTCGCCGAGATGGCCGTCCCCCGCCTGGCCGACTTCGTCACCATCGATCTCCCCGAGGCGGTGCTGCGCGGCGAGGAGCCGACCGACCCGCGCGTCGACCTCTACCGCACCGTCGTCCACGGCATCCGTGACGACTGCCCCTTCTACCCGGCCGGCGGGCGGGTGGACCTGCGCCCCAGCACGCCCCACATCCGCTGTCTGACCAGCGGACAGCCCGTACTCGAACCCGATCTGCGGGCCGCGACGGGCTGGCTGCTCCAGGACCCCGCGCACGCCCAGCGCCTGCTGGCGCACAACGTCCACTCCCTCATCACCGTCCCCCTCCTCGCTCGCGGCATCGTCCTCGGCGTGGCCGGCTTCTACCGGTCCCGGGATCCCTCCCCGTACGGGGACGACGACCGCGCCCTGGCGCAGGAGCTGGCGACCCGCGCCGCCATCTGCGTGGACAACGCCCGCCGTTACACCCGCGAGCACAGCATGGTGCTCGCCCTGCAGCGCAGCCTGCTGCCGCACGGCTTCCCCGAACAGAACGCCGTCGAGATAGCCCACCGCTACATGCCGGCCGAGTCCGGGGTCGGCGGCGACTGGTTCGACGTCATCCCCCTCTCCAGCACCCGCGTCGCCCTCGTCGTCGGCGACGTCGTCGGCCACGGGTTGCACGCCGCCGCCACCATGGGCCGGCTGCGCACCGCCGCGCACAACTTCGCCGAGCTGGATCTGCCCCCGGACGAGGTCCTGACCCACCTCGACAACCTGGTGGGCCGTCTGGACCGGGACGAGAGCGGTGTGGAGGAGGACCCGACCAGCACCGGCATCATCGGCGCGACCTGTCTGTACGCCATCTACGACCCCACCTCGCAGCAGTGCACCATGGCGCGGGCCGGCCACCCGCCGCCGGCCCTGGTCGGCCCCGACGGCACCGTCACCTTCCCCGACCTGCCCGCCGGTCCGCCGCTGGGCCTGGGCGGTCTGCCGTTCGAGACCGCCGAGTTCCACCTCCCCGAGGGCAGCCAGCTGGTCCTCTACACGGACGGGCTCATCGAGGACCGCCGACGCGACTTCGACACCGCCTTCGACCAGCTGCGGCAGGTGCTGGCCCACCCCAGCCGCCCGCCCGAGGACACCTGCCAGGCCGTCCTCCAGTCGGTGGTGCCCGAACACCCCACCGACGACATCGCCCTCCTCGTCGCCCGTACCCACGTCCTCGACCCGCTCCGGATCGCCACCTGGGAGCTGCCCGCCGACCCGGCGCTCGTCTCCGAGATCCGCGCCGCCGTCACCCGCCGACTGACCGAATGGGGGCTGGATGAGCTCACCTTCGCCACCGAACTGCTGCTCAGCGAGCTCGTCACCAACGCCATCCGCTACGGCAGCGGCCCCATCGGCGTGCGCCTGCTCTACGACCGCACGCTGACCTGCGAGGTCTCCGACGGCAGCAGCACCGCCCCGCATCTGCGCCACGCCGCGACGACCGACGAGGGCGGCCGTGGGCTGTTCCTCGTCGCCCAGCTCGCCCAGGCGTGGGGCACCCGCTACACCGCCGCCGGCAAGGTGATCTGGGCCGAGTGCTCCCTGGACGTGCCCGGCGGAATCCCCGCGTTCGCCGGACCACGGTTCGACGACATACCCGCGATCTGAGATCGCCCATCCGGCGTCGAAGCGGAAAGGGGCCTTAGCATGGCGGAGGTGCGGGGGAGGACCAAGAGGCCGACCCCCGGAGAAGTCCGTGAAGTCCGTGCATGACGCTCCCGACGCCCCCGCTCCCCCCGGCCACGGCCCCGCGCCCCTCGTCCGCATACACGGTCTCAGCAAGCGGTTCGGCGGCACACTCGCGCTGGACACGGTGGACCTCGACATCCGCCCCGGCAGCGTGCTCGCCCTGCTCGGCCCCAACGGCGCCGGAAAGTCGACCCTCATCAAGGTGCTGGCGGGCGTGCACCACGCGGACGAGGGCGAGGTGACCGTCGCCGGCCACCCGCTCGGCAGCGAGGCGGCCTCCCGCCGGATGTCCTTCATCCATCAGGACCTGGGGCTGGTGGACTGGATGAGCGTCGGCGAGAACATCGCCCTGGGGGCCGGCTACCCGCGCCGCGCGGGGCTGCTGTCCTGGCGCGACATCCGCGCCCAGGGCACCGCGGCCCTGGCCACCGTCGCCGCGCACCTGGACCCGGACACCCCCGTCGCCACCCTCACCCGCGCCGAACGCTCCCTGGTGGCCATCGCCCGCGCGCTGTCCGCCCAGGCCGACGTCATCGTCCTGGACGAGCCCACCGCCAGCCTGCCGGCCGCGGACTGCGCCCGGCTCTTCGAGGTGCTGCACACCCTGCGCGACGAGGGGCACGCCGTCGTCTTCGTCACCCACCGGCTGGACGAGGTGTACAAGGTGGCCGACTCCTTCGCGGTGCTGCGCGACGGCCGCCTGATCAGCCAGGGCCCGCTCGCCGGCTACGGATTCACCCAACTGGTGTACGACATCGTGGGCCACGAACCGCACGGGTTGCTGCCCGCGCACGCCATGAGCGCCTACGCCAGCACCATGCCGGAGCCCTCGTCCCGCCCCGTCGTACTGAGCGTGGAGGGCGCGCGGACCGAGAGCGCCGGGCCGGTCGACCTGGAGCTGCGCGCCGGGGAGATCCTCGGCATGGTCGGCCTCACCGGCGCCGGGCACATGGAGCTGGGCCGCGCGCTGGCCGGCTCCCAGCCCCTCCTCGACGGACACGCCCTGCTCGACGGCCGCCCGTACCGGCCGGGCCGCGTGGTCGACGCCGTCGACGCCGGCGTCGGCTTCGTGACCAGCAACCGTCAGGAGGAGGGCTGTGCCCCCGAGCTGACGGTGCGAGAGAACCTGCTGGCCAACCTGCGGGCGGGCGGGCGGCCCGCGGCCCGCTGGATCAGCCCCCGGCGCGAGCGCGCCGAGGCCACCGCCCTGATCGACCGGTTCTCGGTGCGACCACGCGACAGCGAGGTGCCGATCGCCACGCTCTCCGGGGGAAACCAGCAGAAGATCATGATCGGCCGGTGGCTGCGGATGAGCCGACGGCTGCTGATCCTCGAGGAGCCGACCGCCGGCGTCGACGTCGGTGCCAAGGCCGCGATCTACCGGCTGCTCCACAACGCGCTGACCGAGGGGCTCGCCGTGCTGCTCATCTCCACCGACTTCGAGGAGGTCGCTCAGGTATGTCACCGGGCCCTGGTCTTCGTCCGCGGAACGGTGACCGCGGAGCTGAGCGACGAGGCCCTCACGGTCACCGAGCTCGCCCGCACCGCCTCGGCCATGCCGCCCCTCACCTGGACGCAGGCATGACGACCAGCCCGCCCCGCACCCCGCCGAGCCGACGCTTCGGCCATCTCGTCGGCGCCTACGGCCTGCTGGTCCTGACCGTCCTGGCCTTCGCGGCCTTCTCCCTCGCGCTGCCGGACACCTTCCCGACGCTGGACAACATCTCCGCCATCCTGTCCAACCAGTCGATCACCGCCATGCTGGCGCTCGGCGCGATGATCCCCATCGTCACCGGCAAGTTCGACCTGTCCATCGGCTACGGCCTGGGCCTGGCGCACGTCCTGACGATGTGGCTGATCGTCGACGGGGAGTGGCCCTGGCCGCTGGCCTGCCTGGTGGTGATCATCGGCGGGGGGGTCGTCGGCGCCTTCAACGGCGTCGTGGTGGAGTTCGCGCGGATCGACTCCTTCATCGCCACCCTGGGCACCGGCAGCATCATGTACGCCTTCACCGGCTGGATCACCGGCGGGGCCCGGATCGTGCCGGGCCCGGACGGCCTGCCGACCGGCTTCACCGACCTGTACGACTCCCGCTTCCTCGGCCTTCCGGTCTCCGCCTTCTACGTACTCGCCCTCACCGCGGTGCTGTGGCTGGTCCTGGAGCGCCTCCCACTGGGCCGCTACCTGTACGTCATCGGCTCCAGCTCCCGCACCGCCGACCTGGTCGGCATCCCGTCCCGCCGCTACATCGTCTACGCCTTCGTCGGCTCCGGCCTGGTGGTCGGCATCGCGGGGGTGCTGCTCGCCGCGCAGCAGCGGATCGGCAACCCCAGCGTCGGCATCGACTACCTGCTGCCCGCCTTCGTCGGAGCCCTCCTCGGCTCCACCGCCATCCGGCCGGGCCGCGCCAACGCCCTGGGCACGCTCGTCGCCGTCACCATCCTGGCCATCGGCCTCGCCGGCATCGGCCAGCTCGGCGCCCAGTTCTGGGTCACCCCGCTGTTCAACGGCACCACCCTGCTCATCGCCGTGGGCCTGGCGGGCTACGCCGCGCGCCGCCAGCTGCGGCTCCGGAGAGCGGAGCCGCGCCCGGCCTTGCGCGACGTACCCGGGGCCACCCCGGGAGCCACCCCGTGAAACGCCCGGCGCCCGCGAGACGCACCGCCGCGCTGGCGATGGCGGCGGCCCTGACCCTCGTGCCCGGCGCCATCCTCGTCGGCTGCGAACGCGGCTCGTCGACGGGGGCCGCCTCCTCCCCCACCGCTCCGGACACGCCCGGCTGCCCCGAGACCCTCGCCAGGGCCGGGGCCGCCGTGCGGCAGGCCGAGAAGTCCGACCCCGAGTGGAGCGGACCGCGCACCGGCCCCCGCGCGGTCCCCGACAAGGACCTCGTCTTCGTCGCCCAGTCCATGACCAACCCCGGCGTCGCGGGCGCCGCCCAGGGCGTCCGGGAGGCCGCCAAGGCCATCGGCTGGAACGTCAGGGTGATCGACGGCCAGGGCACCCCCGCCGGCATCCAGGCCGCCTTCGGCCAGGCCATCGCCCTCCGCCCCGACGGCATCGTCATCGGCGGCTTCGACCCCAAGCTGACTGCTCAGCAGGTCGCCCGGGCCAACGAGGCCGACATCCCGCTCGTCGGCTGGCACGCGGTCGACTCCCCCGGCCCGAGCGAGGACCCCGAGCTGTTCAGCAACATCACCACCCGGGTCGAGGACGTCGCCAGGATCAGCGCCGACTGGATCATCGCGAACTCCCACGGCCACGCCGGCGTGGTGGTGTTCACGGACGCCTCGATCCCGTTCGCCCGCTACAAGTCCGACCTGATCAAGGACGAGCTCGCCACCTGCTCCAGCGTGCGGCTCCTCACGGAGGAGAACATCCCGCTCTCCGACTCCAGCACCCGCACCCCGCAGGAGGTCTCGTCGCTGCTGTCCCGCTTCCCCGACACCTGGAGCCACTCCGTCGCCATCAACGACGTCTACTTCGCCGACGCCGCCCCGGCCTTCCGCGCCGCCCGCAAGAAGGGCGCCGATCCCCCCTACAACATCGGCGCCGGCGACGGCGACCCCTCCGCCTTCCAGCGCATCAACAGCGGCCAGTTCCAGACCGCCACCGTCCCCGAGCCCCTCTCCGCCCAGGGCTGGCAGATCGTCGACGAGTTCAACCGCGCCTTCTCCGACCGCCCCGCCAGCGACTACGTAGCCCCGGTCCACGTCTCCACCGCCGCCAACAGCCGCGGCCTCTCGACCTGGGACCCCCCGGGCTACCGGGAGGCGTACCGGGGGATCTGGGGGGTGTGAGGGGCACCCGAACGGCTCGGATCGGCCACCTGGGCACCATGCGCGTGCGGCAGCGTGGTGATCATGATCCTGATGCTGGTACGAACAACACGGGGTCTCAGCGCCTGACGGGCACAGCCGGTGCCGGTTCATGCCCCGACACCGGGCGTACGCCCCACTTATCACCTCACCCTCCCCTTCCTCTCCTCTTTCGGCATACAGCGCCCAGGGAGGGCGCAGGCATGTCTGATAACTCCATGCATGCAGGACCTCCCACAGGCGAGCCCTCCTTTGCTCACTTGCCCCAGGCCGCCCGGACGGCCTGGGCGAAGAGCGATCGCGCAAGCGGCGACTGGCTGCCTCTGTGGCGGCACATGGCCGACAGCGCGGCCGTGGCCGGGAAGCTGTGGGACGACTGGGTACCCGGGAGCGTCAAGGCACACATAGCCGGGGCGCTTCCGGAGGGCGACGACGACGCACGACGGCTCGTGGTCTTCCTCGCCGGCATTCATGACGCCGGCAAGGCCAGCCCGGCATTCTCCTGCCAGGTGCCCGCGCTGGCCGACCACATGCGCGCCGCCGGCCTCGACATGCTCTCCGCCACAGAGTACGGCCAGGATCGACGGCTGGCGCCGCACGGACTCGCGGGTCAACTCCTCCTTCAGGAGTGGCTCGCGGAGCGGCACGGGATGAGCGCCCGGGCGTCCGGGCAGTTCGCGGTGGTGGCGGGTGGGCACCACGGCACACCGCCGGAGCATCAGCAGATCCATGACCTCCAGCTTCGACCGAGGCTGTTGCGACACCCGGGACCGAGCGAGGAGCTCTGGCGCAACGTCCAGTACGAGTTGATGGATGGCTGCGCCGAACTCGCGGGCGTGAGTGAGCGGTTGTCGGCCTGGGGGGCGGTGCGGCTGCCGCAGACGGTGCAGGTGCTGCTCACGGCGATCGTCATCCTGTCGGACTGGGTCGCCAGCGCTCCCGAGCTGTTCCCGTACGACCCGGACTCCTGGCAGCCCGCCGGGCCGGTCGGCGAGGCACGGCGGTTACGGGCGGCGTGGCAGGGGCTGGACCTGCCGGGACCCTGGGCGCCCCAGCAGCCCGAGCAGTCGGCCGAGGCACTGTTCGCGGAGCGTTTCGACCTGCCCGAGGGCGCGGAGATCAGACCGGTTCAGGCCGAGGCCGTACGTATGGCTCGGTCCATGCCGACCGCCGGGCTGCTGATGATCGAGGCGCCCATGGGGGAAGGCAAGACCGAGGCCGCGTTCGCCGCGGCGGAGGTCCTGGCCGCCAGAACGGGGGCCGGCGGCTGCCTGGTCGCGCTGCCCACCCGGGCGACGAGCGATGCGATGTTCCCTCGCCTCCTCGGCTGGCTGGAGCATCTGCCCCACGACGGCCCGCGGTCCGTCGCGCTGGCGCACGCCAAGTCCGCGCTCAACGACCTATGGGCGGGCATGCTGCAATCGAGTCGCCGCACCATCGCCGCCGTGGAGCCGGAGTTCCCGGAAAGGGTGAGTGGGGCGCAGACTCTGCGGCCGCAGCCCTCCGGGCTGCACGCCCACCAGTGGCTGCGCGGCCGAAAGAAGACGCTGCTCGCCTCGTTCGCGGTGGGGACGATCGACCAGGTGCTGTTCGCCGGGCTCAAGAGCCGCCATCTGGCACTGCGGCACCTGGCCGTGGCGGGCAAGGTGGTCATCATCGACGAGGTCCACGCATACGACGCCTATATGAACCGATACCTGGACCGGGTACTGGAGTGGCTCGCCGCATACCGCGTACCGGTGGTGCTGCTCTCCGCGACCCTTCCGGCGGACCGGAGGCGCGCGCTGGCCGCCGCCTACTCGGGCCGCTCGGAGCCGGAAGCCCTGACGGACGACATACCGGATGACACCTATCCACTGATCACGGCCGTGGCGCCCAGTGCACCTGCGCGTACCGCACGCCCGGCGGCCGCCTCCGGTCGACGCACGGAGATCGCCCTGGAGCGTCTGGGCGATGACCTCGCCCTGCTCGCGGACCGGTTGGAGTCGGAGCTGGCCGACGGCGGCTGTGCGTTGGTCGTACGCAACACCGTCGACCGGGTGCTGGAAGCGGCCGACGTGCTGCGGGAGCGGTTCGGGGACGGCGCCGTGACCGTCGCCCACTCCCGGTTCCTGGCCGCCGATCGCGCGGCCAACGACGCCCGGCTACGGGAGAGCTTCGGCCGGCACGGAGTCCGACCGGCCGGGCCGCACGTGGTGGTGGCCAGCCAGGTGGTCGAACAGTCGCTCGATATCGATTTCGACCTCCTCGTCACCGACCTGGCGCCCGTCGATCTGCTCCTCCAGCGGATGGGTCGGCTCCATCGGCATCCGCGTCAACGGCCCGAACGGCTGTCGCGCGCCCGCTGCCTGGTGACCGGCGTGGAGGACTGGCAGGCGGAGGGGGAGCCGCCGCATCCCGTGCGTGGATCCCTCGCCGTCTATCGATCTTTTCCGCTCCTGCGGGCGCTCGCCGTGCTGGGCCCGCATCTGGACGGGCTCTCGCTGGTGCTCCCCGACCACATCAGCCCGCTGGTGCAGGCGGCCTACGGGGACGGCGACGTCGGACCGGAGAACTGGGCCGGCGCGATGCGCACCGCCCACGACGACCATATGAGGTTCCTCGCCGAGAAGCAGGAGAGAGCCGAGGCGTTCCTCCTGGGACCAGTACGCCGCGCGGGACGGCCAGTGTACGGGTGGCTGGGGGCCGGGGCCGGGGACGTGGACGACAGTCGGGCCGGGCGCGCCCAGGTGCGGGACGGCGACGAGGGCTTGGAGGTCCTGGTCGTGCGGCGGCTGCGGGACGGTCGGTTGACCACCGTGCCGTGGCTCGACGGCGGACGGGGCGGGCTGGAGCTCTCCAGGGACTTTCCACCGGAGCGACGCGCCGCCGAAGCCGTCGCCGCGAGTGCGATCACCCTTCCGTGGCAGTTCGCCAAGCCCTGGGTGATCGACCGGACCATCGCCGAGCTGGAGCGCTTCATGGTGCCGGCCTGGCAGGTCAAGGAATGCCCTTGGCTGGCAGGCGAGTTACTGCTCGTCCTTGACGAGGATTGTCAGACCCGTCTGTCAGGCTTCGTTCTCAGGTACAGCAGCGCCGACGGACTGCGTGTGTCGTCCGCCGGCGCGCCCGCGACCCCGCCGGCATCGTCGGCGTCGACAAGAGAGGGAGACGAGGAACGTGAGCGGACGGCGATTAGCCCCACCCCCTCCGGAACTCCTCATGTTGTCGAGTCACCCCCTACGGAGGAAGTGAGTCCGTTGCCGCCTCCGCCCCCTCCTCCACCGCCTTCCTTCGATCTCGTCTCCTCGCCCTGGCTGCCGGTTCAGCGGCTCGACGGCCGCACGGAGGAGCTCTCACTGCGCGAGGTCTTCGCCCAGGCCCGTGATCTACGGCGGCTGGTGGGGGATCTCCCCACCCAGGAATTCGCTCTACTGCGGCTGCTGCTGGCGATCCTGTACGACGCGCTCGACGGTCCCACGGACGTGGAGGAGTGGAGCGAACTGTGGCTGTCGGTCGATCCGTTCGCCCCCGTAGCCGACTATCTCGACACCCACCGCGACCACTTCGACCTGCTGCACGCGAAACAGCCGTTCTTCCAGGTGGCGGACCTGCGTACGGAGAAGGACGAGGTAGCCTCGCTCAACCGCATCGTCGCCGACGTCCCGAACGGCGACCCGTTCTTCGCCATGCGCCGCCCGGGTGTGGACCGGCTGTCGTATGCGGAGGCGGCCCGTTGGCTGGTGCACACGCACGCCTACGACCCCTCCGGCATCAAGTCGGGGATGGCGGGTGACGACCGCGCGAAGGCAGGGAAGGTCTACCCGCTCGGTGTGGGGTCCGCCGGCAATCTGGGCGGGGTCTTCGCCGAGGGAGCCAACCTGCGCGAGACGCTGCTGCTGAACCTTGTCGCTCTCGACGAGGGCATCGTGGACGCGGCCGCCGGCAGGGCGTCGGTCGATGGTGCGGACCTGCCTGCCTGGCGACGTCCTCCCTTCGGGCCGGGGCCGTCCGAGGACGCGCCGGGCGCCCGCCGGCCGACCGGGCTGCGCGACCTCTACACCTGGCAGTCCCGGCGCGTCCGCCTGCACGCCCAGGGCGGAGCGGTGACCGGTGTCGTCCTCGGCTACGGGGACCCGCTCACCGCGCACGCCCCGTGGAAGCTGGAGCCCATGTCGGGGTGGCGGCGCAGCCCCGCCCAGGAGAAGAAACAGGGCCGCCGGTTGGTCTATCTGCCGCGGCAGCACGACCCGAGCCGGGCCGCCTGGCGCGGGCTGGCCTCCCTCCTGCCCGCGCGCCGTGCCGCGACCGACGACCCAGCCGGCCGGGAGGCACCCCACACCCTTCCGTCCGGGATCGTCAGGTGGTTCTCGATGCTCACCACGGAGGGGGAGCTCGACCCGCGTTCGCTGATCCGCGTGCGGATCGTCGGCGCCGCGTACGGCACCCAGCAGTCCGTCGTGGACGAGATCGTGGACGACGCCGTGGTCTTTCCCATGGTGCTGCTGCACCAGGAGCACGTCCTCTACGGCGACACAGCCGTCGACGCCGTGAACGACGCCGAGCAGGCCGTGGCCGCCCTCGGCCACCTCGCCGGGAACCTGGCCCGGGCCGCAGGTTCCGACCCGGCCCCCGCCACGGGCGCCGCCCGCGATCTCGGATACGGGGAGCTCGACGGTCCGTACCGGAGGTGGTTGGCCGAACTGGCCACACATTCCGACCCTCAGGCGGCGCGCCGGGCCTGGCAGGCCGTCGTCCGCCGCCGGGTGCTCTGGCTCAGCCGGAGCCTGCTCGACTCGGCCGGGCCGACCGCGTCCGAAGGGCGCATCGCCGACGTCCCCGGCATCGGCAAACGCTGGGTCGACGACGCCCGCGCCGAGCTCTGGTTCCGTCGGCGCCTGAACCAGGTACTTCCCTCGGCAGCCGCCCCACGGCCGGAGGGCTCGGCCACCGACGACGACAACGGACCGGAGGTCGCCTGATGACCACCAGCACACCATCCTCCAAGGGAGCCGACCGAACGACCGGCGGTCACCATCCCCAGCCCCTTGCCGGACGCGCCACCGCCCGTTGCCTCAAGCGACTTCAAGGCGGATACCGCAGGGACACTGCGGCCGCTGTCGCGACCGTGGCCCAACTGCGCCGTAGCGTGGGACGGCTCGCTCACGACTCCCCCACCACCTGGGGCATCGACGACGGCCTGGACGACCTCATCCACCTCAGGGACCAGCAGGCCGCCGAGGCGGAGCAGGAAGGGAAGGCGGCACCCTTCCCCCCGGCCGAGCGACAGCTGCGGGCCGAGGAGCAGGCCGTCCATCTCGCGGTAACCCTCTGGGCCCTGCACCAGCAGTCCACCCGGGACGCCGATATGTACGAATCCGGGTGGCCCCTGGGCCGCGCCGTCCGACGTCTCACCGCTCCAGCCGCCGACTCGGGAAACTCCGAAGCCCGCCTGGAGGACGAGCTGAGCGAGACGCTCCGCAAGCGCTTCGTGCGGATCGGCACGGCGACGTCGCTCGAGTCGCTGGGCACCCGGCTGCGGGAAATGGTGCTTCTGCTGCGCACGGCGCGGATTCCACTGGATTACGGACGTCTCGCCGACCAGCTCGTCAGATGGCAGAACGAGAACGAACGGTCCGCGGTCCGCCGCGAATGGGGCCGAGAGTTCCATCTGGCCTATGCCGAGAAGCGCCCCACCCCATCCTGACGCCGCCTTCACTCCTCTCCCCGCTTCGGCACGACAAGGAAAAGGAAACGGAAACCCGGTGACGCGAACCATCCTCGACATCCACATCTTGCAGACCGTCCCGCCGAGCAATCTGAACCGGGACGACACGGGCACTCCCAAATCGGCGCTGTACGGCGGCGTGCGGCGGGCGCGGGTCTCCAGTCAGGCGTGGAAGCGCGCCACCCGGAAGGCGTTCGAGGAACTACTGCCCTCGTCCGAATTGGGGGTGCGGACGAAGAGGGTCGCCGAGGCGCTGGCCGAGCGCATCGTCGCCCTGGATCCGTCGCTGGCACCTGCCAGCGCGATCGAGCTGGCGGTCGAGACCATGAAGACGGCGACCGGCAGCAAGATCGAGGCGCCCAAACGGAAGACGAAGACCGCTCAGGACGACGGTGGCAACGAGGACAAAGTCACGCCAGAGTCCGCATATCTGATGTTCCTGAGCAGGCGTCAGCTAGATGCACTGGCCGCTCTTACCGTGGAGGGCAGCGCCGGCGGTTCCGTAGCGTCTCTCCAGAAGTACTGGAAGGACAAGGAGAACAAGGCGAAGGCCCGGCAGGCCGTCGACACCCGGCACTCGGTGGACATCGCGCTCTTCGGTCGAATGGTCGCCGACTCCGCGGACCTGAATGTCGAGGCGGCCACGCAGGTCGCGCACGCGATCGGTGTGCATGTCTCCGAGATCGAGTCCGACTACTTCACGGCCGTTGACGACCGGAATTCCGACGACGAGACCGGCGCGGGGATGATCGGTTCCATCGATTTCAACTCCGCGACGCTCTACCGCTATGCGGCCGTGGACGTGAACGAACTCCACGGCAATCTCGGGGTGGGGTTGAGGAATGACGAGTCGCCGTCGACACCGACTCAGAAGGCGGTAGGCGCGTTTCTGGAGGGCTTCATCACCTCACTCCCGACGGGCAAGATCAACACTTTCGGAAACCACACGCTACCGGCCGCGGTGGTCGTCAAGCTCCGCACCCGACGACCGGTCAGCTTCGTCGGCGCCTTCGAGGAGCCGGTACGCAAGGAGGACGAGGGCGGATTCCTGAGAGGCGCCTGCAAGAAGCTCGCAGAGCACGCCACAAGCCTGGAGCAGCAGTACGGGGTGTCCGACGGTGAACAGACCTGGGTCTTCCGTGTCGGCGAGGAGACCAGGGCGCTGGCCGAGCTCGGTGTCGAGGTGACACTGGCGGGTCTGGTGAAGGACGTGGAGGCCGCCGTAGCGGCACGGCTGGAGCCCGGCGCATGAGCGCCCTGTTGCTGCGGCTCGCCGGGCCGCTCCAGTCCTGGGGATCCGCCGCCCGCTTCACCCGCCGGAGCACCGAGAACGCTCCGACGAAGAGTGGCGTGATCGGCCTGCTCGCCGCCGCGCTGGGCCGTACGCGGGAGGCGGACCTCTCGGACCTGGTGGCACTGCGGTTCGGCGTGCGCATCGACCAGCCTGGTTCGCGGCTGCGGGACTTCCAGACGGCACACCACGCCGATTCGGGCAAGGCCATGCCGCTGTCGGAGCGCTTCTACCTCGCGGACGCGGTGTTCGTCGCGGGGGTGGAAGGTGATCGACCGCTGCTCCAGTTGCTGCACGACGCCCTGCTCGAACCCCACTTCCTCCCCTATCTGGGCCGGCGCTCCTGCCCACCGTCGCGGCAGATCGCCATGGGGCCGCCGCAGGACACCTCGTTGGAGGAGGCCCTGCGCGGGGCCCCGTGGCAGGCGTCCGGCTGGTACGTGCGGCGGCTGAAGCGGGAGGCGGAACGGGAGGGCGGGACAGGCGGAACGGAGACGCTGGACCTCCTGATCGACTGCCCCCCGTCCAGCACTCCCGACTTCTCGTTGCGCGACACCCCGTTGAGCTTCGATCCACGTCACCGCCGGTACGGGCTGCGCGGGGTCCGCGGGGGGCAGACCGCCGTACCCACTCCGGAGTCTGCGTCCATGCCACCCCACGACCCGACCGAGGTACTCGCGGTCGCGGCACAGACCGCCGGCCCGCCTCCCGAATCCGGGACGTCCGCGAAGCCCACTTCCCCGGCAGCAGATTCTCCCCCGAGGTCGACCTGATGTTCCTGACCCGATTCCGCATCAACACCGGCCGTTCGGGTGCCCGCCGACTGCTCGGTTCTCCCCATCTGATGCACGGCGCCGTGAACATGGGATTCCCGGACCTGCCGCCCAGGGACAGCCAGGGACCCCGGGTACTGTGGCGCGTCGACCGTGGCCGACAGGCGGAGACTGACCTGTTCATCGTCAGCCCCACCCGCCCCGATCTCACCCATCTGGTCGAGCAGGCGGGCTGGCCCACTCTGGACACGCCGGGCTGGACGTCCTTCGCCTACGGCGATTTCCTGAACGCCCTCGCTGAAGGGGACACCTGGGGCTTCCGGCTCACGGCCAACCCGGTGCACCACATCCGTAGGCCGGATGCCGCGCCTGACGCCCCCACGAAGCGGGTGGCGCACCGGACGCCCCGGCACCAGTTGCGGTGGTTGCTGCAGCAGCAGGAGAAGGCGGGCTTCGAGGTGGTACGCAAACCCCCGGAACGTCGGTCGACCGAGTACGGCGACGAACACGAGCTGATCGTGCGCGACCAGCTCCCGCTCCAGTTCCGCCGCCCCCCGGCCGCCCACTCCCGAAACGACGTCCGCCTCACTAGGGTCACCTTCGACGGCCGCCTACGCATCGCCGACCTCGCTCTCTTCCGCCGCACCCTCACCCAGGGCCTGGGCAAGGCGAGGGCGTATGGCTGCGGCCTGATGACCCTGGCCCCGGTGCGGTGAGGCGATGAGCACCGTCAGCCGCCGGAGCGTGTCGACGCCCCGCGAACTCACCCGAGTCGGGGACCGGACCTCCTTCCTCTACCTGGAACGCTGCAAGGTACAGCGCGACGACAACGCCATCACCGCCACAGATGCCGACGGTGTGACCCACATTCCGTCCGCCACCATCGGAACGCTCCTCCTGGGACCCGGTACACAGATGTCCCACCAGGCCATGTCTCTCCTCGGCGAGTGCGGGGCAGGCGTGGCGTGGGTCGGCGAGCACGGGGTGCGCTTCTATGCGGGCGGCCGTGCCCTCACCCGCTCCTCGGGCCTTGTCGAAGCCCAGGCCACGGCCTGGGCGAACCCGCGCACCCGGTTGGAGGTGGCCCGAGCCATGTACAGACTGCGCTTCCCGGACGAGGACCCGGCCGGCCGCACCCGCCAGCAGCTGCTGAGCTTGGAGGGCCGCCGCCTCAGAGACTGCTACCGGCTTGAGTCGGCCCGCACCGGCGTGCCCTGGCGACGCCGCGAGTACCACCGCGAGGACTTCTCGGCCGGCGATGCCCCCAACCAGGCCATCACCGCGGCCGCACAGTGCATGTACGGCATCGCCCACGCCGTCGTCACCGCACTCGGCTGCTCACCGGCGCTCGGATTCGTCCACTCCGGAAACGAGCGGTCCTTCGTGCTGGACATCGCCGACCTTTACAAGACCGAGGTGGCCATCCCGGCGGCGTTCGACGCGGCGGCTGCGGGCGACGAAGACGTAGCCTCCCGCACCCGCAGAGCCCTTCGCGACCGTGTCAACGAGACCGGCCTACTCGATCGCTGCGTGCGGGACATCAAACATCTGCTGCGCTATGACGCCACTCAGGCGCCGGCGGAGGGACAGGACCGCATGATGCTGCAATCCGACGGCGGCACCCAGGTGGCCGGCGGCCGCAACTACGGGGACGAGCCCATCTGGTGACCGTCATCATCCTCGCCAACTGTCCGGCCGGGCTTCGGGGCTTCCTCACCCGCTGGCTTCTGGAGATCTCCCCCGGCGTATTCCTCGGCTCACCCTCAGCTCGCATCCGCGACATCCTCTGGGCCGAAGTCCGCCAATACGCGGCCCAGGGCCGCGCCCTTCTCGTCCACCAGGCCGACAACGAGCAAGGATTCACCTTCCAGACCCACAACCACGCCTGGCACCCCACCGACCACGAGGGCCTCACCCTCCTCCACCGCCCCGCGCCCAACACCCCGCACAGCCACACCCCACGCCAACCCACCCCACCCCCACAGGGCTGGAGCAAGGCCGCCAAACGCCGCCGGTTCGGGCAGCGGTAGCGTGCAGGCGGACTCCACCCGGGGACCCACCCGAGAGGACCCAATGACCGCTATGCCGGAATCTCCAATCCTAAGTAAAAACGGCACCTTCGCCGCATAAAGCCGCAGGTCAGCTTCTGTGGTCCCCGCGCATGCGGGGGTGGTCCCGGATCCCCCGCCGGAGGCGGAGGCGTAGGTGTGTGGTCCCCGCGCATGCGGGGGTGGTCCCCCGAAGGAGCTCCGGCCGGCCGACCGCGGGGTGTGGTCCCCGCGCATGCGGGGGTGGTCCCCTTCTCGTGCAGATCGGTCGGGGGGTTGGCAGGTGGTCCCCGCGCATGCGGGGGTGGTCCCGAGGACGGCGGAGACGCGCCCGGAGGCGGCATGTGGTCCCCGCGCATGCGGGGGTGGTCCCACCAACCAGGACCCGATCGCCTCGGTGTTGGGGTGGTCCCCGCGCATGCGGGGGTGGTCCCTTGCCCCCGTTCCTTCCGCCTGGCGGCGCCGAGTGGTCCCCGCGCATGCGGGGGTGGTCCCAGTGCACCGGCCACCCCGGCAGTCAGGCACAGGTGGTCCCCGCGCATGCGGGGGTGGTCCCTCGCCGTCTGCGCCACGGTGTCGCCACGGGTCGTGGTCCCCGCGCATGCGGGGGTGGTCCCTATGCATCGTTTTAACTGATCGCGCGATCTCAGTGGTCCCCGCGCATGCGGGGGTGGTCCCTGCCGCGTGCTGGGCGTAGCGATCTGCAACATGTGGTCCCCGCGCATGCGGGGGTGGTCCCGCCCTCGGTGACTCCCTGGCCGAACGACGGCTGTGGTCCCCGCGCATGCGGGGGTGGTCCCACCCAGACTGGAGCCGCGTGATGGACTACCAGGTGGTCCCCGCGCATGCGGGGGTGGTCCCTCGCTGGACTTGTTGGCTGCGGCCAGTAGGGCGTGGTCCCCGCGCATGCGGGGGTGGTCCCCGTGCTGCGGCGGCGGAGGCTTACGAGCGGTAGTGGTCCCCGCGCATGCGGGGGTGGTCCCGCGATCAGCCACCTCGTCACCACGGGGTACATGTGGTCCCCGCGCATGCGGGGGTGGTCCCGACGCGTCGCCCGGGTCGTCGACACCGAAGCAGTGGTCCCCGCGCATGCGGGGGTGGTCCTCTCGGCATCCTGTTCAGCGGCCGTTCCGATCCGTGGTCCCCGCGCATGCGGGGGTGGTCCCTCTCCCACTCAACCCCCTTGCCTTCTAGCTACGTGGTCCCCGCGCATGCGGGGGTGTTCCCTCCCGCATCTCCGGCGTCAACGTGCGCCGTCGGTGGTCCCCGCGCATGCGGGGGTGGTCCCGAGGGGTGCGCCAGGTTCACGCTGACCTGCGGGGTGGTCCCCGCGCATGCGGGGGTGGTCCCGGGAGGTCGTCCGGTACCTCCAGAACTGGTGGGTGGTCCCCGCGCATGCGGGGGTGGTCCCGCCCGCCACCGCCGGAAGGCGCCGCGCGCGTTCGTGGTCCCCGCGCATGCGGGGGTGGTCCCGCCGACTGCCGCATCCTCGCGATCGGCAACCCGTGGTCCCCGCGCATGCGGGGGTGGTCCCGCGGTGCTGGCACTGTGGTGGGAGGGCGAAACGTGGTCCCCGCGCATGCGGGGGTGGTCCCCTGTGGCTGACGGAGATCAGCTCCCCGATCCGGTGGTCCCCGCGCATGCGGGGGTGTTCCGCCCCCCTTGACCACCGGCGCCGTGATCAAGTGGTCCCCGCGCATGCGGGGGTGTTCCCGTCCTCGGCCGGCGCCGGGGGTGGTCCCCGCGCATGCGGGGACATGGGCCCGCCGAAAGATCAGCCCGTCCCGAGCGCCTCGCGGAACTCCTCCGTTGTCGTCAGGAACGCGTCGCCGGCGAAGCGGAGGGTGGCGAGGGAGCGTTCGCCGGCTTCGGGGTCGCCGGCGCCGCAGGCGTCGGTGATGACGACGGGGAGGTAGCCGAGGTCGGCGGCGTGGCGGACGGTGGGTTCGATGCCGATCTCGGTGGCCACGCCGACGACGGCGACGGTGGTGATGCCACAGTCGCGCAGGGCGATGTCGAGCCAGGTGCCCTCGAAGGCGGACATGGTGATCTTGTCGAGGACCGCCTCGTGCTCGGTGGGGCGCAGCTCGGGGATGAGCTGGGTCTGCGGGGCGTCCGGTGGGAAGGGGGAGAGGACGTCGGCCGCGCGTTCGGCGCGCTGCCAGCTGCGCCACATACGGAGCTGGGAGACGCCCATGAGTGCGGTGGGCAGGGTCACATGGCGCAGGAAGAAGGTCCGCACACCGGCGGCGCGGGCGGCCTCGACCACCTCGACGGTCCGGTCGACGACGCGGTCCCGATCGCCGATCTGGCCCAGAATGCCGACCTGCATGTCGTAGACCAACAGCGCCAGGCGCTTGGGGTCACACGCTTCCTGCAACGACCGCGGTACCGCGAGCCCGTTTCGATCATCCACGGCGGGGACGCTACCTCGCGCTCGCCACCGTGGACCATCCCCACGCGGGACGAACGGCTTTCGGAGCGATGTCGTTGACCCCGTCGGCACCCTGCGGAAGCGCCGCCGCCCTCGCCCGGCGCGACCGTCGTGGTGCCGGATTCGCCGCGGTATCGGTCGGCCTGGGCCGGCGTACGGTGGCGCGGTGGTCACGGAGGGCCAGGGCCGGCCTCGCGGCGGGGCGGTGCCCGAGGGTGGGCACACCCAGCACCCATCCGTCCGTATGGTGGACGGGAGCAGCGCCGGGGTCGTGGTGGTGCCGACACCAGGCTCAGCGCCCTCTCCCCACCCATGCCCGCGCGCCGCCAGGCTGTCCCGCATGAGCACACGCACCATTCTGATCACCGGAGCGACCCAGGGACTGGGGCGCGGCATCGCACGCGACCTGGCCGCGAAGGGGCACACCCTGCTGCTGCACGGGCGCGACCGCGCTCGTCTGGAGGCCGTCACGGCCGAGTTGGCGGAGGTCGCCCCGGAGGCGTCCGTCCGCACCTACCTGGCCGACCTGTCCGACCTGGACCAGGTGCGCGCGATGGCCGCCCGGATCCGGGAGGCGGAGCCGCGGCTCGACGGGCTGGTCAACAACGCCGTGGCGGGCGGCGGCGCTGAGCCGCTGCGGCGGGAGTTCAGCCGCCAGGGGCACGAGCTGCGGTTCGCCGTGAACCACCTCGCCCCGTACGTCCTCGTCCGCGATCTGCTGCCGCTGCTCACCGCCTCCGCGCCCGCCCGCGTCGTCAACGTCGCCTCCATCGGGCAGGAGGCGATCGACTTCGACGACGTCATGCTGGAGCGGGGCTACGAGGGGCTGCGTGCCTACTGCCGCAGCAAGCTGGCGATGATCATGGCGACCTTCGAGCTGGCCGCCGAACTCGACGGCACCGGCGTCACGGTCAACACCCTGCACCCGGCCCACCTCATGGACACCGAGGGAGTGCGCGCCTACGGGCTGACGCCGGTCGTCGGCGTCGAGGAGGGGGTGCGGCCCACCGTACGGCTGCTCCTCGACCCGGAGCTCGCCTCCACCACCGGTCGCTACTTCGACCGGTTCACCGACGCCCGGGCGCACGACCAGGCGTACGACGTCGAGGCCCGCAAGCGGTTGATGGAGCTGACGCTTCGGCTCCTCGGACCGGCCTAGGCAGTTTCGTTTGGATCAGCCGGTCGTTGGTCTGGGTGTGCCGTTGACTGACGCGCAGTGGGCGCGGATCGAGCCGTTGCTCCCGGACCGGACGCCGAGGCGCGGTGGTCGGTGGCGGGACCATCGGGAGGTGATCGACGCGATCGCCTTCAAGTTCCAGACCGGAACCCAGTGGGTGCACCTTCCGGAGAAGTACGGCAACTGGCGAGGCGTCTACAACCGGCTGCGTATGTGGGCCGTCGACGGCACCTGGGAGCGAGTGTTCACCGCTCTCATAGCCCAGGCCGACGCGGACGAGGACCTGAACTGGGCCGTCTCTGTGGACTCCACGATCGTGCGAGCACACCAGCACGCTGCCGGGGCCCGCAAAAGGGGGCCCCGGCTGGAGAACCGGCCGACCACGCCATCGGCCGGTCCCGCGGCGGGCTGACCACGAAGATCCACCTCGCGGCCGACGGCGACTGCCGGCCCCTGGCCTTCGTCCTCACGGCCGGCCAGGCCGGCGATGCACCCGCCTTCGGCGAGGTCATGGCCCGTCTGCGCGTTCCCCGCCGACGTGGACGACCTCGCACCAGGCCGGACGTCGTCCTGGCCGACAAGGCGTACTCCTCACGTGCGATCCGCGAGCATCTACGCCAGCGCGGCATCCGGGCAGTGATCCCCACCCGGGCGGATCAGCGCGGCCACCGGCTGCGTCGCGGCAGACACGGTGGGAGGCCACCCGCTTTCGACCGTGACGCGTACAAGCAGCGCAATACCGTCGAGCGGTGCATCAACCGCCTGAAGCAGTGGCGAGGGATCGCCACCCGCTACGAGAAGACAGCGGTCATCTACCTGGCCGGACTCCACATCGCGGGCATCTTCCTCTGGTCCGCTCGGTGATCCAAACGAAACCGCCTAGTCCGCGCTCCGCGCGCCGGCCCCGCGGGCTTGGGTGAAGCGCGCCAGCCCTTCGGCCAGGTCGACCACCGGCTCCGGGTAGTCGTATCGCGCGCGCTCCGCGGCCGGCAGCTTCCACGGCTGGTGGACGGCGGGCCCTTCGAGGCCCGCGAGCTCGGGCACCCAGCGCCGCACGTACGCGCCGTCCGGGTCGTGGCGCAGGGCCTGGCGCACCGGGTTGAGCACGCGGTTGGGGCGGGTGTCGGTGCCGGTGCCCGCCACCCACTGCCAGTTGAGCTGGTTGTTCGCGATGTCCCCGTCGACCAGCAGGTCCAGGAAGTGTCGGGCGCCGATGCGCCAGTCGACGTAGAGCGTCTTGGTGAGGAAGCTCGCGGCGAGCAGCCGGGCCCGGTTGTGCATCCAACCCTCGTGGCGCAGCTGGCGCATGGCGGCGTCCACGACCGGGTAGCCCGTGCGGCCGCTCCGCCACGCCTCGATCTCGTCCCCGGCCTCGTCCTCGGCGCGCCAGTGGTCGCCCCGGGCGCGGTAGTCGTCGGCGGCCGCCGCGGGCCGTGCGGCCAGCACCTGGTGGTGGAAGTCGCGCCAGCACACCTGGCGTACGAACGCCTCGGGCCCCGGGCCGCTCGCCGAGCGGGCGCGGTGGACGAGCTCCGCGGCCGAGACCGTGCCGAAGTGCAGGTGTGGCGAGAGGCGCGAGGTCGCGTCGCCGGCGAGATCGTCGTGCAGGTCCTCGTACCGTGAGATCCCGCCGCGCAGCCAGGCGCCGAGCAGCCGTCGTCCCTCCTTCTCGCCACCGAGTGCGAGGCCCTCCGAGACCCCGTCGACCTGGTCGCGGGAGGGGATCTCCTCGGAGGGGAGGCCGTCCGGCACGCGGACCACGCGCGGCGCGCCGAGCGGGTCCCGGATCCGCTCGTGCGACCAGCGGCGGAGGTACGGGGTGAACACAGCGAAGTGGTCGGACCCCGCGGGGACGACGGCGCCGGGGGCCAGCGCGGTCACCACGGCGTCGTGGACCCGCAGCGCGCGGCCGTCCCGCTCCAGGGCCGCGCGCAGCCGCCGCTCCCGCGCCTGCGCGTAGCCGCTGACGCCGGCGGCCAGGTGCACCTCGGCGGCGTCCGTCTCCTGTGCCACCTGGCGGAGTCGGGCCGTGACGTCGCCGGAACGGACGACCAGCCGGCCGCCGCGGGCCCGCAGTCCGGCGTCGAGGTCTCTCAGACAGTCGGCGAGGAAGGCCCGCCGGTTGGGGGCGTCGAACCCCGCGGCCGCGATGCGCTCGTCCCGTACGAACAGGGGCACCACCCGCTCGCACGCGGACAGCGCCGCGCGCAGCGGCGGATGGTCGTGCAGCCGCAGGTCGGAGGTGAACAGCACGACGGCGACGCTCATGGGGTCACTCTGCCACCGCCCGTGGTCGCCATGCGGGCCGTGGCCCCGTGGGCCCGGCCGTGTCGGTCTCCCGGAGCCGCCCGGTTCGCCGTGCTCCGGGGCCGGCCGTCCGGTCCCGCGGCGTTCAGCTCCCCCACCGTCCGACACGCCACCGTCCGAGACCGGCGCCCTAGGGCCCTGGTGCCACCCCGGCTCCGCGCCGACCGCCAGCGGTCAGCCCCCGCTCGCGGCACCGCCCCTACGGGCGGCGTCCGTACGGGCGGCGTCCGCGCGGGCCGCGGCCTGGGCGATGTTGCGCGCCATGCCGCCGAAGACCACCGCGTGGAAGGGGGACACGCTCCACCAGTAGAGGTGGCCCAGCAGGCCGTGCGGGTGGAACAGCGCCCGCTGGCGGTAGCGGGCCCGGCCGGCGTCGTCGCGGTCGGCGCGCATCTCCAGCCAGGCGAGGCCGGGGAGGCGCATCTCGGCGCGCAGCCGCAGCAGCCGGCCGGGCTCGATCTCCTCCACGCGCCAGAAGTCCAGCGAGTCCCCGACCCGCAGCCGTGCGGCGTCCCGGCGGCCGCGACGGAGTCCGACCCCGCCGACGAACCGGTCGAGCCAGCCCCGTACGGCCCAGGCGAGCGGAAAGGAGTACCAGCCGTTGTCGCCGCCGATGCCCTCGATCACCCGCCACAGCGCCTCCGGCGAGGCGTCGACGGCCCGGGTGCGCCGGTCGGTGTACAGGCTGCCGCCGGCCCAGTCCGGGTCGGTGGGCAGCGGGTCGCTCGGCGCGCCGGGCAGGGAGGCGGAGGACCAGCGGGTGGCGACCTGGGCGTCACGCACCCGCTGGAGGGCCAGGCGGAGCGCGTCGTCGAAGGGGATCGGGGTGCCGGGCGGACCCGGCACATACCGCGCGATGTCGTGCTCCCGGCAGACCACCTCATGGCGCAACGACTCGGCCAGCGGCCGGGCGAGGGCCGGCGGAACGGGGGTGACCAGTCCGATCCAGAGGCTGGAGAGACGGGGCGTCAGCATCGGCACGCGCAGGATGAAGCGGTGGGCCAGCCGGGCCACCGCGGCGTACCGCCGCATCATCTGCTCGTACGTCATGACGTCGGGCCCGCCGATGTCGAAGGCGCGGTTGACGTCGTCGGGCATCCTCGCGCTGCCGACCAGGTAGCGCAGCACGTCCCGGACCGCGATCGGCTGGATCCGGGTCCTGACCCAGCTGGGCGTGACCATCACCGGGAGCCGCTCGGTGAGGTAGCGCAGCATCTCGAAGGAGGCGGAGCCGGAGCCGATGATCACCGCGGCGCGCAGTACCGTCGCCGGCACGCCCGCGCTGAGGAAGATCTCCCCCACCTCGGCACGCGAGCGCAGGTGGGGCGACAGCTCCCTTTCCGGTACGTCGACCGGGGTCAGTCCGCCCAGGTAGACGATGCGTCGTACGCCGGCGGCGCGGGCCTGCTCGGTGAAGATCCGCGCGGCCCTGCGGTCGGTCTCCTCGAAGTCGCGCCCCGAGCGGAGCGCGTGGACGAGGTAGTACGCCACGTCGATGCCGTGCAGCGCCCGCCCCACCGACTCGGGGTCCGTCACGTCGCCACGGACCACCTCCACGTCCCCCGCCCAGGGGTGGTCGCGCAGCCGCTCCGGGGACCGGGCCAGGCAGCGCACCCGGTACCCGGCGGCCAGCAGCTCCGGCACCAACCGACCCCCGATGTAGCCCGTGGCGCCCGTCACCAGGCAACGCGGCCCGGACGCGGCCCCATCCGGGGCTCGCGCCGAGCCGTCCCGGTCGGGCTCGGCGCCGTCGGGGCCGGGGTCGGCGCCATGCCGGTCACGCTCGGCGCCGTCCGGACCGGGCTCGTCCCGGCCGTCTCCCGGATCGCCGTCTCCCGGATCGCCGTCTCCCGGATCGCTCATGGCCGCCATGGCCGCCTCCGCTTCGCGTCGTCCGCCGTCTCCGCGTACACCCTCCACGGTGGCTCCCGCCCCGGCGTCCCGCTCGCGGAACGAGCGGCGCCGCGGCGCCGCGCGGGCCTCGGTCCCGGGTCGGCCGCGGTCAGGCCCTCTTCTTGTGGTCGAACCAGATCGTGGCCAGCGTGGGCAGGAGGCCGGCCCAGAAGAGGATCTGCGGCACGGTGCGCTCCGTCCACGGCACCTGCGAGATCAGCAGCGAGCAGAGCATGGCCCAGCCCGCCTGGGCGATGACGACGCGGGCCCACCGGCCGCGGCGGGCCAGGGACCACACGGTCAGCCGGACCCCGGTGCGCAGCCCGCGGTAGCGGCGCCAGGCGACGAAGCCCCAGAGAGCGGCCATGGGGACGAGCGCCCAGAGCCGGTTGCCGAGCGGCACCGGCAGCTCCCTCGGCGCCTCGCCGTCCTGGGGAAACAGGTCGACCATGACGCCCGCGGCCGCCACGCAGACCAGGGCCAGCCAGCGGACCCCGCGCAGCAGGCGGTAGGTGGCCTGGTCGAGGTCCTGCCGGAGGCCGGGGCTGTCGGGGACGACGGCGAGCGCGTCGGCGTACTTCTCCGCGGCCTGCGTGGCCGTGGTGCCCGGCTGGTGGGCCTCCTGCTCGGTCACCAGGAGGAGGGCCCTGGGGTTGGCGGGGTCGATCCGGAGCACCTCGCGCAACGCCCACCGGAACGTCTCGACGTCGTTTGCCGCGGCGGCCGCCGTCCACAGCGCCTCGTACCCCCGTACGTCCTCGGGGTCGAGCCGCACCGCCTCCCTGGCCAGGTGCAGGGCCTCCGCGTGGCGGTGCGGGTAGTACGCCAGGAGCTCGCCGAGCAGCGCGTGCACGGCGCCGCTCTGCGGCTCGACGCGGAGTGCCACCCGCAGCGACGCCTCCGCCTGCTGCCAGCGCGTCCCCTTGTCCAGGTGGTCCGCGCGCCGCAGCGCGTGGGCGCGCATGTGCAGCGCGCCGACGTCCTCGGGGGCTATCCGGAGCGCCTGGTCGAGCGCGGCGAGCGACTGTTCGGCGTTCCCCTCGGCCAGGTGGCAGCGGCCGAGCTTCACCCAGGCGCGGACGTCCTCGGTGTCCTCGGCGAGGTGGCCGGCCAGCATGCGGCGGGCCTGCTCGTACCGCTTCAGGTCGATGAGCGCGTCGGCCTGGTCGACGGCGGGGTGGAGGGTCACAGTTTGCGCCTCTTCTTCAGGTAGGCGAGCAGGTCGTCGTACATGCCGCCCTCGTTCGCGAACATCGCCACGTTGCGCGCGGCCGCGAACCACGGCTCGGTGGAGGGGACGACGGCCTTTGCCGCGCCGAGCAGGTCCTTCATGCCGATCAGCCGGACGGTGCCGGTGCGCGCCGAGTCGAGCAGCGCGGTCTCGGCCGCGGCCTCGCACACATGGGCCAGGTCGGCGCCCGAGAGGCCCTCGGTGGCCTTGGCGAGCCGGCCCAGGTCGACGTTCTCGATGGGCCGGTCGCGCAGGTGGTAGCGGAGGATCGCCTCGCGCGCGGGCGCGTCGGGCGGCAGCACGAGGAGGGTGCGGTCGAGGCGGCCGGGGCGGCGCAGGGCGATGTCCACGTCCCAGGGGACGTTGGTGGCCGCCAGGACGAAGACCCCCTCGTTGGTCGCGGCGTGGACGCCGTCCAGCTCCGTGAGCAGCTGGTTGACGGTGGTGCGCAGGCCGCTGTGCTGGACGCGGCCACGCTTGGCGCCGAGGGCGTCCAGCTCGTCGAGGAAGACGACACAGGGGGCTTGCCGGCGGGCGGTGGCGAAGACCTCGTGCATGTTGCGCTCGGAGTTGCCGATCCACATGTCGAGGACGTCGTTGATGGACACCGACAGGAACGCGGCGCCCAGTTCGCCGGCCACCGCGCGGGCGATGAACGTCTTGCCGCACCCGGGCGGGCCGTACATCAGCAGCCCGCCGCGCAGGCTCTTGCCGTACAGCCGGCGCAGTTCGGGGTTGCGCATGGGGGCGAGGAAGGCGGCCTCCAGCCGGTCCTTGACCTGCTGCATGCCGCCGACGTCCGCCAGGCGTATGACGCCGGGCGCGGCCACGTCCCGGGCCGGGGCGGCCCCCGGGTCTCCGCCGCAGTCGACGGCGAGCGGGGCCTCGACGTATCGAGGCGGCACCACGTCGCCGACCTCGTCCTCGGCGGCCCGCCAGTCGAAGCCACCGCGGGGCCGGTCGGGCGCGGCGGACTCCGACCCACCGGGCGCCGCGGACCGCGAAGGCGGCACGGGTGGCGCGGGCGGCGCCTGCCGCGAGGACTCGGCGGGCAGCACGGGCTGCGCCGGCTCCGTGCGCTGGGCGGGTGGCGTGGGCTGCGCGGGCGCCGCGGCGGGCGCTCCCATGGCACGGGCCATCAGCTCCCGGCCGTGCGGGTCCCCGGGCGCGTGCTGGAGCGCGACGGCCACCTCCACCACGGCCGCGTCGTGCCGCCCGGCGTCCAGCAGGAGTTCCGCGAGGTGCAGCCGCAGCGGCACATCACCGGGCGCGGCGGCGACGGCCGTGCGAAGGCTCTGGATCAGGGGCGGTTCCTCGGACATGGCCGACACTCTACGTAGCCGCCTTCGGTGTCCGGTCACCCTCCCCCGCCTTGTCCGCGCCACGCCTGACGGGGCGTCCGGCGACGGTCAGGACCAGGCGCGGGAGGACCGGGTACGCCAGTACGTCTCGGCCGGCTCGGCCAGCTCCGCGAGGGCGGCGAGGTGTCGTTCGGTCAGGGTCAGGGAGGCGGCGGTGGCGTTGGAGGTCAGCTGGGTCTCGGTGGCGGCCCCGGAGAGGACCACGTCCGTCCAGGGCTGGTGGAACGCCGCGGCCAGCGCGACCGCGTCGGTGCCGGCGTCCAGCTCGGCGGCGATCCGGCGCAGCGTCTCGGGGGCCTCCGCGCCGACCAGGCGCCCGTTGGCCACCCCCTCCTTGACGACGACCAGCCAGCCGGCGGCATGGGCTTCGGCGAGCGCCGGCGCGACGGACGGTTCGAGGGGGTTCCAGGTGGACTGCACGGAGCTGAACAGCGGCGCCCCGTCCACGGTCACCTCCAGCGCGGCGCGGAGGGCGTCGGCCTGCCGGGGGCCGCTGGTGGAGATGCCGATGCGCACGCCCTCCGCGGCGAGCTCGGCCAGGGCGCGGTGCAGGGCGGTGTCGGTGAGCGCGGGGCTGTCCGGGGTGAGCGAGTGGATCCGGTAGATGTCCAGGCGGTCGCCGAGGAGGGCCCTGGTCTCCTCGCGCTGTCGCAGGAAGGCGGCGAGACTGTGATCCTTGACCTCGTGCTTGTCCGCGGTCAACGACCAGCCGCCGGTGTACGTGTATCCCCACTTGCTGGCGACGAACAGGTCCCTCGGCACCTCTGGGCGCTCCCGAAGCCAGTCCGCCACGAACTCCTCTGACCGGCCGTAGGAACGGGCCACGTCGATGTGGCGCACGCCGAGGCGGCAGGCGAGGTCCAGCAGATCGTGACAGCGCCGGCGCAGGGCGTCCGGGGAGCGGTCGGGGAGATCCGCGGCGCGGCCGCCGGTGATGTAGGCGGGCCTGCCGACGGCTGCGAGGCCGAGGCCGAGTGTGGGCATGGGACGTCGGTCCCTTTCGTCGGTGGCGGTACCGGGGCGGGCCGTCGCACCGCTTCCGCGGTGACGGGCCCGCCCCAGTATGGAGCGGTGTGCGGCCGCCGGGCCGGAGCCTGACGGCCCGTGGGGCTACGGTCACGGGCCGCCGGGCGTTCCCGGCTCAGTGCAGGGTGATGTACCCCGGCGCCGGCAGCCGCGTGGCCATGGTCGGCTCGTGGACGTCGGCGATCGCGACGAAGAGGAGGGCGACGGCGAGGGCGCCGGGGTCCGGGACGCCGATGGCGTGGTCGCCGACGTAGCTGGCGCGGCCGCGCCGGGGGCGCAGGGAGGCGGTGGCCAGGGCGCCGCGGATGGCGGCCTGCGCCGCCTCGGTGAAGGGCGCCTCGACGGACTCCTCCCGGGTGGTGTCGGCCAGCGCCTCGGCGGTGGGCGCGAGGGCGTCGACCAGGGTGCAGTCGCCGGGGTTGGCGCCGCCGACCCGGTGTACGGCGGCGAGCCCGGCCGCGACGGCCCCGGCCAGCGCCTCGCGGGAGGGCGCCTCGTCGCCCGCCGGCGACACCGAGGCGAGGTGCTGGAAGAGCAGCCCGAACAGGGGGCCGCTGGTGCCGCCGACGTCGTTGAGGAACGCCTCGGCGAGGGCGTCCAGGCCGTCGCCTCCGTCCTCGTCGGCCAGCTTCACGGCGCGTCGTACGCCGCCGGCGAGGTTGTCCCCGAAGTCGCCGTCGCCCACGAGCTGGTCGAGCCGGGTGAGGTTGTCGCGCACCTGGGTGACGATGAGCGCGAAGCGGTCGAGGACCGCCCGGCCGCCTTCGGCGCGCGGAGCGGCCGCGCGGGTGACGGTCTGCCGGGGCGCGGCCGGCGGGGTGGCCTGGTCCGCGGCGAGGGTGAGGTTCGGCAGGACCAGCGGGGTCTCGGTGGGGGCGGTCCACAGCTCGGCCCAGCCCTCCTCCAGCCGGGTGAGGGTGAGCGAGAACCCCGACATGTCCAGCGCGGCGGTGTACGTGCCGGGCACGATGGCCACCGGCCGCAGGTCCCGGGCCAGCAGTTGCTCGTTGAGCAGGGTGCCGATGGCGTGGAGCTCCAGGCTGGTCGTGGCGCCGAGCCCGTTGACCACCGCGAGCACCTCGGCGGGCCCGGCGGGCAGCGCGTCGAGGAGGTCGTCGGTCATCCGCCGGACCAGCTCGTCGATCGGCGGGTGGGCGATGGTGCGGGTGCCGCGCTCGCCGTGGATGCCCACCCCGTAGTCGAGGGTGCCGGGGTTCAGGGTGAACGCCGGGTTCCCGGTCGTCGGCGAGGTCTGGGCGCGGGCGGCGACGGCGATGCTGCGGGACCGGGCCACGATCTCGGCGCCGAGGGCGGCGAGCTCCTCCAGCGAGGCGCCCTGGTCGGCGGCGGCGCCGAGCAGCTTCTCCACCACCACGGTGGCAGCGGTGCCGCGACGGCCGGTCGCGCTGTCGGCGGCGTCGGTGGACAGGTCGTCGTCGACGAGGACCGTGGCGACGGGGATCCCGTCGTGCCGGAGCCGCTCGGCGGCGATCTGAAAGTTGATCACGTCGCCGGTGTAGTTCTTGACGATGAGCAGGACGCCGTCGGGGCCGGCGGCCGCCACGCTCGCCTCGTAGATCTGGCGGTTGTGCGGGGAGGCGAAGATCTCGCCGGGACAGACGGCGTCCAGGCCGCCGCGCCCGAGGAGCCCGGTGTGCAGGGGCTCGTGGCCGGAGCCGCCGCCGGAGACCAGGCCGACCCTGCGGTCCGGGTGCGGCGCCCGGGCCCGCAGGTAGAGCGGTCCGGTGTGCACCTCGACCATGCCGGGGTGCGCGAGGGCCAGACCGCGGGCGGCGGTCAGGACGGGGTCGGTCTCCGGCAGGAAGTAGCTCATCGAGGGACTCCGTGGTGGTGCGTGCGGAAGGGACGGGCGTGGGGGTGTCCCACGACGGCGCGGGTGCGGCGTGGGGTCCCCCGGAACGGCGTGTCCGACGCCGTGGGGTGTCCCACGCCGCGGTGTGTCCACGTCGCGGGGTGTCCCACCATGAACGCCCCGCACTTCCCAAGATCGGCACGCTTCGGTTCCGGTACTCCGGAGTTCCGGTCGCGGGGCGCGTGTGCGATGCTGCCACCTGCGCCGGATCGGGGGTGCACCCGCGCGGCGCACCCCAGGGTTCACCGCTCGACAGCTCCATCTTTGCGAGGTCTTTACGTTGGCGGACGTGCGACGCGAGGACCTCGGCCGGATGCTGCGCGGCTGGCGCAGGGCCCGCGACCCGCGGCTGATCCCCGCCCCGGTCCCCTCGCGGGGCCACCGGACCTACCTCACCCAGCTGGACATGGCGCTGCTGCTGGGCGTCTCCGAGCGCTGGTACCGCGCCCTGGAGAAGGGGGAGGACCGCCGGTACGGGGCGGAGATGATCGCCGGCATCGTACGGATCCTGGACCTCGACGCGCGGCAGGCCGCGGTGCTCTTCCGAGGCACCGGACATCGGCCGCCGCAGCACCCCCAGACCGCCGCGCGCCCCTCCCCCGCCCTGCTGGAGCTGATGCACCAGCAGCGCTGCGTGAGCTACCTGGCCGACCAGGCGTGGGACGTCGTCGGCGCCAACGCCATCGCCGCCCGCCACTGCCCCTGGCTGGTCCGCCCCGGGGCCAACGTGATGACCTGGGCCTTCTCCCCCGAGGCCCGCTACCAGCTGCGCGACTGGGAGCGCAGCTGGGCCGCCCCGCTGCTCGACCGGCTCCGCCTCGCCTGGCAGCGCTGGCCGGACAACGACCGGCTGGACGAGGTGGTCCGGGCGGTGCGCGGCGCTCCCGGCGTACGTGAGCTCTGGGACACCCACGCCCCCGCCCGCCTCTCCGACGACGACCTCTCCGACGACGCGCCGCGGCCCGTGTACTTCCCCCTCGTCGCCCCCGACCCCATCGACGTCCGCGTCACGGCCCTCGCCCCGTACGACGACCGGTCCCTGCGCTGGGTCATGATCTCCGCGGTGGACCCCGGCGTCACCTTCCCGTGAAAGCGGCCCGCCGCGCCGGGCGGGCCCGCACGCTCAGCCCGGCGTCAGCAGCGCCTCCGCCGCGGCCTCGGCGATCGCGGCCGCCGCGACGGCCAGGGCGGGAGAGTCGAGCTTCCACTGCTGCCAGAAGAGGGGGACGTCGAGCGGGCGGTCCGGGGCGAGGAGGGTGAGGGCCCCGGAGCGGAGCAGTGGGACGGCCTGCGGTTCGGGGACCAGGCCCCACCCGAGGCCGGCGACGACGGCGTCGCAGTACCCCTCCGAGGTGGGGATGTGATGGCGGGCGCGGCTGGCGCCGGTGCCGTCGCCGGTGAGGGAGCGGACGAACGCGTCCTGGAGGTCGTCGCGGCGGTCGAAGACGATGACCGGCGCCTCCCGCAGGTCGCGCTCCAGCGGCCCGGTCAGATGACGGGCCGCGAAGCCGGGGTCGGCCACCGGGAGGTAGCGGGCGAGGCCGAGACGGCGCACCGTGCAGCCGGCCACCGGGTCGGGCGACGAGGTGACCGCGGCCATCACCTTCCCCTCGCGCAGCAGCGCGGTGGTGTGGGTCTCGTCCTCGCGGTGCAGCTCGAAGCAGATCGGGGGGTCCTGGGGCACCCGGGCCAGCGCCGGCAGGAACCAGGTGGCGAGGGAGTCCGCGTTCACCGCGATGGGCAGCCGTGCCGGGCCACGGTCGTCGGCGATGCCCAGTTCGGCGCGCGCGTCGCGCTCCAGGCGGGCCAGCTGGCGTGCGAAGCGCACGACGACCTCGCCCGACTCGGTGGGGCGCACCGGCTTGGTGCGCATCAGCAGCACTCGTCCGGTGCGCTGCTCCAGCGCCTTGACGCGCTGGCTGACCGCCGAGGGCGTCACATGCAAGGCGGCCGCCGCCGCGTCGAAAGTGCCTTCGTCCACCGCCGCGAGCAGCGTCCGGACCTGCTCAAGGGGAAGCTCTTCCATCACGAACGCTAAGGATACGTTAGAAACTTTAGCTGTACTGAATACTTGCTGATCCATAACGTCGGTGGCATGACCCAAGGCATCTTCCCGGCGGCGGCCGCCGGATTCGGCACCGGACTCTCCCTGATCGTGGCCATCGGCGCGCAGAACGCCTTCGTGCTGCGCCAGGGGGCGCGTCGCCAGGCCGTCCTCGCGGTGGTCGGCATCTGTGCCGTCTCCGACGCGGTACTCATCGCGCTCGGCGTCGCCGGCGTGGGGAGCGTCGTCACCGCGTGGCCGGCGGCCATCACGGCGGTCGGCCTGGCCGGCGGAGCCTTCCTCCTCTGCTACGGGGCGCTCGCCGCACGCCGCGTGCTGCGGCCCACGCCCGACGCGAGTCTCTCGGCGGGGGGCGACGCGGCCGGTTCCGTCGGGAAGGCCGTGCTGACCTGTCTGGTCATGACCTGGCTCAACCCGCATGTCTACCTGGACACCGTGCTCCTGCTCGGCTCCGTCGCCTCCCACCACGGATCCCTGCGGTGGGCCTTCGGAGTCGGCGCCGCCGTCGCGAGCCTGGCCTGGTTCAGCTCGCTCGGCTACGGGGCCCGGCTGCTCAGCGGCGTGCTGGCGCGCCCCGCCGCCTGGCGGGTGCTGGACGGCGTGGTCGCCGCCACCATGATCACGATGGGCGCGATGCTGGTGCTGGGGGCCTGACACCGTGGGCGCGGGGCCTCTCGGCGCCCGTCACCGTGGGCGCGGGACGCCTCGGCGCCCGGTCGGGAAATCGCTTGCCGGGGCGCGTGATCTCCAGCACGCTGGCGGATGGCCGGGCGGCCGGGGGAACCACGGCACCGCGCGGGGGAAGCACCTGTACGGGTGGCCTGTACGCGGGTGGCCTGTACGGGTTGCCTGTACGAGTGAAGGGGTGGCCAGCGCCATGTTCGACGACCTCGATCCGGAGACGCTCCGCCGACGCACCGGTCTGAAGTGGGCCGCGGCCGCCCCCGGGGTGCTCCCGGCCTGGATAGCGGACATGGACTTCCCCGTCGCGGATCCGGTGCGAGAGGTGCTGCGTCGCGGCGCGGAGGGCGACCTCGGCTATCCGGAGTGGGACGACCGGCCGGGGGCGAACCCGCTGCGGGAGCTGTTCACCGAGCGGATGCGGCAGCGGTACGACGTCGCCCTCGACCCCGCGCACGTCCGGGTGTTCACCGAGCTGATCCAGACGCTCCAGGCCGTTCTGCACGTCGCCACCCGACCGGGCGACGCCGTGGCGATGCACACGCCCGCGTACCCCCCGTTCCTGAAGACGCTCGCGGACATGGACCGGCGGCTGGTCCCCCTCCCCATGCTCGACGGGGCGGACGGCTGGTCCTTCGACGTCGACCGCCTCGCCGCGGACGTGGCCGAGCACGGCTGCCGGGCGATCGTGCTGGTCAACCCGCACAACCCCACCGGCCGCGCGCTGACGCGCGAGGAGCTTTCCGCGATCGCCGAGATCGCCGAACGGCACGACCTGCTGGTGATCTCCGACGAGATCCACGGGGAGCTCGTCCACGCCCCGGCGCGGCACATCCCGTTCACCTCGCTGGGCGAGGACGTCGCCGCCCGCACCGTCACGCTGACCTCCGCCAGCAAGGCGTTCAACCTCGCCGGGCTGCGCTGCTCGGTGGCCCACATCGGCCATGCCGGAGTCCGCCGGGCGCTGGACGCCCTGCCTCCGCTGCTGTTCGGCGAGGTGAGCTCGCTCAGCGTGCTCGCCACCGCGGCGGCCTGGCGACACGGCGACGACTGGCTGGCCGAGGTGCTCGCGACGCTCGACCGCAACCGCCTGCTGCTCGCCGAGTCGCTGCCGCAGGGGGTCCGTCACCACACCCCCGAGGCGACCTACCTCGCCTGGCTGGACTGCCGTGGCCTGGGCCTGGGCCAGGACCCGGCCGCCTTCTTCCTCGACCGCGCCGGGGTCATGCTCAACAGCGGCCTCGACTTCGGGCCCGGCGGCGAGGGGTTCGCCCGGCTGAACTTCGCCACCTCCGGTCCGGTCCTCGAGGAGATCCTGCGCCGGCTGCGCGCCGCGGTCCACGCGTGACGGGACCGTCCAGGAGGATCCGTCCCCTGGGCGATGAGTGGAACCCTGTACTCCGAAGAGGCAGGCTGTACGCATGCGGTGGCTCTCCCGCGCTTCCCCGCAAGCGGTAGCAGGCGGTCACAGTCCGTTCCTGTACGCGCTCGCGCACTGCCTGCCGTTCGCGCTCGCACTGGTCGTCATCGTGATCGAGCTCACCCCCGCGCACTTCATCTACACCGGCCCCCTGCTGACGGCGACGCCGGCGCTGGCCGCCGTGACGATGGGTCCGAAGGGCACTCTCGCGGCGGCCTGCGTGGCGGTGGGGGTGAGCATCACCACGGCCACCTACAACCAGGCCTGGGGCAGCCAGCAGGTCTACACCAACTTCCTCGCCATCATGCTGGTCTCCGTGGCCAGCGTCATGACCAGCAGCGCCACCCGCGCCCGTAGGGAGAGCGAGCTCAACCAGGTGCGCCGGATCGCCGTGGCGGCGCAACGGGTCCTGCTGCGCCCCGTGCCGTCCCGGCTGGGCCCGGTGCGGGTGGCGAGCATGTATCTCGCCGCCGAGACCGGCGCCCAGATCGGCGGCGATCTGTACGAGGCGGTGCAGACCCGGTACGGGGTCCGGATGATCGTGGGCGACGTACGCGGCAAAGGATTGCCCGCCGTACGTCTGGCCGCGGCGGTCCTGGGCGCGTTCCGGGAGGCCGTGCACTACGAGGACGACCTGGTGGAGGTCATGAACCACTGCGCGGAGGCGCTCCGCCGCGAGTGCGCCGCGCCGAGGACCGGCCAGGACGACACGGAGGTGCCGATGGAGGACTTCGTGACCGCGGTGGTGGCGGAGCTGCCCGACGGCCCCACGGTCCACCTGGTCAACCGCGGCCACCCGGCCCCGCTGCTGCTGCGCCAGGGCAGGGTGCGGGCCCTGGCGCCCACCACGCCGATGCCGCCGCTCGGCATGGAGGACCTCGTCGTCGGCGCTCCCGGCGTGCGGGAGAGCTTCCCCTTCGCCCCCGGCGACCGGCTGCTGCTGCACACCGACGGCGTGATCGAGGCCCGCAACCACGACAACGACTTCTTCGCCCTCCCCCAGGCCATGGAGGCGGCGCACGGCCGCACCCCGCCGGAGTTCCTGGACGAGCTGCACCAGGAGCTGATCCGTCACACCCACGGCCAGTTGTCGGACGACGTGGCGATGATCCTCGTCGACCGGCTCAACCGCGCGGAGTCCGAGGTCGCCGACGGCACGGAGGCGACGGACATCGACGGCAGGGAGACTGCGTACGTCGACGGCGCAGAGGCCAGGGACGCCGCCGGGACGAAGGCGTCAGACCCTGAGCGCCCCGACGGACGTCGGTGTCAGCCCTCGCCCGGGGGAACGGGTGCGATGACCGCGAAGGGCGCCCCCTGGGAGTCCTTCACCACGGCCATGCGTCCGGCGATCATGTCGAACGGGGCGCGGAGCACCTCCCCGCCGTGCTCGGTCACCTTGGCCGCCGTCGCGTCGACGTCGTCGGTGGCGAAGTAGGTGAGCCAGTGCGCGGGGGTTCCGGCCGGGAGGCCCGGGTCGAGCCCCTGCATCCCGCCGACGGCGCGCCCGCCCACGTTGAGCGAGAAGTAACCCTCCGCGCCCTCCATGGCGGCGGACTCGATGCCGAAGACGGTGTCGTAGAAGGAGGAGGCCGCCTCCCGGTCGGTGGTGTTGAGCTCGTTCCACACCACCGCTCCCGGCTCGTTGACGATGCCGGCGCCGCCGAACTCGTTCGCCTGCCACACGCCGAAGACGGCCTGCGCAGGATCGGCCGCGATGAGCATCCGGCCGAGGGTCTGGACGTCCATGACGGGCATGAGCACGCTGCCGCCCGCGGCCTCGATCGCCTGCTGGGTGGCGACCGCGTCGGCGGAGGCGAGATAGGTGGTCCACACCGTCGGCGGCGGGGGCTGGTCGCCCATGGCGACCGCGGCCATGATCCCGGCCACCGGCTTTCCCCGGTACGCGCAGACCGAGTAGCCGCCGAACTCCTCGGGTCCGATCTCCGCGGTCCAGCCGAACACGGCGGCGTAGAAGTCGAGCGCCGCCTGCTGGTCGGGGGCGGCGAGATCGACCCAGCAGGGCGTCCCCGGCGGGTACGGTTCGGTGATCTCGGCCATCGGGACCTCCAGGTCTGGCTCTCTCGCCGTTACGGCCCCCGGCCCACTGTTTCGGCTCCCCGCACCCCCGGCAAGAGCGGCGCGCCGACCGGGTGACACGTCGCCGGTGTCCGGGGAGTCGCGGAATCGGATGCCGATCGGTGTCGCGGCGCGGAACCCGGGCCCCGTGACCGCATCGCGGGAACGCGGGACGTTTCCCGGCCGACTGGCAGGATGCCCACATGAACGATCATGATCTGCACGCCCTCCTGGAGGATCCGGCGGCCGTCCTGCGGGCCGACCGGGCCGCGCTGCGGAAGCGGCTGGCCGACGGCGAAGGCGGCGAAGGCGGCCCCGGGCGCGAGGTGTTCACGCAGGCCGAGGCGGTGTTCGGCCGTGCCGAGGTGGGGCGCGCCGAGTTCGCCTCCTGGCTGCACTTCGCCGCCACGGTGCTGGGCCACCACGCGTACGCCGAGGGTGTCGCCGCGGCCGAGCCGGGCCTGCCGTGGCGCACGGTGTGGGCGTGGTGGCGCCCGGTCGGCGCCTACGAGGCGACGCCCAACCTCAGCGGCGACCGCTCGGTCGAGGTCTTCGACCGGCAGGGTCGGGGGCTGGTGAAGGTGTGGGCGATGTGGTGCGAGGACGCGTGGTTCGACCTGGCCACCGGGCAGCGTCACGCCGCCCCGCCCGAGGAGGAGGCGGAGCCACGGCCGTACGCGGACCCCGAGGAGGACTGGCTGTTCAACGAGGACCCGGAGGGGTGGGCGCTGCACTGCCCGGGCACCTGGGAGGAGCCCACGCCGCTCGGTGCGGGCCGCTACCTGATCCACGAGCCGCGCGGGGTGGTGGTGGTCGAGCGGAACGAGGCGGCGCTCGCCTCGTGGCCCACGGGCGGCGCGGACTCCTCCTCGTGGGAGTCGGCCGTGGACGAGCCGTGGTTCGCGCCCGGCACGCGCGGCGACGGGCCGCCGACCGCGGCCCGACTGGACGCGCTCCAGGGCCCCGACTGGGTGACCCGGATCCCCCGGGAGGAGCTTCCGGAGGCCCTGGAGCACCCGGCCACCCGCGCCTTCCTGAGCGAGGTCGGCCTGCCGCGGCACTGGGCCGCCGGGGTCACCTCCTTCGCGGTCGCCGAGAAGCCGCTGCTGCCGCTGTCCGCCGCCATACCCGAGGCGGCCGACGAGACGGACGCGGACGCCGACGCGCCGAACGCGGATGACCTGCTGCACCTGGGCGAGTTCGAGTTCGGCTACGGCGACGACGGTCCGGTCTTCGTCCACCGTGTCACGGGCGTGGTGTACGTGCGGCGCGAGGACGACGCGCCCGAGCCGGGGCCGTACCCGCTCTTTCCGCTCTCCCGCGACGTGGAGGCGTTCGTCGGGTTCCTGGAGGGCGTACGCCGCCGCATGGGCGCCTGCTGGGACTCGTACCCCAACGAGTCCGGAACGGGGGCCTTCCTCGGCGCCATGGAGCGGCGGGACTCCGCGGCCCTGACGGACGGGACGCCGGCGGCGCGCGTCTGGGAGCACGTCTTCGCGTCCATCACCGAGCTGAGCGTCTGGGGGTACTGACCGCCGACGCCGCGACGGCACCCGTCGAGGCGCCCGCCGGCATCCGCCAAGGCGCCCGGCGAGTGCGGCACGGTGGGCGCCCAAGGCACCTGACGGGTACGACAGATGGGCGCCGGGCGCCCCGAGGCGCACGGCGGGCGGCAGGGTGGGCACCAAAGGGGATTACCTGCTGGTAACTTCATCGAAGTTGATCATTTCGCCTCGATGGCGTGTCGCCGCCTCAAGGGCGTGACGCCGCCTCGATGACGACAACTCGATAAGGACACCCCCCTTGGCCCGTACCCGGCTCAGCCGCATGCACCGACTCCTGGGAACCGCGGCGGTCTCCGCCCTCGCCGTCGCCCTGCTGCCCTCCACCCCGGCGACCGCCGACTCGCCCGCCACCCCGGCGACCGCCGACTCGCCCACCACCCCGCACCTCGACGCGGTCGAGCGGATCCTGCGCGAGGTCTCCCCGGGGCTCGAAGGCCAGGTCTGGGAGCGGACCGGCGGCAACACGCTCGACGCCACCGCCGACAACCCCGCCGACTGGCTGCTCCAGACCCCCGACTGCTGGGGCGACGCGCGCTGCGCCGAACGCCCCGGCGCCGAGCGGCTGCTGACGAAGATGACCGAGAACATCGCCGCGGCCACCCACACCGTCGACATATCCACCCTGGCGCCCTTCCCCAACGGAGGGTTCCAGGACGCGATCGTGGCGGGCCTCAAGAAGGCGACGGCGTCCGGCAACAAGCTCACGGTGCGCGTCCTGGTGGGCGCCGCGCCGGTCTACCACTCGACCGTGTTCCCGTCGAAGTACCGCGACGAGCTGCTCGCCAAGCTCGGCCCCGCGGCCGACGACATCACCCTGAACGTCGCCTCGATGACGACCTCCAAGACCGCGTTCTCCTGGAACCACGCCAAGATCCTGGTGGTCGACGGCCGTTCGGCCATCACGGGCGGCATCAACGACTGGAAGGACGACTACCTCGACACCACCCACCCGGTGGCCGACGTCGACCTCGCGCTGACCGGCCCGGCCGCGGGCTCCGCGAGCCGGTACCTCGACCGGCTGTGGGGCTGGACCTGCCAGAACAAGGGCAACATCGCCAAGGTCTGGTTCGCCGCCTCCCCCGGCGCCGGCTGCGTCCCGTCGCTGACGAAGGAGACCACCCCGGCGGCCGCGACCGGTGACGTGCCGGTGATCGCCGTCGGCGGCCTCGGGGTGGGCATCCAGGACTCCGACCCGTCCTCGACGTTCCGACCGCAGTTGCCGACCGCGTCGGACACCAAGTGCGTCGTGGGGCTGCCCGACAGGACCAACGCCGACCGCGACTACGACACGGTCAACCCCGAGGAGAGCGCGCTGCGCGCGCTGGTCGACAGCGCGGACAGCCACATCGAGATCTCCCAGCAGGACCTCAACGCCACCTGCCCGCCCCTGCCGCGGTACGACGTCCGGCTGTACGACGCCCTCGCGGCGAAGCTGGCCTCCGGGGTGAAGGTCCGGATCGTGGTGAGCGACCCGGCCAACCGCGGCGCGGTCGGCAGCGGCGGCTACTCGCAGATCAAGTCGCTGAACGAGATCAGCGACGTGCTGCGCAACCGCCTCACGCGGATCACCGGCGGACAGCAGCAGGCGAAGGCCGCCATGTGCGGCAACCTCCAGCTCGCGACGGCCCGCAGCGCGGACAGCGCCACCTGGGCCGACGGCAAGCCGTACGCCCAGCACCACAAGCTGGTCTCCGTGGACGGCTCGGCCTTCTACATCGGCTCCAAGAACCTCTACCCGTCCTGGCTGCAGGACTTCGGGTACATCGTGGAGAGCCCCGAGGCGGCCAAGCAGTTGGACGCACGGCTGCTGGCCCCGCAGTGGAAGTACTCGCAGGCGACGGCCACCTTCGACTACGCCCGCGGGATCTGCCAGGGCTGACCGACCCGCCCGCTCCCCTGACGGTGCGTCAACCCCGACGGCCGGGGGCGGGGGGCACCCCCCCCCCCCGGCCGTCGTTCCACACCTCGGACGCACCACATCATCACCATGGGCGGCGGATCGCGGCCCAGGCCGGGCTCAGCGCGTCAGCACTGCGGGCGCCGGCCGTGATTGGCCCCGCGCTTGCGCCGTTCCCTCTTCTTGCGACGCCGTTTCGAGGACATGCCGCCTCCTCTCCACCGGGACTTTCCATAAATCTATACCGCTTTCATGCGGTATGCCCGATGCGCACGGTCCGCCCGGTCGGTCCTCGGGGGCCATGCGAGCCACACTGGGAGGGAGGGAGCGGCGCCATGGACCACACCGGCCACCACACCAGCCACCACACCGGCGGAGCGACCGGCCCCGGCCACGACCCGCGCGGCGGTCAGGGCGGCCGGGGCGGCGACGGCGGACACCACCCGGGCGGCGCCTCCTGGGGCCTCGCCGCCCGCGCGACGCTGCACTGCCTGACCGGCTGCGCGACCGGCGAGATCCTCGGCATGGTGATCGGCACGGCGCTGCGCTGGGGCAACGTTCCCACCATGGCCCTCGCCATCTTCCTGGCCTTCGTCCTCGGCTACTCCCTCACCCTCGTGGCGGCCCTCCGAGCGGGCCTGGGACCCGGGCCGGCCGTGAAGGTGGCGCTGGCCGCCGACACCGTCTCCATCGTCGTGATGGAGGCCGTGGACAACCTCATCATCGCCCTGACCCCCGGCGCGATGGACGCCCACCTGACCGACGGCCTGTTCTGGGCCGCCCTCCTGGGTGGCTTCGCCGTCGCCTTCGTCGTCACCACACCCGTGAACAAGTGGATGATCGGCCGCGGCAGGGGCCACGCCGTCGCTCACGACCTGCACTGACCGCGGCTCCACCCGGTGCCGTCTCAGCGGGCGTCCGGAGCGGGTGGGGCGGGTCGGGTGGCCGGCTGGTCGCCCAGGAGGTAGCGGGCGCCGGCGCCGCGGACCGACGCGGCGTCCTCCGGGTTGTACAGGCCGCACGCCCGCAGCGACAGACAGCCGCAGCCGACGCAACTGTTCAGCCTGCGCTTGAGGAGTTCCAACGCGGCGATCTGCTCGTCGATGCGACCGGTCCAGGCACGGGCGGCCCTGCCCCACTGGGTCGCGGTGGGCGCGCGGTCCTCCGGCAGCCGGGCGAGCGCCGCCCGCACCTCGTCCAGGGAGAGGCCGACCGTCTGGGCCGCGCGGATGAAGGCGACCCGGCGCAGCGTCGCGCGGGGGAAGCGGCGCTGCCCGCCCGCCGTGCGTTCGGCGCCGATCAGCCCGAGCTCCTCGTAGTAGCGCAGTGCGGAGGTGGCCAGACCGCTGCGGGCGGCGAGTTCCCCGATGGTGAGCATGTCGTGCTTCGAGGCCCTGGCGGACGTCGACGACCGCGGCGGCGTCGAGGACCGCGGAGCTGCCGGGGACTTCGAGGACCGCGGAGCTCCCGGGGTCGACGGCTGTGACGACCGCGAGGACCGCGAGGACTGCGAGGACTTCGGAATCTGCGAGGTCATGCCCGTGATCGTAGCGCTTGACTTCAAGCCGACTTGAAGTTGCAGGCTTGTCCCATGACCACCACGACGACTGGTACGGCCACCTCCTACGGCTTCGCCGAACTCCCCGGCCTGATGAGCCTGATGACCGGCGACGAGAAGCACGGGCCCGCCGCGACCTCCACCCTGGACGCGCTCTGGGTGCTGTACGACCGGGTGCTGCGGGTTACCCCGGAGACCGCGGAGGCCCCCGATCGGGACCGCTTCCTGCTCTCCAAGGGGCACGGCCCGATGGCGTACTACGCGGTCCTCGCGGCCAAGGGGTTCTTCCCCGTCTCGCTGCTCTCCGGCTTCGGCACGTATGACTCGCCGCTCGGACACCACCCGGACCGGACCCTGGTGCCCGGCGCCGAGATCGGCAGCGGCTCACTCGGGCACGGGCTCCCGCTCGCGGTCGGCACCGCGCTCGGGCTGCGCGCGCAGGGGCGCCGCGACCCCCACGTCTGGGTGCTGGTCGGGGACGCCGAACTGGACGAGGGCAGCAACCACGAGGCGATGGCCTTCGCCGGCGCCACCGGGATCGAGCAGCTCCACGCCCTCGTCATCGACAACGCCTCGGCCACCCACGGCTGGCCCGGCGGCATCGCCTCCCGCTTCGCCGCGCAGGGCTGGTCCACCGCGACCGTCGACGGTCGCGACCACGACGCCCTGCACGCCGCCTACACCGCCCCGCACCCCGGACGCCCGCACGTTGTCGTCGCGCGCGTCGAGCCCAAGGTCGGCCACCGCGAGCCCAAGGTGGCGTAAGCCCTTCGCATCACACCGCACCTCCCCGCGCCACATCGCACCGCACCGCGCCCCATCGCACCGCATCGCATCGCACCGCATCCGAGAGGACCCACCCGTGGACACCATGCGCGAACGCTTCGCCGCCGTCACCTCCCGCCTCCTCGACGACGACCCCCGGCTCGCCGTGGTCCTCGCCGACATCGGCGTCGACGGCTTCGCGGAGGCGGCCCGCACCCACCCCGACCGGGTGATCAACGTGGGCATCCGGGAGCAGCTCCTCGTCGGGGTCGGCGGCGGGCTCGCCCTGACCGGGCTGCGACCGATCGTCCACACCTTCGCCAGCTTCCTGGTCGAGCGGCCCTTCGAGCAGATCAAGCTGGACTTCGGCCACCAGGGCGCCACCGGAGTGCTGGTCAGCGCGGGCGGCTCGTACGACTGGCCGGCCGGCGGGCTCACCCACATGTCCCCCGGCGACATCGCGCTGCTGGATACCCTCGACGGCTGGGAGGTCCATGTGCCCGGCCATCCCGACGAGGCCGAGGCGCTGCTGCGGCACACCGCCGCCGGCGACGGACTGGCCTACGTACGGCTGTCGGCCCACGTCAACGAGGCGGCCCTGCCGATCACTCCGGGGCGGTTCCACACGGTGCGCGAGGGGCGCGACGGCGTCGTCGTCGCGGTGGGCCCCCTGCTCGACAACGTCCTCGGGGCCGTCTCCGGTCTGGACGTCACCGTGCTGTACGCCACCACCGTCCGGCCCTTCGACGCCCGTACGCTGCACGCCGCCGTGCGGGCGCAGCTCCCCGACGGCGGCGGCACCGGGTCGGCGGACGTCGTGCTCGTCGAGCCCTACCTGGCCGGCACCTCCACCGCCGCCGCGAACGACGCCCTCGCCGATGTGCCGCACCGCGTGCTCGGCCTCGGCATCGACCGCCGTGAGCTGCGCCGCTACGGCACGGTGGAAGAGCACCTCGCGGGTCAGGGCCTGGACCCGGCCACCCTGCGGGAGCGCATCACCGGCTTCCTTCCGACGCGGGTGCGCTGACCTCGCGCGCGCCCGCGTCCGCGGCGGCGCCCTCACCCGTGGCGGGCGATGCGCGACCGGGCCCGTCGGGTGTGCGATGCGGAACGAGACGGCATGGGGGAGGGCCAAGCCGGAACGAGCCGGAACGACGGGGGTACGGGGCGGGACGAGGCGGAAGGTTCGGAGGTTCGATGGGCAGGTCCCTGCGCCCGGGTAGTCCCCTGGCTCCGCGGTGGTACGCGCGTCTCGCCCTGGCGGCGGGGGCGGCGGCGGTCCTCGTGCTGCTGTTGTCCGCCGGTCTCACCAGCATCGCGCTGGTGGCGGTGGGCCTGGCCGGCCTGGCGGCGACGGCGGCGGGCGCGTGGTGGGCGCTCGCGCACCGAGCCCTGCCCCGGGCGCTGGGGCTCGCCCTGGCCGTCGCCGCGCCCCTCGTCGTCGTCGCCCTCTACGTGCTCTCCGGGATGTTGTGGGTGGTGGTCGCGTCGCTCGCCCTGGGCGCGCTGGCCGTCTCCTCCGGGTGGGCCGCGCTGGCCGCGGACACCGGACGGACGGGCGCCACCGCACGGCCGGCCGCCGCGCCGAAGCGCCCCTTCCTCATCATGAACCCGCGGTCCGGGGGCGGGAAGGTGGGCCGGTTCCACCTCGTGGAGAAGGCGCAGGCGCTGGGGGCCGACATCGTCCTGCTGGACGCGGCACACCCGGTGGACGTGGCCGATCTGGCGCGGCGGGCCGCCGACGAGGGAGCGGACCTGCTCGGCGTGGCGGGCGGTGACGGCACCCAGGCCCTGGTCGCGGGCGTGGCGGCCGAGCGCGGCCTGCCCTTCCTGGTCATCTCGGCCGGCACCCGCAACCACTTCGCCATGGATCTCGGCCTGGACCGGGACGACCCCGCCCGATGCCTGGAGGCGCTGACCGACGGCGTCGAGCTCCGGATCGACCTGGGCTTCGTCAACGACCAGCCCTTCGTCAACAACGCCTCCTTCGGCGCCTACGCGGCCGTCGTCCAACACCCCGCCTACCGCGGCGACAAGGCCCGTACCACGCTCAAGGTGCTGCCGGACCTGCTCACGCACCACACCGGCCCACGGCTGACCGTGCGCACGCAAGACGCCGTCATCGAGCGCCCGCAGGCCGTGCTGGTGAGCAACAACCCCTACCGGATCGGTGACGCGGCGGGGCTCGGACGCCGGGAGCGGCTGGACTCCGGGGCCCTCGGCGTGCTGGGGGTGACGGTCGACAACGCGGCCCAGGCCGCCGGGATGCTCCGCGGCAGGCACGGGCCCGGGCTGACCTCGCTGACGGCCGCGGAGGTCGTCGTCGACGCCGACACGCCCACCCTCCACGTCGGTGTGGACGGGGAGGCGCTGACCCTGCCGTCCCCCGTCCGCTGCCGCGTCGCCCCCGGCGCCCTGCGCGTACGCCTGCCTCGCCATCGCCCCGGTACGAGGGGCGGCAAGCCACGGATGGACTGGGGCCGGATCCGCCGGCTGGCCCTGACCGGACGGCGGAGGCACGGCAGGCGATCTTGACGGGGCGGCCGGAGAATGGGAGACGGCCGTACCGCGGAGGCGCGGGCGACGGCACCGCCGTCACCGATCGCCCCGTCGCGCCGAGGAGAAGGGCTGGTCGCCGATGGCGGACGCCAGGGCCGAGCGCATCGCGAGACTGACCGCGCCGCTGCGTGTGAAGCCGGGTTCGCGGGTGGACCTGGCCCGGGACTTCGACCCCCGCTACAAGGGCCGACTGAGAAAGGAACACGGCGCCGAGCTCCTCAAGGCGGGGGTCTCGCTGCTCGCCGAGTACCAGGAACGGCTGGCCGCCCAGAACACGTACGGAGTGCTGCTCTGCCTCCAGGCACTCGACGCCGGGGGCAAGGACAGCACCATCCGCCACGTCATGAGCGGAGTCAACCCGCAGGGCGTGAAGGTGAGCAGCTTCAAGGTGCCCTCCGCGGAGGAGCTCGACCACGACTACCTGTGGCGCTACTCCCTCAGACTGCCCGCCCGCGGGGAGATCGCGATCTTCAACCGTTCCCACTACGAGGAGGTCCTGGTCGTACGGGTGCACCCGGAACACCTCGACCGGCAGCGGCTACCGGAAGCGGCCCGGGGGCGGGGGATCTGGCAGCGCCGCTACCGGGACATCAACAACTGGGAGCGCTATCTCACCGACAACGGCTTCAGGGTGGTGAAGATCTTCCTGAACCTCTCCCGCGAGGAGCAGCGCACCCGTTTCATGAAGCGGATCGACCTGCCGGAGAAGAACTGGAAGTTCTCCGCCGCCGACGTGCGGGAACGCCGGCGGTGGGACGACTACCAGGTCGCGTTCTCCGAGATGCTCTCGGAGACCAGCACGAAGTGGGCGCCCTGGTACGTGGTGCCGGCGGACCGCAAGTGGTTCGCTCGCATCTGCACGGCGGCGATCCTGGCCGACACGCTGATCGACCTCGACCCCCACTACCCCGTGGTCAGCGTGGAGGCCCGCAAGAAGCTGCAGAGCGCCAAGCGGGAGTTGGAACGAGAGGCCCCCAGGGGCGCCCCGGCCGACCCGTACGCGGCCGAACACGGGGACGGCGGGAAGGGCTGATCATCCGCGCGGGCGGTGAGAGCGCCCCCAGCCGTGTCAGCCGGGGCGGCACGCGTGCACGCCACTGGAGTCACCCCCCGGCGGACGCCGTCGCCACCGCCGTGGCCAGCCGCCTCAGGGCGGTGGACTCCTCACTGTCCTCCTCGGCGCTGAAGACGTGCACCACCAGTCCCGTCTCGCCGGGCGCGGCCGGCACGTGCAGCGTCTCGAAGTCCAGGGTGAGCAGGCCGGCCACGGGGTGGCGCAGTCGTTTGCGGCCCGCCGCGCACATCACGACCTCGCCGGTGGACCAGATCCGGCGGAAGTCGGCGCTGTGCGTGGACAGTTCCGTGATGAGACCGGCCAGCTCCGCGTCGTCGGGGTGGCGGCCCGCGGCGACCCGCAGCTGGCCAACGGCCTCCGCCGCCCGGTCCTCCCACTCGGGGTGGACGACCCGGGAGGCGGGGTCGAGGAAGAGGTACCTGGCGTTGTTCCGGTCGCGGTGGGCCGGGTCGGCCAGACCGCCGATCAGTTCGGCGCCCAGGGCGTTCCACGCCACCACGTCGAGGCGGTGGTCGGTCGCGAAGGCGGGGAAGTGGGCCATGGCGTCCAGCATCCGCCGCAGTTGGGGGCTGACCCGTGCCCGGGGCGCGGGCCCGCGTCGGGTGCCGGCCAGGGTGGCGAGGTGTCCGCGCTCCGCCGTGTCGAGTCCGAGCGCCCTGGCGAGGGCGTCGAGCACCTCGGGGGACGGCTGGGTGGCCCGGCCCTGTTCCAGGCGGACGTAGTAGTCCACGCTGATGCCCGCGAGTCGGGCCAGCTCCTCACGGCGCAGACCCTGTACCCGCCGGCGGCGGCCTTCCGGGAGCCCGACCTGTTCCGGCGCCACGCGTCCCCGGCGTGCGCGCAGGAAGGCGCCGAGCGCCCGGCCGGAATCGCCCACCCCGTCGACGGGTTCGCCGGTGCCCGTACCGCCCCTTCTCCCGGCCCCCTCCGCCCCGGTGTCGTCGTCCACGCCCGCTGTCCGCCCGATCTGGTCCACGCCGTCCATACGCTCCAGTATGGGTGGCACCCGCAGTACCAGGATCATCGTTCCTACGGTCGCGCAGGGTACTGGTTACCAGCTCCGAGCTGGGCGAACGTAGGAGCATGACCGAAACAACGCCGCAGCCGCGGAAGAGGATCCTCGTCGTCTCCGCCCACCCCGAACCCCGTTCGCTCAACGCCGCTCTGACCGCCTTCGCGGTCGAGCACCTGCGCGCGGCGGGGCACGAGGTGCGGGTGTCCGACCTGTACGCGATGAAGTGGAAGGCGACGGTGGACGCCGACGACTTCCCCGAGGACGCCGTGGACCGGCGGTTGAACGTGATGGACGTCTCGGAGCGGGCCACGCTGGCGGGGCGGCTGGCGCCGGACGTCGCGGCGGAGCAGGAGAAGGTGCGCTGGTCGGACGCGGTGATCCTGCAGTTTCCGCTCTGGTGGTTCGGGCCGCCCGCGATCCTGAAGGGCTGGATAGACCGGGTGTTCACCGCCGGGTTCGGCTACGGGCCGAAGGTCCCGCCGCCGTACAGCGGGGGCGCCCTGACGGGGCGGCGGGCGCTGGTGTCGGTGACGGCGGGGGCCCGCGAGACCTCGTTCGCCGAGCGGGGCATCCACGGGCGGCTGGCCGATGTCCTCCATCCGCTCCAGCACGGGCTGTTCTGGTTCACCGGCATGGCTCCGCTGGAGCCGTTCGCGGTGTACGGCTCGAACGACCTGCCCGAGGAGCGGTTCGCGGCGGCGCGCCGGGAGTACGGCCGACGGCTCGACGGCCTCTTCACGGACGAGCCGGTCCCGTACCGGACGCTGGTCGGCGGCGACTACGACCACGACATGCGGCTGCTGCCGGGTGTGGAGGAGCCGGGGACGAGTGGACTGGATCTTCACCTGCGCCCGCGGGGGTGAGCGGCCGCGCGACGCGGCGCCCACGGATGGGGCGTATCCCGGCGAGCGGCCTGGAGGCACCCGCGGAGCGGCGCCGCGGTCCGCGGGTGCGGCCAGGTGGTCGAGGAGGGTCGAGGGCGTGCCCCCGGCCGTCCTGGACGGCCGGGGCACCTACGTGGTCGGCCGCCGTCAGCCGGAGGCGGCGGAGAGGATCACGTCGACCAGTCGCTCGGCCGCGTCCGGACGACCGTGCGCCCGGGCCCGCTCGGCCATCATGCTGCGTCGGACCGGGTCGGTCAGCAGCGGGTCCACCGCGGCGTAGAGGCTCTGCGCGCTGACGTCGCCCAGCAGTGCCACGGCGGCGCCGGCCTCCTCCAGGTGGCGGGCGTTGTGGGCCTGCTCGTTGCCCGCCGAGGTGGCGAGCGGGACGAAGACCGCGGGCTTGCCCAGCGCGGTCAGCTCGGCGAGCGTGCCGGCTCCGCTGCGGGAGATCACGACATCGGCGAGGGCCAGCACGTCGGGGAGCTCGGGGCCGACGAACCCGGCCACGTAGTAGCGGGCGGCCAGCTCCGGCGGCAGGGCCGCGGCGTGCTGCCGCAGGGTGTCCACGTGGTTCGGCCCGCACTGGTGGATGATGTTCGCGCGGCTCAGCAGCCACGGCAGGGCGTCCCGGACGACGTCGTTGATCTGCTGGGCGCCCTGGGCGCCACCGGTCACGTAGAGGGTGGGCAGGCGCCGGTCGAAGCCGTACAGCGACAGCGCCGCGATGGCCTTGTCCGGGTGTCCCGAGAGCACCTCGGGGCGGACCGGGTTGCCGGTGACGACCGCGGCGCCGCGCACGGCCTCCGGCAGCAGCGACAGCGTCGACTCCGAGGACACCGCGATGCGCGTCGCCGAGCTGGCGAGCTTGCGGTTGGCCAGGCCGAGGCGCACCGTCTGCTCGTGCAGCACCAGCGGGCGGCGGCACATGCGGGCGGCCAGGCCGGCCGGGACGGCGACGTACCCGCCGGTGGCGAGGACGACGTCCGGCTGGAAGTCGGACACGATCTTCCGGGCCTGGGCGACGCCCAGCGGCACCCGCGCCATGTCCCGCACGTTGGCCGGGGACACCATCTTGAGCGGATTGCTGGAGCGGCGGATCTTGCCCGTGGCGACCGTGGCGAACGCGATGCCCTCGGCCGGGGCCACGCGGGCCTCCAGGCCCTCCGGCGTACCGATCCACAGCACATCCAGCGTTCCACCGGACGCCGCCAACCTGGCCTGCAGCGTGCGGATCGCCGTCAGGGCGGGGTAGGTATGGCCGCCGGTCCCTCCGCCCGTGACGATCAGCCGGAAGGGATGCGGGAGACGAGAAGCACTATTCACCTGAGGCACCCTACTGGCGACCGTTCCCCGCCCGCCAAACCCCTCCCCCCGCCGTGGCCGGAACCCGCGCGTCCACAGGGCCACCGGGCGCCCGTCGGCGGCCCGCCGGTACGGCGTCGGTGGAGGCGACGGACCCGACCGACCTCAGGCGCGGTAGTACGTCAGGAACATGTCCACACCCGTGGTGATGAGCCGCTCGGCGAGGTCTTCGTCGAGGCGATCGCCATAGGCGCTGTGGACGATGTGCGGGTAGAGCACCAGCGCGTAGAACTGCACGACCGCCAGGCCCATGTCCGGGATGTCGAGGTCGTCCCGGGCGGCCAGCGCGGCGGAGAGGGGTTCGGCGAACCGGTCCGGCCCCTGCTCGCGCCAGGCCCGCCCCAGCTCGGGGAAGCGACGGGCCTCCGCGGCGATCAGCGCGCGCAGCGCCAGGACCTCGGGGCGGCCGATGCCCTTCACCCAGTCCCGGGCGGTCGCGGTCAGGACGTCGCGGATGTCGTCGACCCCACCCAGGCGCTCGACCATGGTGCGCATGCTCTCGCCGAGCGCCTCCTCCAGGGCGTCGCCCACCACCTCGATGAACAGCTCCTCCTTGCCGCTGAAGTGGTTGTAGACGGTCACCTTGGACACGTTCGCCTCGGCGGCGATCTGATCCATTCCCACGCCGAACCCCTGACGCAGGAACTCCTTGCGCGCCGCCCGCACGATGGCGGCCCGCTTCCGCGCGGCGCGCTCGCCCGACGGAGGGGTGCGCTTGCTGGTCGTCTTCACCCTGCCCATGATAGCCGGCACCTGAACTGAACAGTTGAGTTCATATGTACTGTGCCGTACAGTTCAGGCCATTCCCCGGGGCGAGAACGGCCCCGACCCAATGGGCACCTTCATGCCCCATGGGCCTCCCTCCGCGAAGAGAGTGATCCCCGATGAGTGAGCTCAAGATCCTCGGCATCTCCGGAAGCCTGCGTGCCGACTCGTACAACTCGGCCCTGCTGCGCGCCGCCCAGAAGTTCGCGCCGGCCGGCGTCGCCGTGGAGATCTACGAGGGGCTGCGCGACGTCCCCCTGTACGACCAGGACCTCGACACCCCGGAGCGCCGCCCCGCGGCCGCCCAGGAGCTGCGCGACCGCGTCAAGGCGGCCGACGGGGTGCTGCTCGCCACGCCGGAGTTCAACTACTCCATCCCCGGCGTCCTCAAGAACGCCATCGACTGGGCCAGCACCGACTGGACCCGGACCGAGGGCGTCCCACTGCTCCACAAGCCGGTCGCCATCACCGGCGCCGCGCCGACCAACTTCGGTTCGGTCCGCGCCCAACTCGCGCTCCGCCAGGTCTTCGTCTGCATCGATGCCGACGTGGTCGTCAAGCCCGAGGTGATCGTCTTCCAGGCCCACGAGCGCTTCGACGAGGGCGGCAACCTCACCGACGAGATCACCCAGGGCCTCCTCCAGGACCTGCTGACCGCCCTCGCCGGCAAGGTCACGTCCCGCTCCGCGACCGCCGCCTGACCCACACCCACCCGCCCCGCTACCGGGCCCGCGTTACGCGTGACGTCGGCCCGGTGCGCGGACGTGTGCCCTCGGACGCCCACGGCTCACGCCCCTTGGGTGGGGTGCCCTCGGGTGGAGCCGAGCGGGTTCACGGCGACGAGGGCGGCCGCCCGCTCACTTCTCCTCGAAGAGGAGGTCCTCGATGGGGTGCGTCATGCGCAGGGTGTGTTCATTGGTGATCTCGACGACGTTGTGCAGGCCGACGAGCTCGGTGTCGGTCGACAGGATGCGGAACCGGTCCGCGGCCCCGGCCAGGAAGGTGGGGAAACCGGCCAACGACGGGGCGCCGGACGAGAAGTGGTCCTTCAGACGGCGGAAGAGCTTCGGGAGGAGCACCACGTCGCCCTCTTCGATGATCGAGGCCATCCCGATGATCTTCCCCCCTCGCATGGTCGCGTCGCTCGGCCACAGGCCCTTGCGTGCGGCCCTCGCCTGCTGGGCGGCGGCGACCAGTTCGAGACGCAGGTCCTTGGGCAGGCCCTCGTAGAAGGTGGGATAGGCCAGGCCCTGGGAGAGCAGATGGTGGTTGGCGGTCCGCCTCAGATGCTCCACCTTGACGTTCACTTCGTAGCCACTGGCCATCGGCGGGGCGCCACGGCCGACCAGCGCGACGCAGCGGCCGTAGGCGTCGGTGCCGCGGGTGAGGATGTAGCCCGGCACACTGGCGGGGACGGCGGTGGTGGCCTCGTCCGGCCCGCGTTGGACATCGGGGAAGCCGAGCCAGGCGAGCAGCTCGTTCGCGGCGGCATGGGGGAAGCGGCCCGGCTGGCGCACCTCATCCCCGCCGTAGGGACCCTCGTAGTGGGTCTCCAGCGCGTCGACGCCTTCGAGTCGCACACCCACGGTGCCGTTCACCCCGGGCACCGGCTGGCGGCACCCCCGGACGAGCTTCCATTCACCCACGTAGTCGGGGACGAACGGGATGGTGTCCCCGTCGGGCTTGCTCCGGCCCGACAGATGGAACGACCCCTTGATCAGCAACATCGGCATGGCGACTCCCATGAACGCCGGGCGGACGCCACACGCCGCTCGCGTCACGGGCGGACGCGACCGCCCCGCCGATGGCGTATCCGCTGCGTACGGCCCCTTCCTCATCGAATCTATGGAGGGGTCCGACCGGGCGCAAACGCTGTTGCGACGAACGGGAACCGCCTCGGGGAGGAGGCGAAGGCGCTCCGTGCACTCAGCGACCGGCGGCGGTCCGTGCGCTCAGCGGTCTACGGCGGAGTCCGCTGAGACGGCGGTCGACGACCCCTCACTCCGCGCACCGCGCTGGTCGGTTCCGGCACACGATCGGAGCCGGCGGGGTGCGGGGCCGTGGCGCCGTGCGTCGCGGGTCGAGACGGTCGCGGAGCCGGGGGAAAGGCGGCCGGCCGGTTGCGCGGGGAGCGCGGAGCGCGGGGCTCGCGGTGCCTACGACACGACCCTGAGCAGCCTGTTCGGCGTACCCCAGGCCGGGTTGGAGATCCTGTTCGGGGTGGCGTTCCCGATCAGCGCCGAGGCGACCTGGCTGGGCGTGGCCCGCGGGTGGCCGGCGAGGTAGACGGCGGCGGCGCCCGCGACGTGCGGGGTGGCCATCGAGGTGCCGGACATGGTCTGGGTCGCCCGGTCACCGCGGTTCGCGGCCGAGACGATGTCCGAGCCCGGTGCGTAGAGGTCCACCGCCGGGCCGTAGTTGGAGAAGCCCGACTGCTGGTCGTAGGCGGTGCTGGAGGCGACGGTGATCGCCTCCGGAACGCGGGCCGGCGAGACCCGGCGGGCGTCGGTGGACTCGTTGCCCGCCGCGACGGCCACGGTGATGCCGGAGGCGACCGCCCGCTTCACCGCGGCGTCCAGCGCCCAGTCGACGCCGCCGCCGAGGCTCAGGTTGGCGACCGACGGGCCCCGGTGGTGCGCGATCATCCAGTCGATGCCCGCGACGATCTGCTCGGTGGTGCCGCGCCCCCGGTTGTCCAGGACCCGGACCGCGACGATCTTCGCCTTCTTGGCGACGCCGTACCGAGCGCCGGCGATGGTGCCCGCGACATGGGTGCCGTGGCCCTGGCCGTCGCTGGCGTCGTTGTCCCTGTCGACGGCGTCGAAGCCGGAGACCGCGCGCCCCTGGAAGTCCTGGTGGCTCACGCGCACACCGGTGTCGATGACGTACGCCGTGACGCCCGCGCCGGCGTTGTCGGGGAAGGTGTACCTTCCGTCGCGCGCGCCACGCGTCTGGTCGATCCGATCCAGGCCCCACGACGGCGGGTTGACCTGCGTGGCCTCGATGCTGAACCGCTGGTTCTGGACCACCTTGGCGACCGCCGGGTCGGCGGCCAACTGCTTGGCCTCGGTCTCGCTCAGCCCGCTGGCGGAGAAGCCGTTGACCGCGGAGTCGTAGCTGCGGCGCAGTGTGCCGCCGTACTCCTCGGCCAGGTCCTCGCCCTCGGCGGCGGCCTTGATGCTCTTGCCGCCCTTCAGCAGCACGATGTAGCTGCCGTCGACGGCGTCCTTGGACTCGGTGCCGTACACCGTGCCCTCGGCGGGCGTCGACGCGCCGGCCGGAAGGGCGACGAAGGCGCCCGCGGTCACCGCGGCGGCCGCGGCTATGCCCAGAACGATCTTCCGTTTGCCGACACGCTTGTGTGTGGCCATGACGAGGTTCCTCCTCGTAGAGGTTGTGGGGGGAGCTCGGGCGCGACGGCGTCGAGATGTCGCCCGTCATTCGGAACATGAGGTTCCGGGTGCCCGAGTTGATCGAAACCTTGACCGATCAGCCCACGTAATTCAAGTTCCCAGAGCGAAACCAGGGCTGGGTGTGACATTCGCAACGCCCTTGCGCACCAACGGAGTCCACCGGTCGCCGGCGAGGCTACGAGGGTCCACGAACCCCGTCCGACGTGTCTGACATGGCGTCATCCAGCCTGCCGGGAGAGCAGCGCCAACCGATGTGACCTGCGGTTTTCCTCAGACGATTGACGGGTTGTCAGGCTCAGGGCACCGCGAGGCGGCGACGGTCGAGGCTGGCGCGGTCCGCAGCAGCAGCATGGCGATGTCGTCGGTGTACCGACCGCCGGGCCAGGTGCGGTGGATGAGGCGGTCGATGAGACCGTCGAGGTCCTGATCGCTGTTGTCGCCGAGTTGGTGGGCGAGGCCGGTGGCGATCTGGCCGGAGTCGGCCCCGGGTACCTCGATCAGCCCGTCGGTGTAGAGAGCGAGGGTCGTTCCGCCCGTGAGGGTCAGACCGGTGACGGGATAGGAGATGTCGACGTCGACGCCGAGCAGGGGCCCGGGGTCGAGCGCCAGCAGCTCGGCCGGCCGGCCGGGGCGGTGCAGGAGCGGTGGGGGGTGGCCCGCGCTGGCCAGGGTGGCCTGCTGGCGGGTGAGGTCGAGGTGTACGTAGAGGCAGGAGACGAGCAGGTCGGTCTCCAGGTCGGCCAGGACGCGGTTGGTGCGGGCGAGGACCTGGTCGGGCGAGGCGCCGGCGGTGGCGTGGATGGCGGTGCGGACCTGTCCCATGAGCGCGGCGGCGGCGACGTTGTGCCCCTGGACGTCGCCGATGACGGCCTCGACGGTGGTGGCGTCGAGGTGGATGACGTCGTAGAAGTCGCCACCGATGTCCATGCCGTGACTGGCCGGCAGGTACCGGGCGGCGATCCGCAGGCCCGGCACGGTCGGCAGGCTGTGCGGGAGGAGAGCCTGCTGGAGGCCGTGGGCGAGGTCGTGAGCGGCGTCGTAGAGGCGGGCGCGGTCCAGGGCCTGGGCGACCAGGCCGGCCAGGGAGGTGAGGACGGCGCGTTCGTCGGCGGTGAAGGTGCGCGGACGGTCGTAGGAGAGGATGCAGCAGCCGACGGGGCGGCCGTGGATGAGCAGCGGCAGGAAGGCCCACGCCTGCTTGCCGCTGACCTGCGGGGCCAGCGGATAGCGGCGGGCCATCTCCTCGGGGCTGGCGAAGAAGGACGGGATACCGCTGGCCAGCACCTGCCCGGCGGGGGTGAGAGCGGTGTCCAGGGGGAGGCCGTCGAGGCGGTCGATGACCTGCTGGTCGTAGCCGTGGTGACCGGTGATCTTCAGCCGGCCGGCGTCGGCGGCGGACAGCACCAGGCCGTCGGCGCCGAACGCGGGCAGGACCTGGTCGGCGACCAGGTCCACGACGTCGCGGACGGCGACGGTCTCGGTCAGCGCGGCCGCCAGGTGCACCAGTTGGAAGAGCCGTCCGGCCTGGGCGGCGCGGGCGGGGGTGGGGGTGGGGTCGCCGAGTTCCCGCCCCTCGGCCGGCCGGGACCGTTCGCGGCCGGGCGCCGGGGCGCGGCTGATACGGGCGCTGATGCCGCTGGCGTCCGGGTAGAGCTCGAAGTGCAACCAGTTGTCCGGTGGGCGCAGGACGACGAAGGCCACCGGATCGCGGCTGATCACGGCGGTGCGGTAGTGGTCCTCCACGACCGGGTCGTCCAGCCAGGGCAGGGACTGCCAGGGCCGGGTGCCCAACAGCTGGCCCGCATCGCGGTCGAGCAGCGCCGCGGCCGTGGCGGTCAGGAAGGTGATCCGGCCCTCCAGGTCCAGGGCCAGTCCCCCTTCCGGCAGGCGCTCGGCGTAGTCCGCGGCGGCCTGCGGGGGCTGGCCGCCCCGCGCGTCGGACCCGGCGACCGGGATGAAGCGGGGCTCGTCGGGCACGACGGGCGGAGCGGCGGCCTCGTCCAGGGCGCGGGCGATGCGTCGGGCGGCGGCGGTGATGTGGCCCAGCTCGCGACGCGTGGCGCTTTCCGGGTGGCTGGCGGGCCACAGCAGGAGCATGGTGCCCCAGCTACGGGACCGGCCGAGCAGGGGCGCGGCGGCGAGCGCGAAGCGGTACGGCAGGCTCGCGGCGGCGCGTGGGTAGGTCCGGGCCAGCTCCTCCTGGGAGGCCACCCACACCAGGCGGCCCTCGCGGACCGCGTCGGTGACCGGGGTCGGCGCGGTCAGCGGCATCCGGCGCCACGGCCACCCCAACTCCAGCGGCACCCCGCAGATCACCGCGAGGCCCAGCGTCCGCCTCGCCTCGTCCAGGAGGTAGACGCGCCCCGCGGAGGCACCGGTGCGCCGCACGGTGTCGGCCAGGACCTCGTCCAGCGACCCGACGCCTTCGGGGCTCTCACCACGGTCGGACATCGCGGCTCTCCGACCGCGGACGCGCCCCGCCGGGCCCGTGCCGCAGCCGCGGCCGGGCATCGCGGGACACCGACCGCGGCATGGCGACCGACCGCGGCCGAGGAGCGCGGGACCGTGACCCTGGCCGGGCGGCGCAGGCCCTCATACCAGGACGATACGCCCGGAGCGTGGCGTCTGCCCCGACCGGCGGGGAGCCGTCCGGCCCACGGGGCGCCCCGGCCGCGCCACGGCCTCGCGGACCGCGGCCGTCGTCCCCGGCAGGGTCGGCCACGGCCGCGGCGACACCCCCGGAATGCTCAAGGCTCCGGACACCGGGCACCGGACACCGGGCTCCGGACACCGGGCTCCGGACACCGGGCTCCGGACACCGGATTCCCGGGCCTGGCCCCGGGCCTCGGGCCGGCCCCGGGCCCCGGCTCGGGCGCCGGGTGCCTGTCACAGTCGGTCGAGCAACTGTCGTTTCTTCTGCTCGAACTCGGCGGTGGTGAGGACCCCGGCCGCGTGCAGCTCGCCGAGCCTGGCTATCTGGTCGAGGACGCCCTCGACCGGGGCGGGGGGCGGGGCGGGGGCCGGAGACGGGGGCGCGGTCGGCGGGGCCGTCGCGGTCCGTCCGAGTGAGCCCACGGCCGGCCGCAGCGCCTCGTCGAGCCGCGCCAGGTCCTCCCCCTTGAGGCGCTCGAATTCCAGGACGAGACCCCTCATGGTCTCCACCCGCAGCACGCCGTGGGTGACCTTCTGGCTGCCCGCCGCCATCCTGATCTCCGCCAGGTGGAGGACGAACAGCTCCTCTCCGGAGAACCTGGTCCTGACGAACAGGAGCCGCTGGTTGGTGAGGACGACCGTGCCCAGGTCGCTGCCGACGAAGCACTCCGCCACGACGAAGACCTGCTCGCCGCCGAGGAGGAGGCCGGGCAGCCGCTTGAGGACGTACCAGCAGCGGTCGCCCGTGGCCGAGGCGAGGGCGGAGGCCATGATGTCCTCACGGGCGGCCGCCTCCGGGCCGAGCTTCTGCGCGAGTCGGGCGATGTGCTGCTGTTCCGCGGCGTGCGCGCGTGCGGCTCGATCCTCCTCGGCCCGTGCCCGGGCGACACCCTGCTGGGTCAGCCAGGCCAGCAGGGGATCGGCCGCGGCCGCGTAGGCGGCCGCCACGTCGACGCCCTGGGCCTCGTTCGTGGCCACGACATGACGGAGGTGCTCGGCGAGGCCGCGGAACGCCTCCCGCTGCCCGTGGCCGAAGCCGATCGTGTTGGGGTCCTCGTCGGAGCCCGCCGGGACCAGGGCGCGTCCGCCGAAGCACAGCTGAAGGTGTCCACGCCGCAGCCGGGTCGCGTCCTTGAACTCGACGTCGGATAACGCCTGGAGCGGCAGCACGCGCGACGGGAGGGGGGCCGGCCTGCGGTCCGTCCGACAGACCGTGAGCGACGCCGGACCGAGCTCGATCCAGCCGCCCGCACCCTCGTACCTGACCATCGAGCAGCCCCCCCCACACGTTCGATTCCGTTACCGGCCAGTGTACGGACGCCTCGTGCCGCGCCCCCGTCGGTCGGGACGGCGGAGGTCGCGCTCAGTCCTCTCCGGTGGCGACGATGACGACGGCATGGCCGTTGCCGATGCCGACCACGGCCGCGTCGAACGTCGCCTCGGTGACCGGCTTCCAGGAGACGTTGCCGTGTCGGCCCTCGCGGTATGCGGCGTAGCCGTTGGCGCGCCAGTCGGCGTGCGTCCCGAGCATGGCCGCCAGCCCGTCGCCGATGGCGTCGGCCACGGGGCGCATCGGTCCGTCGCCTCCGTTCGTATGGACGAGGTTCCGGATGAGCGTGGCGGCCGTCCAGGGTGCCACCTCGTGTGGGGGGATCCGGCTGTCCAGGGCGGACTCCATCTGCTCGGGGCCGCGCGGGGCACGGTGTCCATGGCGGCAGTGGCCGCAGTGCGGCGCGAGCAACCCGGTGGGTGCCAGGACGTCCCAGCACAGCTGCCCGTGGCCGCGGCCGTCGGCCGGTCCGAGGTGGACGATCCGGTCCGCGTACGCGCCCCACTCCGTCAGCCACATGCCGAGGTCCGCACCCGGCCCCAGGTCGTACGCCGGTGGCGGCTCGAACGACAGACCCATGGCTTCCCCTCTCTTCGGCTCGCACCGCACAGCGAACGCAGGTGTCCGAAAGGCGGTGCTTGTAGCGCGCGCTGACGGTTCCTAGTCTCGCGCTAGCGGTCGACCGGTCGGTGCACGGGCACCGACCGGGGTGGGGCGGCTCCGCCCATGACACGGCACCGAACCACCTCGCGGCCGCGACGACCTTCGGAATCCGACGAGAGAGGCCAAGGGATGCGCTCGATCCGCCATGGGTTGCTCACCGCCGCCGGCTGCGCCGCGTTGGCCGCCCTTTCCGCACCGGCAGCGATCGCCCAACCCACGTCCGCGAGCCAGCACACGCGGGCCGTCGAACAGGCCACGCCGGCCGTCCCCCCGACCGGCCGGACCCACACGGACGCCATCGTCCCCGGCGTCCCGTACCACCTGGTCGAGACCCGAACCGGCCGGGGAGTCGACTTCGCGGCCCGGGCTGACGAGGACTACACCCTGCTCGCCGACTCGGGCGACAGGCGGGGAACCGCCGTGGTCTTCACCAAGAAGGGCGACGGCTACACCGTCACGTCGACACGCTCCCGCCGGAGCGGATACGACACATGGTGCGCCGTCGACAACGGGATCAGGCTGGCCAGGAAGAGCGAGTGCGCCACCGTCTGGCGTCTGTCCAACTGGTACCCCGGCTTCCTGCTCGAAGCGGACGGGAAGTACCCGACCTACCCCGCGAAGGGAAGGGCGTGGTTGGAGGGACACGGCGTCGACCTTCCCGCCGGCAGGGAGTTCGCCTACTTCAAGGCCGTCGAGGCCCCGTAGGCACGCGGCACGCTCAGCGGGGCACGGACGACCTCCGCTGTCGCCGCCCGACCCGCGCGAGGACCAGAACGGTGTCGTCGGCGGGCTTGTCGGGCAGCAGACGCGTGATGATGTGGTCCGCCATCGCCTCCAACGTGCCCGACGCCCGCCCCAGTTCGGCGCGCAACGCGCTCAGGCCGGCCTCGACGTCCCGGCCCCGCGCCTCGATGAGGCCGTCGGTGTAGAGGGCCAGGGTCGCGTTCTCGGGCAGTTCGATCTCCGTGGTCCCGAAGGGGCAGCCGCCGACGCCGAGGGGGACGCCCAGGACGTCGTCGACGGTCTCGATTCCGCCGTCCGGACGCAGCACCAGGGGTGGCGGATGTCCGGCACTGGCGATGCGGGCGTGGCCGGTCGTCGGGTCGTACACGATGTAGAGGCAGGTGGCGAGCTCGATGCCGGCCTCCAGGGCGCACGCGTCGAGCTCCGTCAGCAGCTCCGTGGGGGCGAGGTCGCGCCTGGCCAGGGTCTTGGCGGTGATCCTGAGCCGCCCCATGGCGGCGGCGGCCGGCACCCCGTGTCCCATGACGTCGCCCACCACCAGGGCGACCCGTTCGCCGGGCAGGACGATCGCGTCGTACCAGTCGCCGCCGACCTCGGTGATCCGGCCGCCGGGGATGTACCGGTGGGCCATGTCCACATACGGACCGGTGTCCAGCGCGCTGGGCAGCAGGGCGCGTTGAAGGGTCAGCGCGATGTTCTGCACGCGGCTGTACAGGCGTGCGTTGTCCAGGCAGATCGCGGCGCGGGAGGCGAGCTCGCCGGCGAGGCTGAGATCGTCCCGGGTGAACGGCTGGCGGGCCGCGGACCGTCCGAACATGGCGAGCCCCTGCACCGTGCCCCTGGCGATGAGCGGCGCGAAGAGGATCCAGGCCACTTGGCTCTCGGCCAGCAGTCGTGCGCGCGACTCGATCAGGACGGTCCGGCGCACCAGCTCCGCGTCCACCTCGGCGGCGATCGGGCGGCCGGTTCTGAGCACGTCGTGGACGACCGAGCCCGGCGGGTAGGTCACCGTCTCCCTTCCGCTGACGAGTTCGATGGCGGGAGGCGGGAGGATGGTCCCGGAGGCGATCCGGCGGGTGACCAGCGGCAGGGTCGGGTCGAACAGCTCGGACTCGTCCGCCCACTCCACGAGCTCCACCACCGAGCCGTCGCAGAAGTCCGGCATCGCCGTCTCGACCAGCTCCCTGGCCGTGAGGTTCACATTCAACGTGGTGCCGATCCGGGCGGCGGCACGGTCCAGCAGAGCCAGCCGCTCGCGGCTGGCGGTGGCCTCCAGAATGGCCCGCTCCCGGTCGGTGACGTCCACCATCAGCCCACCCACTCCGGGCCGCGAGTCGAGCGCCTGGCTGAGTGGGAAGAAGCTGACCGACCGCACCTGGTCACGGTCCGGATACCCCCGGGTGCGCAGCCCCACCAGCGCCCCCACGACGGGCTCACCGCCGGCGGCGACGGCGCGGAGCATGCGCTGGTACTCGCCGCCGTCGGACATCACCATGATCTCGTCCATGCGCCGCCCGAGATGCGCCTCCACGGGCAGCCCGTCCATGTCCGCCAGGGCCTGGTTGAGGTGGATGTACCGGAGTTCCGGGTCGAGCATGACCAGCCCGATGGGACAGGTCTCGAAGAGGGCGTCGAGGAAGGCCAGATTGGTCTTGACCCGATCGAGCTCGTCGCTGCGGCTCGCCAGACCCATCACCGCCGAGTGCCCCTCGACGCCGGTCACGGGGAAGACCCGGAAGCCGCAGTCGAAGGTGGCGCCCGCCCGGTCCCGCGCCCTCAGCCGACCCCGCCAGTACCCGTCGGCGCGGCCCTGCTCCAGCATCCAGGCGCACGACGGGGAGACGCCCCCGGACGCGTCGGCGAAGAGCACGGCCCCCGGCTGGGACAGGACCTCGGCGGGGTCGTAACCGAAGAGCTCCCGCGCGCCCGGGCCCCAGAAGCAGACCCGATCCGCGTCGTCGAAGCCGAAGACGGCCACCGGTACGTGCTGGAGCAGCGTGCCCGGCTCAGACCAGAAGGGGCCGTGCAGCCTCTCGCCCCCCGGCCGATCCGACGGCACGAGACGCGCCCCCTTTCACCCCCCCGCTCCCCCACGGCTTCCGGTCCCCCCTCGCGGGTCGTTAACCATTATCGCGGTCGCGTTCGCTACGGGGCTCGTCGCCGTCACCCGTCCTCACCCCTCCGCACGCGGTCGGTGACGGAGAGCGTCCGACCACCGGGGGCGGCGCGGTGGACGCTTTCCGGCCGCGCACGCGGGAGCCACGAGCTGGGGAGCCGGGGGGCCGGGGAGTCGAGGGGCCGGGGAGTCGAGGGGCCGGGGAGCTGCGATCCCGGGGTCCGCGAGTCCGGGTTCGTCGTGTCCGGGTTCGTCGTGTCCGGGTTCGTCGTGTCCGGGTTCGTCGTGTCCGGGGCTTTCGGGCCGGGGAGCCGCGTGCCCCGGATCCTCGCGCCCGGGGGCCTGCCGCCCGGGTCCCCGCGCCGGGGAGAAAGTGAACGCCACGAGCGTCACACCGCGGCAGGTCCATGGGATCGTGGACAGGCCAAGTACGTACAGGCGTACGGAAGTTCACACGGGGGAATCGTGGACAACAGCACATCGCAGGCGCGACAGCGCGGCATCCTGGCCCTGGTGGCCGCGATAGCGGTCTTCGCCGTTCTGATCCTGCCGCAGGTGGTGGAGGACGAGGACGGCAGGACGGGCCTCACGGGGTCGGGCAGGACGCCCACCGCCATGCCCGGTCTGCCGAACCTGCCGAACCTGCCCCAGCCGCCGAGCCTGCCCGGTCTTCCGACTCCGGGGGCCACCACCGGCGGCTCCGGCTCCTCCTCCGGCGGGTGGACGGACCCCACGGGGGGCGGCTCGGGCGGAGCGACCGGCGGCGGTGCGGTCCGTACCCGGGAGCCGTCCGCGCCCACCCGCGCCCCGGACCCGACCGCCGAGGCGTTCCGGGCGGTGCGGCCCGGCGACTGCCTCGCCGTGTACGACACCGGGCACGGCGAGTGGAGTACCCGCAGCCCCTACCGGGTGGGGTGCGGCTCGGGCAACGCCACGGTCTTCGTCACCGCCGTACGCTCCAGCGCCGCGTCCTGCCCCGGCGGAGCGGGGCAGAGCTACTGGTCGTACACGTCCGGCGGGAGCACCACCGCGCTCTGCCTCAACCGTCAGTTCCAGGTGGGCTACTGCCTGCTGGCGGAGCAGTCGGGCAGCGGATCCGCCGCGCGGATGAACGCGGGGCTGATGACCGCGGTGGACTGCGACGCCGACAAGGTCCCGTCGAAGTACAACCAGATCCTGCACATCACCGGCGTCTACCGGGCCCCGTCCCAGCCGTCCTCCACCAGTTGCGCCCGCGCCCAGGGCGATCAGACGTACTACTGGTACTGGATGGTGAACGGCGGCAGAACCCTGCTGTGCACGATGGTCTACCGGGGCTGACCGCGGCTGTCTGCGGCTGACCGCGGCTGACCGCGGCTGCCACCCTCGGCCGGGCGGCCGAGGGCGGAAGCGCGGCCGATGGACCGCCCGCCCGCTCAGCGCGTCGCCGCGCGGACGATCCCCCCGCAGAACGCGACCAGCAGCAGGAACGCGAACTCGCCGGGCGCGGCGGTGTACGGGAGCAGGGCCACGGCACCCACCACGCAGTACACGGCGGCGGCGAGGGAGATCACCCTCTGCGCCTGATGCGGACCGTTCCGGTTGAGCCGCACGACCAGGGCCATGAAGACGGCCGCCCACAGGGCGGCCCGCGGCTGGTCGAAGGAGATGGCCTCGAACAGCTCGGAGACGTCCCGGTGCCAGCCCGTCTCCGCCAGCGACCGGGCCCGGTCCGCCATGTCCTTCAGATAGCTCCTCGACGCCAGCGACGCCGCGCTCGCCCCGTCGAGATCGGCCCGCACCCACTCGGCGACCATCAGGATCGCCATGCCCAGCGCGTGGCAGAACCCCGACCCCGTGCCCACGGTCGCCTTGCGCGCCGCCTCGTCCGCCGCCGACGTGAACCCGTCCGCGGTGCCCGCCCCCGTGCTCATGCGTCCCCCTTTGCCTCGTCCCTATGTGTTGCCCATGATGCTGCCCTGTCAACTCGCCGCAGGCGTATGCGACTTGTTTCTCTCCCAGGGAAGGGCGTACTCATGAACGTGCTCACGAAGAAGACATCCGCCCGGAGGCTCATCCGGCTGCTGCTCACCCTCGGCGCGCTGACGGCCATGACCGTGCCGGCCGCGGCCGCGGGGGCCGTCGAGAGCGGGCCGGACGAGGGGGCGCGGCAGGCCCGCGGCGGCGGGTGTGTGGTGGCCTACTTCGACCTCGGCGAGACGCTGGTGCACTCGGCCGCGGACGGGAGCATGCGGTACGCGCCGGGGGCCGCCGAGCACCTGCGCGCGCTGCGCGCCCGGCACATCCCCGTCGGCCTCATCACCAACGTCCCGTCCTCCTGGGGCGCCACCGACGCGGAGCGCGCCGCCGCGCTGCGGAAGGTCGTCGACGAGGAGTGGACCGACTCCACCCCGTTCGCCTGGTCGGACTTCGACGGCCGGATCCTCACCCCGCGGACCGAGGCGGAGCGCAAGCCCGCGCCCGTCCTGTGGGAGCGGGCCAGGGAGGCGGCGGGCGACTGCCGCGTGGTGTTCCAGGGGGAGAACGCCGAGGAGGTGCGCACGGCCGGCTCCCTCGGCTACGTCGCCTACCAGGTGGCGCATGCTCACCGCCCGGCCTACCTGCCGCCCCGGCTGATCGCCCTCCTCGCGCACCTGCCGTAGGAAAGGGCGGCCGCCGGCCCGGCAGAGCTGAGGCGGCCGCCGGCCCGGCGGGGCCGGCGGCCGCCTTTCGACGGGGCGGCTCAGGGGGCGATCGGCAGCTGTCGCTTGTGCTCGGTGAGCCGGTATCGGCGGACGATGGCGGCGAAGGCGGCCTCGTCGACCGGCTTGCCCTCCAGGAAGTCGTCGATGTCGTCGTAGCTGACGCCGAGCGCGTCCTCGTCGGGCTTGCCCGGGTCCAGCGTCTCCAGGTCCGCGGTCGGGGTCTTCTCGATCAGCGTGACCGGCGCCCCCAGGACCCGCGACACGGCGCGTACCCGCCGCTTGGTGAGGCCGGTGAGCGGAACCACGTCGGCCGCGCCGTCGCCGAACTTGGTGAAGAAGCCGGAGACCGCCTCGGCGGCGTGGTCGGTGCCCACCACGAGGCCCTCGTGCGCGCCCGCGACCGCGTACTGCGCGATCATGCGCTGCCGGGCCTTGATGTTGCCGTGCACGAAGTCCTGGTGGTGCGCGTCGCGGAAGGCCGTGCCGCCGGCCAGGGCCGCCTCCAGCGCGGCGTCGCTGGCGGGCTTCACGTCGACGGTCAGCACCCGGTCGGCCCGGATGAACTCCAGCGCCAGCTGCGCGTCCTTCTCGTCGGCCTGGGTGCCGTACGGCAGCCGCATCGCGAAGAACGTCGCCTCCCGCCCGGTGGCGCGGACCCGCTCGACCGCGAGCTGGCACAGCCGGCCCGCGGTCGTGGAGTCCACCCCGCCGCTGATGCCCAGCACCAGCGAGCGCAGCCCCGTGGAGATCAGCTGGTCGGCGAGGAAGCCCACCCGGCGCTCGATCTCCTGCTGTGCGTCGAAGGACGCGCTCACCTGGAGATCACGGGCGATCTCCTGCTGGAGGGGTATGGACGCCAGGTCGGTCACGGTTGCTCCTCGGTCGGGCCTCTGGGCAGGGGCGGCACACGCGCCGCCGGGCCGGGGCCGCGGGCGCGGGTAGCGGACGGAGGCACTCTAAAGGAAGAGCGCCGCTCAGCAGTCACGCAGCCCTGCGAGGGCCATGCCGCGCTCGCCTGTACGGCCTCTTGCTCCGGGTGCAGGCCATGTGCTCAGGTAGGCGAGGCATGGTGAGGTGGCGCCCTCCGGGGTGTGCATGGAGGGGGCGCCGGGCTCGGTGGGCTCGAACCGTACAGCTGTGATCTTGACCGCGCTGGGCCTGGAGTACCGGGCGGTGCGGGAGTACCTGGTCGAGGTGGAAGAAGCTCGTCATGAGACGGGGACGGTCTTCGAAGTGGGAACACTCGCCGGGACATCGTGGCGGGTCGCCTTGGTGGAGGCGGGTGAGGGCAACCGCTCTGCCGCCGTCGTCACCGAGCAGGCGCGCCAACTCTTCTCTCCCGACGCCCTCCTGTTCGTCGGAGTCGCCGGCGCGTTGAAGGACGACGTGGCGCTGGGCGATGTCGTCGTGGCCACCCGGGTCGTCGCGTTCCACGGCGGCAAGATAGCCGCGGGCGATTTTCTGCCACGGCCTGAGGTGTGGTCCGGCCCCCACGCTCTGCTGCAGACAGCCCGGCATGCCCTGCGTGACGAGGTCTGGCACGAGCGGCCGGATGCTCGGCTGCGGGTGTTCTTCAAGCCGATCGCCGCCGGAGACGTGGTGCTCAACTCGCCCCGTTCCCTCCTGCGCGAGCAGTTACACAAGCACTTCAACGACGTCGTGGCGATCGAGATGGAAAGCGCCGGCATGGCCCACGCCGCGCAGATCGGTGGGATGGAAGCCCTGACCATCCGCGGGATCAGCGACCGGGCCGATGGCACCAAGTGCGCCGATGACGACGCCGAGCGTCAGCCGCGTGCCGCGGCGCACGCCGCCGCTGCCGCCGTCGCCATCCTCCGCCACCACCACCGCCCCCCGGCACCGCCGCCATCCGGCACACCAGGGCCGTCGACGCGCCGACCGCCACGGGGACGGGCGTCGTGGCTGACCAGGTTCCTCGCCTCGCCGAAGGTCCGGGGCGCCGCGGCCGGTGTCGGCGTCTTCGCCCTGCTGCTGGGGTCGGCGCACTACGCGGGATATCTCCCGAACGCCGGAGCCTCGGGCGGTGACCAGGGCCAAGCCACCGACACACCCGGAGACTACTCGACGGCCCCGTCTCAGTCCGGTGACACCGATGAACCACGACGACCATCCCCCACCACGTCGCCCCCACCCAGCCCGGCCCCGGACACGTCGACCTCTCAGGACGCGCCGACGCCCTCTCCCTCCCTCTCGTCATCCACGCCAAGTCCGTCCCCGCCCCCGCCCGCAGATCCGCCCCGGCCCCGGCCCAGGCCCACCGCACCGACCGTGCAGGTGCGCTGGCAGGGCACGCTGTCCCTCTCCAGCAACGGCGCGCCCATGGGCTGGTGGTTGGACGAGACGCCGCCCACCCGGGCACTGATCGGCGATCTCGGCCTCGAGTGCGACTGCCATCCCGGTGAAATCGTCGCCACCGCCATCGCGGCATGGGAGGGTCCACAGCAGCCGAGATACCAGCAGTGTTCCGAGATGAGCGGCCAGTTGGCGCGCCGCGCGCTGACCGTCCAGGTGGGTTCGATGGCCTGCCTCAGAACCCAGAACGGCCGTCTGGGCTACGTCACGGTGACGAGCATGCCAGGCCCTTCGCAGCTGAACGTGGAGGCGACCGTCTGGGATCGCGGTTGAGGACGCCAGCCGCAAGGGGGGCTTCGGTGAGGGGTTCGTACCGCTGATCGCTCTGAACGCGAAAAAGCCCCGCACCTTACGGTGCGGGGCTTTTCCCAATGATTGTTCGGCGGCGTCCTACTCTCCCACAGGGTCCCCCCTGCAGTACCATCGGCGCTGAAAGGCTTAGCTTCCGGGTTCGGTATGTAACCGGGCGTTTCCCTAACGCTATAACCACCGAAACACTATGAAACACATCAACCGGATATACCTGGTTATGGCTTCAGAACCAACACAGTGGACGCGAGCAACTGAGGACAAGCCCTCGGCCTATTAGTACCGGTCAACTCCACCAGTTACCTGGCTTCCATATCCGGCCTATCAACCCAGTCGTCTACTGGGAGCCTTACCCCATCAAGTGGGTGGGAGTCCTCATCTCGAAGCAGGCTTCCCGCTTAGATGCTTTCAGCGGTTATCCCTCCCGAACGTAGCCAACCAGCCATGCCCTTGGCAGAACAACTGGCACACCAGAGGTTCGTCCGTCCCGGTCCTCTCGTACTAGGGACAGCCCTTCTCAAGACTCCTACGCGCACAGCGGATAGGGACCGAACTGTCTCACGACGTTCTAAACCCAGCTCGCGTACCGCTTTAATGGGCGAACAGCCCAACCCTTGGGACCGACTCCAGCCCCAGGATGCGACGAGCCGACATCGAGGTGCCAAACCATCCCGTCGATATGGACTCTTGGGGAAGATCAGCCTGTTATCCCCGGGGTACCTTTTATCCGTTGAGCGACGGCGCTTCCACAAGCCACCGCCGGATCACTAGTCCCGACTTTCGTCCCTGCTCGACCCGTCGGTCTCACAGTCAAGCTCCCTTGTGCACTTACACTCAACACCTGATTGCCAACCAGGCTGAGGGAACCTTTGGGCGCCTCCGTTACTCTTTAGGAGGCAACCGCCCCAGTTAAACTACCCACCAGACACTGTCCCTGATCCGGATCACGGACCGAGGTTAGACATCCAGCACGACCAGAGTGGTATTTCAACGATGACTCCACGAACACTGGCGTGCCCGCTTCACAGTCTCCCACCTATCCTACACAAGCCGAACCGAACACCAATATCAAGCTATAGTAAAGGTCCCGGGGTCTTTCCGTCCTGCTGCGCGAAACGAGCATCTTTACTCGTAATGCAATTTCACCGGGCCTATGGTTGAGACAGTCGAGAAGTCGTTACGCCATTCGTGCAGGTCGGAACTTACCCGACAAGGAATTTCGCTACCTTAGGATGGTTATAGTTACCACCGCCGTTTACTGGCGCTTAAGTTCTCAGCTTCGCCCCGTCGAAACAGAGCTAACCGGTCCCCTTAACGTTCCAGCACCGGGCAGGCGTCAGTCCGTATACATCGCCTTACGGCTTCGCACGGACCTGTGTTTTTAGTAAACAGTCGCTTCTCGCTGGTCTCTGCGGCCACCACCAGCTCAGGAAGCAAGTTCCCTCACCAGCAATGGCCCCCCTTCTCCCGAAGTTACGGGGGCATTTTGCCGAGTTCCTTAACCATAGTTCACCCGAACGCCTCGGTATTCTCTACCTGACCACCTGAGTCGGTTTAGGGTACGGGCCGCCATGAAACTCGCTAGAGGCTTTTCTCGACAGCATAGGATCATCCACTTCACCACAATCGGCTCGGCATCAGGTCTCAGCCTTACATGTGCGACGGATTTACCTACCGCACGGCCTACACCCTTACCCCGGGACAACCACCGCCCGGGCTGGACTACCTTCCTGCGTCACCCCATCACTCACCTACTACAAGTCTGGTTCGTCGGCTCCACCACTCCCCTTCACCCGAAGGATCCAGGACGGCTTCACGGACTTAGCATCGCCTGATTCGATGTTTGGCGCTTCAAAGCGGGTACCGGAATATCAACCGGTTGTCCATCGACTACGCCTGTCGGCCTCGCCTTAGGTCCCGACTTACCCTGGGCAGATCAGCTTGACCCAGGAACCCTTAGTCAATCGGCGCACACGTTTCCCACGTGTGAATCGCTACTCATGCCTGCATTCTCACTCGTGAACCGTCCACAACTCGTTTCCACGGCTGCTTCACCCGGCACACGACGCTCCCCTACCCATCCCAGCAGACGTTGGTCCTCACGCTGGAATGACATGACTTCGGCGGTACGCTTGAGCCCCGCTACATTGTCGGCGCGGAATCACTTGACCAGTGAGCTATTACGCACTCTTTCAAGGGTGGCTGCTTCTAAGCCAACCTCCTGGTTGTCTCTGCGACTCCACATCCTTTCCCACTTAGCGCACGCTTAGGGGCCTTAGTCGATGTTCTGGGCTGTTTCCCTCTCGACCATGGAGCTTATCCCCCACAGTCTCACTGCCGCGCTCTCACTTACCGGCATTCGGAGTTTGGCTAAGGTCAGTAACCCGGTAGGGCCCATCGCCTATCCAGTGCTCTACCTCCGGCAAGAAACACACGACGCTGCACCTAAATGCATTTCGGGGAGAACCAGCTATCACGGAGTTTGATTGGCCTTTCACCCCTAACCACAGGTCATCCCCCAGGTTTTCAACCCTGGTGGGTTCGGTCCTCCACGAAGTCTTACCTCCGCTTCAACCTGCCCATGGCTAGATCACTCCGCTTCGGGTCTTGGGCGCGCTACTCAATCGCCCTATTCGGACTCGCTTTCGCTACGGCTTCCCCACACGGGTTAACCTCGCAACACACCGCAAACTCGCAGGCTCATTCTTCAAAAGGCACGCAGTCACGACCGTGCTCCGAAGAACACGGCGACGCTCCCACGGCTTGTAGGCACACGGTTTCAGGTACTATTTCACTCCGCTCCCGCGGTACTTTTCACCATTCCCTCACGGTACTATCCGCTATCGGTCACCAGGGAATATTTAGGCTTAGCGGGTGGTCCCGCCAGATTCACACGGGATTTCTCGGGCCCCGTGCTACTTGGGAAATGAGCAAGCAAGCCGCAAAGATTTCAGCTACGGGGGTCTTACCCTCTACGCCGGGCCTTTCGCATGCCCTTCGCCTATCCATGCGGTTTCTGACTCGCCCAACAGCCGGCAGACTGCTGAAGCTCACTCCCACAACCCCGCATGCGCAACCCCTGCCGGGTATCACACACATACGGTTTAGCCTCATCCGGTTTCGCTCGCCACTACTCCCGGAATCACGGTTGTTTTCTCTTCCTGCGGGTACTGAGATGTTTCACTTCCCCGCGTTCCCTCCACATACCCTATGTGTTCAGGTATGGGTGACAGCCCATGACGACTGCCGGGTTTCCCCATTCGGACACCCCCGGATCAAAGCTCGGTTGACAGCTCCCCGGGGCCTATCGTGGCCTCCCACGTCCTTCATCGGTTCCTGGTGCCAAGGCATCCACCGTGCGCCCTTAAAAACTTGGCCACAGATGCTCGCGTCCACTGTGCAGTTCTCAAGCAACAACCAGCCACCCGTCACACACCACTCAAAGATGATGCTTCACCGGGGCCGGCACCCGAAGGAACAAGCTCTACGCTCGCACCCTCAGACACCCAACAGCGTGCCCGACACTCCCAGCCACCATGCACCGTGTTCCACGCCGAAGCAGTACTAACAGTCACAGCAGACCAAGTGTGCCGAGTAGTCAACGTTCCACCCATGAGCTAACCGTGCGAGACATTCGCTCGCAGTCGGCCATGTGCTCCTTAGAAAGGAGGTGATCCAGCCGCACCTTCCGGTACGGCTACCTTGTTACGACTTCGTCCCAATCGCCAGTCCCACCTTCGACGATTCCCTCCCACAAGGGGTTGGGCCACCGGCTTCGGGTGTTACCGACTTTCGTGACGTGACGGGCGGTGTGTACAAGGCCCGGGAACGTATTCACCGCAGCAATGCTGATCTGCGATTACTAGCGACTCCGACTTCATGGGGTCGAGTTGCAGACCCCAATCCGAACTGAGACCGGCTTTTTGAGATTCGCTCCACCTCGCGGTATCGCAGCTCATTGTACCGGCCATTGTAGCACGTGTGCAGCCCAAGACATAAGGGGCATGATGACTTGACGTCGTCCCCACCTTCCTCCGAGTTGACCCCGGCAGTCTCCTGTGAGTCCCCATCACCCCGAAGGGCATGCTGGCAACACAGAACAAGGGTTGCGCTCGTTGCGGGACTTAACCCAACATCTCACGACACGAGCTGACGACAGCCATGCACCACCTGTACACCGACCACAAGGGGGGCTACATCTCTGCAGCTTTCCGGTGTATGTCAAGCCTTGGTAAGGTTCTTCGCGTTGCGTCGAATTAAGCCACATGCTCCGCCGCTTGTGCGGGCCCCCGTCAATTCCTTTGAGTTTTAGCCTTGCGGCCGTACTCCCCAGGCGGGGAACTTAATGCGTTAGCTGCGGCACGGACAACGTGGAATGTCGCCCACACCTAGTTCCCAACGTTTACGGCGTGGACTACCAGGGTATCTAATCCTGTTCGCTCCCCACGCTTTCGCTCCTCAGCGTCAGTATCGGCCCAGAGATCCGCCTTCGCCACCGGTGTTCCTCCTGATATCTGCGCATTTCACCGCTACACCAGGAATTCCGATCTCCCCTACCGAACTCTAGCCTGCCCGTATCGAATGCAGACCCGGGGTTAAGCCCCGGGCTTTCACATCCGACGTGACAAGCCGCCTACGAGCTCTTTACGCCCAATAATTCCGGACAACGCTCGCGCCCTACGTATTACCGCGGCTGCTGGCACGTAGTTAGCCGGCGCTTCTTCTGCAGGTACCGTCACTTTCGCTTCTTCCCTGCTGAAAGAGGTTTACAACCCGAAGGCCGTCATCCCTCACGCGGCGTCGCTGCATCAGGCTTTCGCCCATTGTGCAATATTCCCCACTGCTGCCTCCCGTAGGAGTCTGGGCCGTGTCTCAGTCCCAGTGTGGCCGGTCGCCCTCTCAGGCCGGCTACCCGTCGTCGCCTTGGTAGGCCATCACCCCACCAACAAGCTGATAGGCCGCGGGCTCATCCTGCACCGCCGGAGCTTTCCACCACCAACCATGCGGTCAGTGGTCGTATCCGGTATTAGACCCCGTTTCCAGGGCTTGTCCCAGAGTGCAGGGCAGATTGCCCACGTGTTACTCACCCGTTCGCCACTAATCCCCCACCGAAGCGGGTTCATCGTTCGACTTGCATGTGTTAAGCACGCCGCCAGCGTTCGTCCTGAGCCAGGATCAAACTCTCCGTGAATGTTTTCCCGTTAATCGGGTGCACACTCGCGTTGAGCGGAACAGGTAGGAGGAATAGTCCCACCCGTTCACAGCGTCCTCGCTGTGTTTTTTCTTCAAAGGAACCTCGTCATCGGGCCGTGATGGCCCTTCGACGGGGTATCAACATATCTGGCGTTGACTTTTGGCACGCTGTTGAGTTCTCAAGGAACGGACGCTTCCTTCGGTCCCGTTTCACCGGGCCCTCCGGGCGCTTCCCTTCGGTCTTGCGTTTCCGACTCTATCAGACTCTTTCGTGTCCGATTCCCGGTCGAAGCGGGATTCGCTTTCTGGTTCTTCGCTTTCGCGTTTCCCCTTCGGCGCTTCCGACTCTATCAGGTCCTTTCGGCTCCTGACTCCCAGTCAGCGGGTTTTCCTTCAGGGCTTTCGGGCCCCTCCGGGGAGTGAGACATTAGCGGAACCCGTGCCCTCGTGGCTAATCGGCGCCACGCTTTCGGACCTGGATCCCTCACCCGCGCATACGCATGAAAACGAGACGACAAAACACGTCGTTCGTTCGAATGGTTCGTGCGGGATGGCTGACCGGGGTCCGCCTCAAAGGGCGGCGCTCACGTCCGGACAACTCGGAGAACACTACTAGACGCCCGGCGTGAGTGCTAGCCGAGGGCGGGCTCTCAGGCAGTGCGTCCCCTCACTGCCTCCGTGAGCAGGGACGGGTCCGCACGCAGGGCTCGGAGGCCGAGCCGTTCCTGCGGGATCCGTTGGCGTGCGACGAGCAGGTCCATGGTCGCCGCGCGCAGGTCCGCGGAGAGCCATGTGAGGAGCGATGCGGGGTCGCTGAGCCCCGGGTTCGACTTGTCCGGGCCTGGGCTGCCGTGTGTGAGCAGCCAGCGGTAGAGGGCTGCGGCCGGTCGGAACGGTGGCAGATGGTTCCGCTCTGAGGTCATCGCCGTGTTCGCCGCGATGCGCAGGCCCGCCGCGTCCAGGTCGCCGAAGTAGAAGGTGGCTGTGGGCAGGGGGGCGAGGAGTGTGAGCGAGGTGATGGAGACCGGCAACTGGTTTCCGCTGCCCCAGGCGATGTGAAGATCCGGGCGCGCGGCGGGTTCGAGGCTGCGGGCGAGGGTCAGGAGGGAGTGGAAGGTGGCGTTGTTCTCGACGACGAGAAGACACGGCTCGCCCATGCCGGGGACGTACTGAGAGGGGAACGGCACGGGGGTCGGGTAGCAGGCCAGGAGGTCGAGGGTGAGAGCGCCGCTGGTGAAGAGCCGCTTCGTGGTGTGGGCGGCGAGGGCCTTTTCGTCGTCGAGGAGGTCCAGCGAGCGTTCTTCCATGGGGACGGGTTCGGGGTCGGGGTTGTCGCGCAGCCAGATGGCCACGCGGTCGAGGAGGTCGTGCTCGTCGGACCGCGTGGCGATGCCCGCCGCTCGCTCGAGCACCTGGGGCCAGACCCTGACGGGGGGCCTGTGCCTTCGGGGGCGGGGCGTGGTTTTGCCAAGCCAGCGGGGCAGGGGTGGCTGGGTACGGTCGTCCCAGCCTGTCCGGGCCTTGGGAAGCTGGATGACACCGTCGGCGGCGAGCTTGGTGATCGCCTCGGCGACCCTGTTCCGGGCGCTGGGATCCCCCAACAGGGTGGGGTCGGTCACTGCTGCCTGACGAAGGAGCGCGTCGACCTGGATGCGCTGGGCCGGCTGGTCGGCGATGTGGGCCGACAGGATGTCGAGGAGTGGGCGCGTCATCGTGTCTCACCATCGGTGCCGACCGCTTCGTCGTGGGCGACTCGGGCGCCGGTGATGAAGCCCCGTACGGCCTCTTCGGAGACTGCGGAGGAGTCGGGGACGACGTAGCGACGGTTGTGTGTGCGGCCGGGCCGGTTGTCGAGACGGACGACGTTGGGGAAGAGGGAGATGGCGTTGGGGTCCTTGACCCCCGTGGTGTAGACGAGCTGGACCTTGTGGGCGGCGGCCACGGCGCGCTGGAGGCGCACCAGGTCGCCGTGGGATGCACGGCCGATCGGATTGTCCAGGAGGAGAATGCCGCCGGAGCGGTCCTTGCGGCCGGCGTTGGCGGCGCGCAGGGCGGCGATGGTGCAGTAGAGAGCCACACAGACCGTGAGCTTTTCCCCGCCAGACCACTTGCCGAGGCGTGTGATGTCCTCGGTGGTGGCAACCGTGTCGCGGCTGGGTTTGAGCACCTTGACGGTGAAACCGCGGGGACCGACTGCTTCGTGGACGGCCTCCTTCAGGAGGGGGAGTCCTTCGGGTTTGACGCCTTGCGCGACCCGCCTTTCGATGACGCGGTTCACATAGGTACGCAGATCCGCGTCGCTGGCGGGTGCGTCGAAGGAGATGCGAAGCATCCGCTTGCCGGCCCAGCCGCCGTTCTGGGTGTTGACGCGCGAGTAGCGCTCCGCTTTACGCAGGGTGTCGAGAGTGTGGGAGACCAGGCGCGCAAGTGAGTCCGTGACGATCTCCTGGTCCTTGGCGATGCCGGCCAGTTCCCCGTCGATCATGTCTCCGCGCAGGGTGAGCTGGTTGGCCAGATGGCTCGCGTTGCGGGCCAGGATCTCCTCGCCGTCGTGCAGAATGCGGTCCTTGGCAGGAGTCGCGACGGTCGGGTACCTGGCTCCGAGGGTTCGCAGGGCGGCTACCGCCTTGGTTCGATGGGCCGCAGCCTCCGCGCTGCCGTGTTCGGCGGCGCGGATCCGTTCGGTGATGTCCCGCTTACGCTGCTGCGCCTGGGTGCCGTTGCCTGTGAAGGGTGCGGCCGGGGTCTGGTGTGGTTCCGGAAGGCCGTCGGTGAGGAGACCGAAGAGGCTGATGACGCCTTCGAGCTCGGTGTTCTTCTTGTCGAGGTCGGAGATCTCGCGCTCTGCCGTGGCCCTGCGCTCGATGGCGCTTTGGCCGGCCTGCTCCTGTTCGGCGGCGAGAGAGTCCGCGTGCTCGGCGCTGGTCGGCTCAGTGGGCAGCGTTCGGCGTGGTGCCTCGGCACGCCGTTCTTCGATGGTCTTGAGCGCGCCGGTGTGGCGTTCGACCGCGGCGGCAGCTCGTCCTCGGCGGTCGAGCGCCTCCCGCTCGGCGGTACGGGCGTCAGTGAGGGCGGCTGCGCGCTGCTGAGCGGTCTGACCGTTCGCGGTGCGAAGCAGTTCCGCCGCCTGCTGTTGGATGTTCTGGGGGATGGTGGCAAGGGTGGCGTTCTCCTTGGCCAGCACGTCGGTGAGCGTTCTCTCGCGTTCCGCCAGAACCGACTGGGCTGCGCGTACGTGCCAAGCGCGTTGGGCGTCCTGGTGTCGCTTGCGCAGCGCTTCGAGGGAGATCCGCGGGTCGTCGTCGACCGCCGGCTCGGTGTCGAGGTAGGTCAGCGCGCCGGCCTCCCTGCGCAGGCTGTCGCCGATGGCCTGTTCCTTCTCGGCGAGCGCCTTGGACTGGATTCCGGCCTCGAAGGCGGCGTTGGCCTGCTCGACGAGTTTCCGCTCGTGGTCGTGTGCCGCGATGGACCGGGCCTCGGCGTCCGAGAGGTCTTGTCGCCAGGTGGACGCGGCTTCGGCTCGTTTGATCAGGCCGCCGAGTTTCGCCCGTATTTTTACCACACGGGTTATTTCGTCCTGGGTGGTTTCCTGCCGGGCCGCGTCTTCGGCCTCGGCCCGATCGAGTGCTTCCAGCGACCTCTGAGCGTTGCCGAGTGCGGTGTCGTGTGCGCTGATCGCCTGGTCGAGTTCGTCGATGCGGCTCTGGAGGGCCGTCAGATGGCCGGCCGGACAGTCGGCGACCAACGAGGTGACGGCATCGAGGAGGCCGCGGTCACCGGTACGGGCCTCGGTCAGCGCGGCCTGCCTGGCGGCGTGGGTCTCGGTCCGGGAGGTGACCTGGCGGATCGTGGTGTCGGTGGATGTGGGATCGATCAGTCCAGGGTGGAGTCCGGACCAGGCCGGGCCGGGAACTCCACAGGCCGAGGGGTGGGGTCCTCGGGCAGCGACGGCGGACGCGGCGTGTGAGGTGTAGACGCCGACGAGCGCGGTGGTGGCGGCGTCGACGGAGGCGAGCACGCTGGTGGCTGCCTCTTCCTGGTCGCTCGCTATGACGAGGCCGACGCCGATCCGGGACAGATGCCGGTCGGTGAGAGCGTCGGCAAGCCGGAAGTCCGGGAGCAGGGTCCTCAGGTGCTGCCAGCCGGTTTCGGCGGTGATGCCGTGTTCGGCGAGAGTCGTCTGGACTCGTTCCGCGTCACGGGTGGTGGGCAGCAGACCGGTCCGGGTGTGGACGTCGAGGACGCGCTTGTCGTCGAGGTGTTCCGCTTCCAGCCGTACCAGTTCGAGGTCCGTCTCGAGGATGGCGTTCGTGAGCCGCCTCGTCAGCGTTTCCGTCTCCGCCCACAGGTCCGCTGGAGAGTCGTCGGTGGCCTCGATGAGGTCTCGGATGCGACGGATGGCTGCGAGCTCGGTGGCGCGCTGGGAGAGGGCCGCGTGCTCGGCGGTCAGTGCGGTCCGGTCGCTGTCGAGACGGGTGCGCTCCGCGGTGAGCGCCGCCAGTTTCTTGGTCAGCTCGGTGCGCGCCTCGGGTCGCCGGGCGCGCCGTTCTCGGATGTCCTTCGCATCGCGGCCGAGGGCGTCCAGCCGCTGCTCGAGCTCGGCATCGTGTGCGGCTGGATCGGTTGTCTCGGTGGGAAGTGCCCCGTCGCGGGCCGCCGACCGCAGGTCCGCGGCGAGTCCTTCCAGATGGGCGCGTGCCTTGGCGATGTCGCTGTCGGCGGCCGCGGCGGCGCTTCGTACGGTCGTGGCTTGTTCGACGAGACCCTCGCGTTCTGTGACCGCCGCCGTGCGGGCCTCGGTGGCCGTCGTGGCTCGCGTGTGGTGCTCCTCGGCGAGATGGCTGAGCCGGCGGCGCAGGCGCGCGGTGTGCTCGTCGTGCTCGCGGCGCTGCGGTGCGCTGTGCGCCCGTTCCGCCGCGGCCTCCTTCTGGGTGAGGTCGAGGGCGTATGCGGCTTCGATCTTCGCTGCCAGATGTTCGCCGGCTTCCCAAGCGGCCACATGGTCGGCCGCATCGGCGGCCGCTTGGTCGGCCTGACGGCGTCGTTCCTCCGCGTGGGTGATCCGTAGCTCCGCCGCGCGTTTCTCGTAGAGGTAGACGAGGTCGTAGGCGACGCCACGCTCGGTATCCGCGGCCGACTTGCGGGCTTCCGCTCGCGCCTTGTGCTCGACGAGCGTTTCCTGATGGCGCTGGGACTCGGCGATGGTGGCGCGGAACGCGGCGGCGAGGGCCTCCCCTTCGCGAACGAGGTACTCGAGGCTCTGCTGGGAGTCGTCCATCTCCCGTTGGGCGATGGTCACGCGTTCCAGCCCGGTGGCGACATCCAGGCAGAACTCTCGCTCGGCTTCCTTGGCCGGCTTGGTGGCCAGCAGGGATGCGATGGAGGAGAGCCGTTCGGCGACGTTGGCCGCGTCGTCCGGGGAAACGGTGAGGTCGATGAGGAGGTCGATGAACTCGCGCGCGGAGGCGAACTTGAAAAGCTCATCCACCCCACCCTCGACGTGGTTCATCTGCTTCTGGGTTCGGAACAGCGAGGGGTCCAGGCCCCGGTTGGCCAACTGCGTCGTCCACTCGTGCTGCCGCTCCGTGGTGACCAGGTCCATCGCCTGGGGGTGAAGAGCGGCGACCTCTTTGAGTTTGGCGATGAAGGTCGCACGTCGGCGGGGTGCACCGGTCTCGTCACTGATCGGCAGCCGTTCCAGGTCGATGACACCGGGGACGGCGTAGAAGGCGTAGAACGTGGTCTCGAGTTTGTCCCGCGCCCGGTCGGCGTCGGCGGGGCGACGGAGGTCGACCCACTCGTAGACGGCGCCGGTGACAAGGACGTGGTCGGGCTGACCGTCGAGCGTCTGTGAGGTCGCGGGGTACCAGACGGCGACGGTATGGGAGGTGTCGCCGGAGTCGACGTAGTCCGTCAGGCTGCGTTTGACGACGCGGCCCATGAAGTCGGTCGCTCTGGGCAGCATGAGTGTGTAGAAGAGGGAGAGCAGCGAGGACTTGCCGCCTCCGTTGCGCAACCACACGATCGAGTCCGACGGAACGGCGAGGACGCCGTGCGGGGCGGTGAGGTCGAGAGTGACGTCGGTGAAGCGGGCGGAACGTTCGCCGATGGAGTGCAGTCGCAGCGCGGCGAGGTGGTAGGTCACTGCTCCCCCGTTGTGTGCTCGTCGCTTCGGGAGACGTCTGTCAGGGGCTGCGGGGTGTGTTCACCCCGCGCAAGCGCGGCGAGGTAGGTGTACGCGGGTTCGCTCGCCATGTCCTTGACCTGGATCCGGAAGCGTTCGGTGAGAATCCATGTGCCGTCGGTGCTGTCGGTGCGGGCCATGCCCTGTTCGACAAGCCAGCCGAGGATGTTGCGGACCCAGTACAGGGTGCACTTGGGCGACAGGCGTCCCGATCCGCGTCCGCGGTCACCGACGAGGGTGGACGGCATTTCGTGGTAGACGCGCCAGGCTTCGTCGAGCCCCTCCTCCGGGATGGTCTCGCCGGCCGGGTCGGTCGCCTGGAGGCGCTCGCACAACGATCGCATCCATTGCTCGAACTCCGCGTCAGGGACTCTGCGGACGCGGTCGTCGTCGAGCTCGGCCGGGCTCGGGTAGGCGTAGGCGGCGACCCCGACGAGGAGGAGGCCGGCGAGGAGCCGACCGGTGCGGGTTCCGGCGTTCGGCATGTCGGTGACGCGGAAGGCGAACGGAGACTCCGGTTCGACGCCGAGGACGAGACCGAAGTCTCCGTCGGACAGGACCCGCGTGCCGAGACCGTGCAGGACGGAGTCCGTGGCGGTGCGGAAGTCCGGTTCGCTGCGGTAGCGGCCGAGCAGGCGCCGGTATTCGGGGCTGCGTCCGGGCCGTTGCGTCGGCTGGAGCGCGTACCCGATGAGCGTGCCCAGGTCGGTGTGGTCCGTCTGTGTCAGCGTCATGCGCTCTCCTCGGCAGAGAGAGGGAGGGTGGTGACCGGTACGGGGTCGGCGGTCTCCAGGGCGTCCGGGTGCGCGGCGATGATGAGATCGTCGCCGTCCCATCCGGGAAGGCGCAGCGGCAGCCCGTCGGTGTCGGCTGCCGCGCGCGGGCCGAGGATCTGGGCGGCGAGGTCGGCGGAGACCGGCTGGCCGGGCTCCAGCTCCTCGGGGGCATAGCTCCAGAGCGCGGTGAGGGCGAGGATCTCCGCGGTGTGCTGCCGTTGACCGGAGTGCGCCAGGTCCTCGCCGGTGAGAGCACCTGCTATGAGCGTCGACAGGCGAGCGGGCAAGCCGATGCGGGCGATGACGTGCTGGGCCGCGGTGATGACCTCGGGCGGGATGGTCGGCGGGTCGGGGTCGCCGATTTCCTCTTCGGCTTCGACGAGATCGCGCGTCTCGTCCAGGGGACCGCGTACGGCCCATAGATCATCGAGCAGCCGGTACAGCCTCGGGAGCCTGGCCGGCCGAGGGCCGGTGATGTCGGACAGCCATCGGTCGACCACCGTGCGGGCCGTATCCGTGTCCAGGCCGAGCAGCGGCTGGAGCACCTCCTGGCCGAGGTCGGGCAGGTAGCCCACTGCCGGGGGCCGGAACGCCTGGCGGTTCTGTTCCTCGAGGAAGACGCCGCGCGCGGTGATCACCTGGCGGTGCAGTGCCTCGTGCCGACGTGCGCACTCCGTGAGGATGCCGGCGATACGGGCCGCAGCGGCGGTCACCTGCTCGTCCTCGGCGTCGAGTGATTCGCGGACCTTCACCAGGAGGCGGTGCTCGGACTCCAGGCGGGCGGAGATGTGGTCGCGTGCCGCGTCGAGGCGCTCGGGAACGTCGTGGGCCCACTGCTCGAGTACCGACCGGAGGTCTCGGCGAGTGTCCTTGATCAACCTGTTGAGGTCGTCGGCGAGGGAGACGGACAGCAGCCGGGCACGGACGGCGGCCTTCTCCGCCGCGGCGAACGCGCCCTTGGCCAGCTGGCGCTCCAGCATGAGCTCGTTGGCGACCTGCTCGTCCTCGACATCGAATTCCAGTCCGCCGACCAGCGCGTTGACCGCGTCCCTGGTCGCGTTGAGAACGACCTCGCCCCGAACAGGGTCCTCTCGTTCGATCAATAACCGGAACTGCACCTGCCGCTGCTGATGGGCGCTGCCCTCGCGGCTGTAGTCGCTGATCCGGTAGGTGAACGGCGCTTCGCGTTGAGCACGGTTGAGCAGCGCGTCCAGGGTGTAGGCGGCGACCTTCTCGTGCTCGTCGACCGACCGGCCTGGAGCCGCGCGGCGGGCGAGGTCGGCAAGCCCGGCGGTCACGTCCCGGTAGGTGGCCTCGTCCTCGAAGCCCTGCCGGGCGATGATCATGTCGATGGCGGCGAGCGCCAACGTCGCGACGTCGTAGGTGGCGTCCGGCCAGTCCTGCCGCGCGCCGCCGGCGGCGGCGTCGGCGATCGGGCGGGACCTCATGAGAACGGCGACGCGCGCCGGGAACGTCGGGTCGAACATCGGCAACTCGGCACCGACTGCCGCGGCTCGCGCCGTGGGTTCATCGATCTGGTCGAAAGACAAGTTCAACCTGCGCTCCCTCCCCAAGCCGGCGCATGGTCAGTACCGTAACCGCTGGCACTGACAGCGCGCCGGGAGATCACCGACCCCGTGCGGCGCCGCAGCGGTCTCAGGCCCGACCTCTAGGCCAGGGTTGCCCTGGGCATGACGTCGGCGGGGACGGGCGAGAGTCGGTAGGCACCCTCGTGGGAGACGACGCGGCCGGCGGTGGGCGGGGCGAAGTGAGTGCCCAGAACGAGGGCGTCCGTGTCGGCGAGTGAGCCGAGCAGCGTGCGGCGCGAGGTCTCGGCCTGTTCGGGGTCGATGTCGACACAGGCGCCGATGGCGGGATGGGCCAGCTGGACGGGGTGGTGGACGCAGTCGCCGGTGATCAGAGCGGTCTGGCCGCGGCTGGTCAGCTCGACGGCGACGTGGCCGGGGGTGTGGCCGGGCGTGGGGAGCAGGCGGAGGTGCGGGGCGATGTCGGCGCCCTCGGTGGGGACGTCGACGAGGTCGAGCAGACCCGCTTCCTCCACCGGAACCACGGAGTCCTGGAACATCTGCTTGCGCGCCCCCTCCATGTCGTACCCGGCCCAGAACTCCCTCTCCGCGCGGGAGGTGACATAGCGGGCGTGAGGGAAGGTCGGGACCCACTCCCCGTTCGCCTCGCGCGTGTTCCAGCCGACGTGGTCGGCGTGCAGGTGGGTGAGGATCACCAGGTCGACCGATTCCGGGGGGAATCCGGCGGCGGCGAGGCGCTGAAGGTAGTCGGTGTTCAGGTGGTGCCAGGCGGGGTTGGCCCGCTCCTTGCCGTTGCCGATGCCGGTGTCCACCAGGACGCGCAGTCCCCCGACGGTGACCGCGAAGCTGTGGCTGTCGAGGTACAGGATGCCCTTGTCGTCGGCGAAGTGGGGGCGCAGCCAGTCCTGCCCGGCGACGACGGCGGGGGTGGCGTCCGGCAGCAGCCATGATCCGGTGGCGGGCGGCAGGAGTGTCTCGTCGATGCGATGGACGGTGACGTCGCCCACGGTCCAGGTGGGGATGGCGGTCGGGTGGGTGGCCGGCGGAGTGCTCATGACGGTTCGTCTCCCTGGTCTCGTGCGCGACGGCTGGTGCGGGCGGGGATGGCTTCTACACCGCCGCTCCCGCCCACCGCCCTGCCGGGCCGCAGGGGCGGGGCGTGGGTGCTCGGGGCCTGACGGTGGGCGTGGACGAGGCACCGACACCGCTAAACGCAATTAGTTTGCTTTAGGCCACCGTAGAGCCCTACAGTCAACTAACGCAAACGTTTAGCTTTAGATCCCTGGAGTGCCCCTCCACTCCAGCCCCGAGGGGAGAAGTCCATGTCCAGCTCTGACCTCGCCCCGCCGGACGCGGCCCGGTGGGCCGCCCGCGCCGGCCTCCCGCTGCCCGCCGACCGCCACGCCGCGGTCGCCGCCGTCGCCCATCACATCCACTCCGTCGTCGCGGTCCTGCGCGAGCTGGACTTCGGGGACACCCCGCCCGCCCCCGCCTACCGCGTGGAACAGGAGAAGCACGATGCAGCCGTATGAACTGCCCCTGGCCGCGGCCGCCGACGCGATCCGCGCTCGACGGCTGTCCCCCGTCGAGCTGGCGGACTCCGTCCTGGAGCGCGTCGAAAAGGTGGAACCACGCCTTCAGGCATACGTCACCGTCACCGCCGAGCACGCCCGGAAGGCCGCGCGTGAAGCCGAGCGCGACATCGCGATGGGCCGCTACCGCGGTCCGCTGCACGGCGTTCCGATGGGCCTGAAGGACCTGATCGACGTGGCCGGCATGGCGACGTCGGCCAGCTCCCGGGTCCGCGCCGGCCACCGCGCGGAGACCGACAGCACGGTCGCCGCGCGCCTGACGGCGGCCGGCGCGGTCCTGCTCGGCAAGACGCACACCCACGAGTTCGCGTACGGCCTGACCACCCCGCAGACGCGCAACGCCTGGGACCGCGACCGGGTCGCCGGCGGGTCGAGCGGCGGATCCGCCGTCGCCGTGGCGTCGGGCGCCGCGGCCTTCGCCCTGGGCACCGACACCGGCGGGTCGATCCGGGTGCCCGCCGCGCTCAACGGGGTGGTCGGCCTCAAGCCGACCTATGGGCTCGTTCCCCGCCACGGCGTCACGCCCCTGTCCTGGTCGCTGGACCACGTCGGCCCGATCACCCGTACCGTCCAGGACGCGGCCCTGGTCCTGAACGCGCTGGTCGGGCACGACCCGCGCGATCCCGCCTCACTCGCCACGCCCGCCGTCGACTATCGGCCGACCACGGGCGCGAGCCTTTCGGGGCTGCGGATCGGCGTGCCGCGCACCTATTACTTCGACCGCGTCGACCCCGAGGTCGAAGCCGCCGTCCGGCGCGCCATCGACCATCTCCAGGCCCTCGGCGCGCGCCTCGTCGACGTCGAGATCCCCATGGCCCGTTACGTCCAGGCCACCCAGTGGGGGCTGATGGTGCCCGAGGCCACCGCCTCCCACGAAGCCACGCTGCGCACGGTCCCCGAGCTCTACGGGGACGACGTCCGCGTCCTCCTGGAGGCGGGCGCGCTGATGCCCACCGGGGACTACCTGCGCGCCCAGCGCTCCCGCACCCTCATGCGGCAGGAATGGGCGCGCATGCTGCGGGAGGTCGACCTGATCGCCGCACCCACCGTCCCGGCGACCGCCGTGAAGGCCGGCCAGGAGGTGATCACCTGGTCCGACGGCACCGTCGAGGGTGTCTCCGACGCCTATGTGCGCCTCTCGTCCCCCGCCAACATCACCGGAGTTCCGTCCCTGTCCGTGCCAGTCGGCCACGACGCGGCGGGTCTGCCGATCGGCATGCAACTCCTGGGGCGACCTCTCGGCGAGAGCGTCCTGCTCCGCGTCGGCCACGCCTATGAGCAGACCCAGCCCGCCCGCGAGCTCGCCCATGCCGCGTGAGCGCGTGCTCGATCTCGACTGGATCGTCGTCCAGCGGGACCGAGCGCGTCTACCGATCTCCCCTACGCACGGAGCGGGTGGGCCGTAGACGCACCCGGGCGGAAGCCCACTACTGATCTTCTCGTAAGTTCGGTGGGTGTGGTGGGTGGATGGTCAGGCCGGTGTGGGCGAGGAAGGACCATGGCAGTTGTGGGTTGTGGTTGATGCGGTGGATGCCTTGTTCGGTGGCGTCGGCGACATCGGCGAGGTGGTCGCCGGCGAGGTTGGCGAGTTCACGTTTCTTGAGTGAGGACCACAGCAGCTCCACCGGGTTCAGCTCGGGAGCGTAGGCGGGTAATCGCTCCAGCGTGAGCCAGTCCTGGTCGGCGACCCAGGCGCGCATCGCCCGGCTCCAGTGGGCGGACAGGCCGTCCCAGACCAGGACCACCCGCTCGCCGCGGTAGAACACCTTCATCTGCTCCAGGACCTCGATGAGGGCGGTGGTGTCGTAGCTGCCGGGCTTGAGATGGAAGCACAGGCGGGCCCCTCGATCGGGGTCGGTGGAGTGGTATCCCAGGGCCCCGGCCATCGACGCCCGCTTCCAGTTCAACCGGTGCCGCAGCAGCGGGGTGCGACCTCGGGGTGCGTAGGTGCGGCGGATCTGAGGCAGCAGGGAGACGCCCGATTCGTCGAGGAACACGATCCAGGCACGTGTGTTCACGGCCCCTTTTTGATCCGCGGCCACTCGTGCGCGATCCAACGGGCGATCTCCGACTCGTCCCTCTCCACCGCCCGCCGCTCGGGCCGCTGCAGACTCCATCCGAGCCGGCCGGTCAGCAACCGCCACACCGACGCCCTCGACAGCACCACCCCCGTCACCCGCTCCACGACGTCACCGACTCGCTCCAGGGTCCACAGGTCGGCCTCGAAACCATGAGCCTGGGCACCCCGCTCCAACGCGGCCCGGACGGTCTCGACCTGGGCGTCGTCCAGCTTGGGCGGACGACCGGTGGCCGCACGCCGACGCAAGGCCGAAGCACCACCTTCCTCCCACGCCCGCCGCCATCGCCGCACGCTCTCCGCACACACCCCCACCGCCCGCGCGATCTCCGCATTCGAGACACCGTCCTCGAACAACTCGACCGCCCGAACACGACGTGCCTCCGCCAACTGAGGCCGCGACAAAGGAGGAAGGGAGGCACCGGCAGCCGAAGGTGAAGGTTGATAAGCCACCCCGACAGCCTCCCACCCACACCGCCACCACACCCACTGAACTTACGAAAAGATCAGTACTGATCTTCTCGTAAGTTCGGTGGGTGTGGTGGGTGGATGGTCAGGCCGGTGTGGGCGAGGAAGGACCATGGCAGTTGTGGGTTGTGGTTGATGCGGTGGATGCCTTGTTCGGTGGCGTCGGCGACATCGGCGAGGTGGTCGCCGGCGAGGTTGGCGAGTTCACGTTTCTTGAGTGAGGACCACAGCAGCTCCACCGGGTTCAGCTCGGGAGCGTAGGCGGGTAATCGCTCCAGCGTGAGCCAGTCCTGGTCGGCGACCCAGGCGCGCATCGCCCGGCTCCAGTGGGCGGACAGGCCGTCCCAGACCAGGACCACCCGCTCGCCGCGGTAGAACACCTTCATCTGCTCCAGGACCTCGATGAGGGCGGTGGTGTCGTAGCTGCCGGGCTTGAGATGGAAGCACAGGCGGGCCCCTCGATCGGGGTCGGTGGAGTGGTATCCCAGGGCCCCGGCCATCGACGCCCGCTTCCAGTTCAACCGGTGCCGCAGCAGCGGGGTGCGACCTCGGGGTGCGTAGGTGCGGCGGATCTGAGGCAGCAGGGAGACGCCCGATTCGTCGAGGAACACGATCCAGGCACGTGTGTTCACGGCCCCTTTTTGATCCGCGGCCACTCGTGCGCGATCCAACGGGCGATCTCCGACTCGTCCCTCTCCACCGCCCGCCGCTCGGGCCGCTGCAGACTCCATCCGAGCCGGCCGGTCAGCAACCGCCACACCGACGCCCTCGACAGCACCACCCCCGTCACCCGCTCCACGACGTCACCGACTCGCTCCAGGGTCCACAGGTCGGCCTCGAAACCATGAGCCTGGGCACCCCGCTCCAACGCGGCCCGGACGGTCTCGACCTGGGCGTCGTCCAGCTTGGGCGGACGACCGGTGGCCGCACGCCGACGCAAGGCCGAAGCACCACCTTCCTCCCACGCCCGCCGCCATCGCCGCACGCTCTCCGCACACACCCCCACCGCCCGCGCGATCTCCGCATTCGAGACACCGTCCTCGAACAACTCGACCGCCCGAACACGACGTGCCTCCGCCAACTGAGGCCGCGACAAAGGAGGAAGGGAGGCACCGGCAGCCGAAGGTGAAGGTTGATAAGCCACCCCGACAGCCTCCCACCCACACCGCCACCACACCCACTGAACTTACGAAAAGATCAGTAGAAGCAACGATTTCGCGTTAAGGTGGGTCGCGTGAGCAGGCAGATGGTGCGTCCCGGTGGGCGCAGCGCCCGGGTCCAGGCATCGGTGCACACCGCGGTACGCGAACTCGACGCGGAGATGGGCCGGGACGCCCTGACGATCCCGCTGATCGCCGAGCGCGCTGGCGTGACCCCGTCGACGATCTACCGTCGTTGGGGGGATCTGCGGGAGCTGCTGTCGGACGTGGCGGTCGAGCGGCTGAGGCCCGACACCGCGCCCCAGGACCACGGTGCCCTCTCGGTCGACCTGACGGCCTGGACCGAGCAGTTCCTCGACGAGATGTCCTCCCCCACCGGCCGCGCCTACATCCGCGACGCCCTGCTCGGCGACCCGGACGGCAGCAACGCCGGCCAGTGCTCCGCCTATGCCGCCGAACAGATCGACGTCATCCTCAGCCGCGCGACCGAACGCGGGGAGAGGGCACCCGACGTCGAAACGGTCATCGACCACGTCGTGGCCCCCCTGATGTACCGCATCCTCTTCCGCCCTCAAGGGCTCGACCTCGCGTACGCGCGTCGGCTCGTGACGGCGACCCTCAGCCCGGCCGACCAGTGATCGGGGAATGCCCGTTTGAACGCTTCCTGGAACGCGAAAGGGCCGCACCCGGTGGGTGCGGCCCTCGTCACGCTCGCGCAGGCGTTTTTCTCTCCCGACCACCGGCGAAGCCACCCGCACCGCACCGATGGCATGATCGGACCCTCGACGAGCGCCCTCGCCCGTCCTTCACCGGAAAACCACGCTGTCCGGCACGAAGCCACCCCTTTAACTAAACATCTAATAAATCGGTCAAAGAATTGATACCTATAGCATCGCGGGTGTTTTCGCGAATAAACAGAATAAAGTTCTCCGCGTGGCGTCAACCACGGGCGATACTGTGGGCCGCGACGGGTGTGATCGCCCTCGGATTCCTCATCGCGCTGGAGATGGCCGCGCGCCATTACACCGGCCAACCGGGGCCGATCACCAACCAGGCGCGAGAGGTGATATTCGCCCCCAAACCGGGGCCGCTGTACGGCGGTATGGCGTTGATGATGGTGGTGCTCACCTGGCGGCAACGGTTCATCGCGGCTGGTGCGGCGATCGGCATCGACATCGTCTTCGTGCTGGTGCGGTGGGCGGTCGACGCCGAGGTACCCGAAGGCCATTTCTTCGGCAACGGCGCGTTGTGGGTGATGTTGGGCTGTGCGGTCATCGCCGTCACACGCCGCACCGGCCGGGAACGTGCCCTGCTGCTGAAGGGCGTCGGGCTGGGCCTGCTACTGGTGGCCGGCCGCAAGACCGGCGATACCTGGCTGCTCATCACCTCGAAGACCCGCACGGAGGTGCTCGACCCGTACGTGGCGACCGCCGATCACGCGCTGGGCAACCCGTCGTGGCTGGCAGGCCGGATCCTCGAGGCAACCGCCCCGATCGGCACCCATCTTCTCGACTGGGTCTACGCCGAGCTCGCGGTGGCCGCGATCGTCGTCGCGGTGTACCAGCTGCGTCACGTGGCGGTCGAGCGCCGCTTCCCACGCCATCATCTGGTGCGCACCTTCCTGGTGATCGGCCTGCTCGGGCCGGCCGTCTACATGATCTTCCCGGTGGTCGGACCGATCTTCGCCTACGGCCCGGGCACCTCCGGTACCGGCGGCGTGGAGTGGGCGGTGGCCAACCTGTGGCCGGACACGCCGCCGTCGATCACCACCCCGCACCCGGTGCCGTACGACGGGCTCACCCCGCGCAACTGCATGCCCAGCCTGCACACGGCGTGGGCTCTCGCGATCTTCATCCATTCCCGCGGAAGCTCCCGGATCCTGCGGTTCGCAGGCACGTTCTGGCTGGTCGCCACGCTCGGCGCCACGCTGGGCTTCGGCTACCACTACGGCGTGGATCTCATTGCCGGCGTGGTGTTCGCGCTCACGGTCGAGGCGGCTCTGCGCTCCTACGACCGTGGCTGGGACCGGTCGGGAATGCAGCTGGTCGCCTACGGCACCACGGTCTTCGCCGCGCTCCTGGTGTCCTATCGCTATCTGCCGATGGAAATGGCCGAGAATCCGTGGCTGTTCGGGCCGCTCCTCATTCTGGCGATGGCCTCGGTGATCTACGGCTACATACGGACCACCCAGCGGTGGGAACCGAAGGCCGCGCCGGCACCGCAACCGGAACCGCGACCCGAACTGGTCTGAGCCATGTCGCATCTGGCGGTGGGCGCTTCGCGCGGTATCAGGCACCGGGTCCAGCCGGCTGGCCTCAAGGGCGCATACGGCCTGTCCGACGTGGGGAGCTACGGCCCCCGTCGGACAGGCCGTGACGGCGGCGGGTGCCGGCCCCCCGCCAGCCTGCCCGCCTGCCCAGCCGGCGTTCCCGCGGTGCTTCCGGGGAAGGGCTCGACGCGTCAGATGATGATCACGGCTGTCGCCTGGGGCCCCTTCGGGCCTTGGGTGACCTCGAATTCGACGCGCTGGTTCTCCTCCAGCGCGCGGTAGCCGGCGCTCTGGATCTCGGAGTAATGGACGAAGAGGTCCGGGCCGGAGTCCTGCTGGATGAAGCCGAAGCCCTTCTCAGCGTCGAACCACTTGACGGTGCCCTGCGCCACGGCTGCTCCTGTTCCCTACTGGTGTCAAGACGGCCCCCATTGTCGCCTCCCGACCGTCTCCGCCCGGTGGGCGACACGCGTGGTCGGGGCGACATAGAGGCATGTTCGATTCGGGACCGCGCCGGCTCCCGCGTAGTGGGTCAGCGGCTGTCCGGCGACGGTGAGCGCCGTACCGAGAAGCGAAGGGCGAACGGGTCGAAGGTCGCGGGCAGCGAGGACGACCGTGTGCCCGGCGGGGCCGCTGATGGCGTCGATGCCCCAGACTCTCGCCGTACGCGTTCTCGCCCGCTCGGCTCGTCGGCGCCGTCGCCTCGTTCGGGCTGTGGTGTCAGCCGCCGCCGAGGGCCCGCTTGAGTTGGTCCTTGTTCATGGTGGATCGACCTTCGATGTTGCGGCGCTGGGCTTCGGCGTAGAGCTGGTCGTAGGTCTGGCCCTGTGAGCCCTTGCCGGAGCGCTGCCCACCGCGCTTCCCGGAGGACATGTCCTGGGTGGAGCTGCGGCTGGCGGTCTTGGACTCGCCGGAGCGGGCCCGTTCCTTGTTGACCGTGCGGGCGGCGATCTCCTCGGCCCGCTTCTCGCTCTCGCCCCGATCCTTGGCGCTCTCCTTGATGTGCTCGTACTGCCGCTCACGCTTGGGGCTGGAACCTCTGGGCATGACACTTCGACTTTCTCTGGTTTTCTACGGGTTTGTACTCAGCGTGTGCCCGTCGTGCCCCCGCAGCAAGAGGAGGCAGCCATCCGGAATCCCGCCCGCCCGTTAACCCGAGGTGGACCGGCGGGCGTCGAAGGGCCCGAGGGGTGACACCGGCGGCGACGGCGCCGGGGGCGGCGACCCGGGGCGTCGCCGGTGGTGGCGCCACGCCGATGATCGGGGCAATCGGGCGGTGGCGCGGAGCGCATGGTGTGTGCTGTCCGGTGAGCGGGCCGTCCTGGAGTCCCGGCCCCCGCCGGCGCAGCGCCTTCGTATCCTCACCATCCCCCGGGACACGACGGCGCTGCGCCACGCCGACCGCCACCGCGCCATGGGGCCGCGGGCGGCCAGGTCGGGTACCTCCGGTACGTCGACCTGGCCGCCCGCGGCCCGCGCTTCTTCCTCGTAGGGGGACGTCAGGGGCGGGGAGGGACGAAGGGCGTGCGGGATGCGTGGTGGAGGAGGGCGGCGGTGGTGGTGTGGGAGCCGGTCAGGGGCCAGTGGGGGTCCTCGCCGGTCAGGGCGGCGAAGAGGCGCTGCCAGGCTTCGTCGTCCGTGCCCAGGAGCCTGCCGGCCAGGGCGGCGAGTTCGTCGGTGGCGTCCTGAACGGCGGCCCGGAGGGCGGTGGGGAGTTCCTGGCGGACGGCGGCCTCGGCGAGGTAGTGGAGCATGCGGTTGGCCATGACGCCACCGTGGATGATCTCCTTGCCGGAGAGCAGGCCCCGTTCCAGAAGGCGGTCGAGTACGGCGGCCCACTCCTTGCGCGGGATCGACAGGTTCGGGATGTTCCCGATGGCCGCACGGGCCCAGCGGGGACCGCGGTCGGTCAGGGTGCGGGCGATGAAGCAGGACCAGTGCGTGAAGGCCGCCGGCGCGAGCTCGTCCGGAGCGTCCGGCAGCCGGGCGATGGCACCCCATACCCGCGAGCGGAACGGCTCCTCTTCGTGAGCCTTGATCAGGACGTCCCAGTCGCGGGTGTAGGGGAGGTCCAGGATCTCCTCGTGTTCGTACTCCCCACAGGTGCGGAGCTTGGCGACAAGGCGTTCCGTGCTCAGTTCCTTGTCGAGCCGGGCGGTGAGGACGGCATCCGGGTCGGGCGCGGCCAGCGCCTTCGTGGCGACCTTGGCGGCACCCGCGCTGAGCAGTCCGCGGTCGATCAGCGAGCGCAGACGGTCGGAGCCACCGTGACGAAGGGCGTTGCGCGCGGCCAGGAGGTGGTCAGGCAACGGAACGCGCCTGCCCCACGAGGCGAGCGCGTGCTCCACGAGTTCGGGGTCGGCCGCTTCGACCAGAACGCGGTGGTACTTCGCCGACCGCTTGTCGAAGTAATGCCGTGCGAGCAGCCGTTCGCGGAGCTCCGGGGCGAGCGGGAGGAGGTCGTCCGGCCCTTCGGCGGCGCGGCCCTGGGGCTGGCGGGACAGGATGATGCGGCGGATCTCGACGGTCGAGCTGCCGCTGTGGACGACCCCGTACAGCGTCGCGTTGATCGTGGGGTCGTCGACCGCCAGCAGCCTGAGATGCAGGTCCCGGCGGCGTGAGCTTCGCGCGAGGACGAGCAGCGCGGCGCGGTCGTCGTGGGCGAACAGATGGTCGAGGAGGGCGTCGGGCATGTGGTCGGTCTCGCAGGCGCGCTCGGTGAGGGTGACCGTGGCCCCCGCGTCCAGCCGCGGCAGTACGGCCGCGAGAGCCTCGGTGCCCGCGTGGAGCAGGAGTCCGGCGCCTGCGGGGGTGAGCACCGTGGGGACGGTGCTCGCGCTGCCGTGCTCGAGCAGCTCGACGAACGGCCGCTCGGCGCCGTCGCCGTCCATCGCCGCGAGCGCGCGCAGCCACCGCTCGGGGTCGGTGCCGAGCCGGTCGGCGACCAGCCGGCGCGCGGCACGCACGGCGGCGGCGGCCGGCACGTTGCGGGTGAACCAGCGTCTCGGCAGCGGGGACATCTCGCGTGCCGGCGTCCGGGCGACCATGTCGCCGGGCGCGACGATCCCCTGCCGACAGGCCAAAAGCTCGTCCTTCTCGGCTTGGTCGCTCATCCACTCGGCGAGGCGCCGGCGCGTGTCGGGCGAGGCATGCCGGGCACACGCCTCCACGAGCCAGTCGGGATGGACGGGCCCGGGGAAGTCGACCGGGTGCGTACGGGTGAGGACGTCGAGCACACCGGGGTCGGTGGGCAGCGGGGCACCCTCGACGAGCGCGCGGAGCAGATGTGCGGAGGCGAGGGCCGCCTCCGGGTCCAGGACCTTCTTCCGCTCCCGCTGTTCGGCGTAGGTGAGTGTGGGAGCGGCGGGTGCGGGTGCCTCGGCCGCCGTGGGAGGCTCGGTGTTCCCGGCCTTCACGTCGAGGCGGGCCAGCTCTTCCGCGTCGGGTCGGGGGCCGGCCGCCTGCGCGGCCGTGGTGATCAGTTCGGCGAGCGAGCCGGCGAAGGTCCCGACCAGGTCGAGCGCGATGACCCACGCTTCCGGGTGGCCGGCCAGATGCCGGTGCACGAGGTCGACGGCGTGCCGGTGGGCTCGGGTGCCGAAGGCGCCGGGGCGGAGGTGGGCGAGGGCCGCCGCGGCCGGCCGGGCGGTGTCGACGAGCCGCTCGGGTTCGAGCAGGTCCCGCTCGACGGCGTCGACGAACCAGCCGTGCAGTCTGGCGTCGTATGCCCTGGAGCGCAGGTGATCGATCGGCTCGGCGTCGAGCTTGCCGGCGTGGGTGGTGAGTGCCTGGCGGACCGCCTCGTCGACGTCCTCGTGGCGGAGGAGCTCTTCGAGGGGCTCGGGCTGGAAGGTGTGCTCATGGTGGGCGGCGATCAGGCGCGGGAAGTCGTACACATAGGGCTCGTGCACGATCTCCCGCATCAGCCGGCGGGTGGCATTGCGTCCGCGCGGGGCGGCGAAGATCCGAGGCAGCACCTCGGGGTCCTCATAGGGCTCCAGACCCTCCCGCAACCGGTCCAGGCCGTCGGGGTGCTCCAGTGCGGCGGCCGCCTCGGTCAGGATCGCGGGCGGGTCGGTGGGGACCAGGTCGAGGAGCCGGCGTACGGCGTCCGGGCCGCCGCGTTCCCACACCCGGACCACGGAGAAGCGGCGCGCGCCGTCGCTCGCCCACCATCCCTTGGGGCCCCAGGAGTGCAGGACGAGTTCCGGGTCGCCGCTCGTGATCAGCGGGCTGCGACGGAACCGGTCTGCGATGGCGAGGAGTTCGGTGCGCAGCCCGGCGTCGAAGGGGACGGGCTCGGTGCGGCCGGGAGTGCGGGGGACGCCGGAGGCGATCGCGCGGCGCAGGGACAGCGTGGCCTTCTGGTTGCGGTACACGGCGGCGTTGACCGCCGGCTCGTCGCGCTCGGTCAGCCGACGCAGATCGCGGATGCCGAGAGTGATGTTGCCGCCGAGGGCGGCCCACACGCGAGGGTCGGAGGCCCCGAGCGCGGTCTCCAGGGCGTGCGCAGGCAGCGAGCCCTTGCCGAGCAGGGCGTGCAGCAGTTCGTCGGGCAGGTGCGGGAGCAGCTCGCGCAGGTCGTCGGGGTCGGCGGCGTACAGCAGGAACCGGTACGGCTTGGTCAGGGCGGGGGGTGTGACCGAGGGTGCGGGCTCGGGGACCGCGCCGTCGGCGATGCCCGCCAAGAGGTCGGCGAGGGTGCCCTTGTACCGGGAGAGGGAGGTGCGCAGGGTGGCCCAGTGCCGCGGATCGTCGCCGAGCCGTCGGTGGAGGAGCGCGCGCAGGGGTGTGCCGGGGCCGAGTTCGAGCAGAGCCAGGGCCGCTGTGCGGGCGGGGGTGACGGTGTCGAGGACGAGCGCGCTGAGGTCCGCGTGGTCGTCGGACGGGCCCAGGCCGGTGGCGATCCGGAGGAGCTCGGGGTGGCCGGGTGTGCGGGCGGCGGCGCGCAGCAGGGCCGGGCAGGGGGGTGCGACCTCGGCGACCACCGCGGAATGGGTGCGGTACAGGTCGGCGAGCAGCCGCTCGGGACAGTCGGGGTGGGCGGCGAGAACGCGTACGGCCGACTCCGGCAGCGGCGCGGACCGATGAGCCGTCAGGATGACGTCCCAGTCGACGGTACGGCGCCAGGCCGGTTCGGCTTCGCCCGCGCGGAGTCCGGCCACCATGCCTTCCGGCTCCTCGGCGGCCGCCACCGCGGCGCGCAGCCGGTCACCGCCGAAGTCGCTGTCACCGTCGCCGTCGTCGTCGTCACTGTCACTGTCGCTGTCGCCGTCGAGCGCGCTGCGCGCGAGGTCGGCGACGTCGGGGTGCAGGGGGACCGGGCCGGTTGCCGGGTCGAGCAGCGCGCGCAACCGGTCGGGGTGCGCGAACAGCCCGAGTACGGCGCGCAGCTGCTCGGCGGTGGTCAGCGCGCGGCCGCAGGTGCGCAGGGCGTGCTCGGCCAACTCGGGCGCGTCGCTCACCACCGCCGCACCGACGAAACGGGGAAGCGCCGGCGCTTCCCGGTTGGTCGCGCGGATCCGGGCCAGCAGAGGGGCGAGGGCGGTGGGCTCGGGGTGCCGTCCGGGAGAGAGGATGAGACGACGCATCCAGGGGCGGGCTTCGGCGTGCTCGTACACGCGCTGATCGACAACGGGGTCGGGGCGTTCGAGCAGCGCGGCCAGGTCATCGACCGTGAGCCCCTCGGCTCGGGCCAGGGTTCGCCGTACCTGCGCGTCGGGGTCGCCGGCCGCCTTCGCCCGGGCCTCCGCGGTGAGGGGCACCCAGGCGAGGTAGCGGGGCTCCGCTTCGTCCAGTCGGCGACGTATCCGCCCGGCATCGCCGGGGGCGGCCCCGGCCAGCAGCAGGGCGAGCAGTTGCGCACCGCTCCGGTCGTAGCGGGTCACTGAGCCTGTTCTCACCGATCGCGTCCCTTGCGTCTGTGGCCGGTCGTCTTCGCACGGTTGCCCGAGGGGAACACCCCATCACACAGGCGTGCGTCGCTCTCCCAGAGGGTCGCGCGGGCGCGAAATCCCCCGCCGGTCATGAGGGTTGACCGTGGCGGCCGACGGTCTGGCGAGGGGAGACGAGGCCAGCGGGCGCGAGGGCCGCGGGCACGAGGACTGTGGGCGCGAGGGCCGCAGGCGTGAGGGTCGTGGACGCGAGGACTGCGGGCGCGAGGACTGCGGGCGCTCCCCCGGCGTTCCACGTCGTTCGTTCCCATGGGAAAACCCGACCTCCGCGACCGCGCCCAGGTCGTCGCGTTCGCGTACGAGTCCGGCGCGGTCGTCGCAGGCGGGCGGTGACCGGGGGCGGCGCGAACCGGCTCACGCGGCGGGACGGTCCGCGGACTGTCGCAGGAGGGCGGGCTCGCGCCGCGTCGGCCTTCGCAAGAGCTTCCCGAACCCGTCGTTCAGCCGGGGTGCGCGTCCGTCAGTTCCTGCTCCCATCTGAGGAGGTCGTCGAAGTACGACCGACCCCTGTCCGTCCACTCGGCGACCGGCTTCAGTGCCGCGATGGTTCCCTGGAGACGTCGCAAGGCGCTGTCACGCCTCTCGGAGACCTCCGGCGGCGCCGACCGCTCCCGTGCCCAGCGGGCGAGTCCGTACGTCATGCGCGCGAGGACATGCGCGGCGTGTACGGCACCGGCGACCGGCCGCGGATCGGCGCGCAGTGAGTGGGTCACCATGTCGTCGCCGTTCGTCACGAACGTCTCGAAGTGGTTTCGCAGGTAGAGGGCATGGTGGCCCGTTTCGTGCAGGAGCGCCTCGAAAGCGGCGGGAGTGCTTTCGACGCTGGCGGTCCCGAGGTAGACGGCTCCGAAGGTCTGTCGAAGCGTGGCCGAACGGAAGGCGCCGGCCTGCACGTACACGATGACACGGATCAGGAGATCCGTTTCCAGGGCGGCCTCCGGCCATACCCGTCGCAGGGTCTCCCGGGCAGCTTCCACGTGCGCGGTCGCCTCTGTCATGTTCGGCGCGCTGAAAGCGGCATCACTCGCGCCGGTTGTCCGCTGAATGTCGGACAGAAGTTCCTCGGCGCCCTGGAGGCACCAGTCGGGGCATGACGACGCGCCGAGCGCGACATGCTCAAGCGCCGGCATGGGGCCCGCGGTGGCCAGACCGCGGATCAGGTCGGCGATGCGCTCGCGATCCGCCGTGGTCCCGGAAGCGTGGGCCGCGCTGCTCCCGGCGGATGTCCGGGTCGCCTCCCACACCAGGGCGGGGTGCAGGCCGGAGGGTTCATGGCCTTCCGGGAGACGGGGTTCGAGGCGCCGGAGGACCGCCCGTTGGTAGCTTCGGACCAAGCTCGCGGTCCCGGTCGACGTCATTCCGACCCGGATCAGCTCGTCGCGGCCGACCCCCATCACTCGTCACCGGGTTTCGACTCCACCACCAGGATGTCAGCGAGCGAGGTCGCTTCGGTTCTCGCGAGTTCCTGCTCGCGCGCCTGGAGTCGTCGCAGGATCAGGGCGGATATCATCTCGTCGCCCAGGTCCTCCAGCGCACGCGACACATCCTCCCGGACGGTCTGCCAGATCACCTTCGACTGGCCGCTCAACGCCTCGGACCTGCCGGGCAGACGGCCCCGCAACGATTCGGTCCGCTCGGCCACCAGATCCAGCACGTCGTGCAGGACCTCAAGCCAATGGTCCTCCACTCCGTCGGAGAACGTGATGTGGACGGACCCGTGGTCTCCCGTGATCCCCTCATGGTAGTAACCACGCGGCAGGTAGAGGCAGTCACCGGGGTGGAGGGTGACTTCCTGAGACAGCGGAGTCTCCGGCTTGTCGCCCGGCTTGGAGCGCCTGATCGGCCATTGCTTGGGCGGTTCATGGAGCCGCCATGTCTTGGAGCCGGCCAGCTGTCGTATGAAGACGCTGGCCATGTCGTAGTGCACCGGGGCACCCTGCGCATGGGGCGGCGTCAGGAAGGCGTTGGCCGCGACGGGGCATCCGACGTCTTCCGACAGATCCGCGCAGAAGGCCGCCACCTCGGGGCAGTACGTGGACATCGCCTGAAAGACGAGCGTCGCCCCCGCTCGCATCTCCGACACGACGTACCGCGGGTCCGCGAGCCCTGCCAGCACTCGGCGCTCATCGGCTCCGCCTTTGGTCTTGGCGTCGTCCCGGACTCCTATGTCCTCGCCGTGGCGCCACAGCCTGACATAGGGGGTGCGCAGCCCTCGTTCGAAAAGGAGCTGCTGCGCGATCTCCGTGGAGAACACATGGCCGAGATCACCCAGGTTTCGGCTGACATGCGGCTGCTTGTCCCGAACAGATGCCAGCATGGACGGATCATCAAGAACTTGTTCGACTGCCATCTCCGGCTACCTCCGAATTCTCGACAGCTGACGGTTCGTCCTGATGGAAATCGCGCACCCCGGGCACGGCCAGTACCGCCGCCGAGGCACCGAGCTGCACCACCGCGGCGACGACCAGCACGGTCGTACGCCCCACGGCGTCCGCCAGAGGCCCGGCGCACGCGAGGCCGATCGGCAGCAAGGCGAGGCTGCACAGCCAGTCGACCGAGGTCACCCGGCCGAGAAGCGACGGGGGGAACTGGCGCTGCAGTGCGGTTTGCAAGAGGACGTTGAAAGGCATCATCGCGAGTCCCGCGATGACGTATCCGCCCATCACCCACCAGATGGAGAATGGGGTGAGCAGTACCAGGGGAACGGCGGCGAAGAGCGCGTTGAAGATGATCGCACTCGTTCCAGGGCGCCTCAGTGGTACGCGCCCGACGGCGATCGTGCCGATGAGGCCGCTGAGGCTGAACATGGCGATCACCAGACCGTAGGCCGAAGGCCCCGCGAACTCCTCCTGGGTGATGACCGGCAGCAGCACCATGTGAGGCGCGACGACGAACATGGTCTGCACCGCGGTCATGGCGAGAACGACCGACGTCCAGCGAACGCGGCGCACCGCCGACAGACCTTCTCGCGTCTCGTGGATGATGGAGGAGCGGGTCGCCGGCCGTTGCATCGGCGGTTCGTTGACCGCGAGGACGCACACCAGACTGACGACGAACGTGACGGCGTTGACGGTGAACGCCCACCGGGTCCCGGCGGTGGCCACCAACAGCCCGCCGAGCGCCGGCCCCATCACGGCTGCGGCGCTCTCCATGGCGCCTCGCCAGGCGTTCGCGCTGAGCAACCGCTCCTCGGGGACGAGCGAAGGCACCAGCCCGCCGTACGCGGGTCGGAAGAACGCCTCACCGCTGCCCACCAGGAAGGTCATGACGGCGAGCGGAAGTGTGGCCGTGTCGAACGCTCCCAGCACGACCACCGTGATGGCCGCCAGCCGGAATCCATCAGCGAAGATCATCGCCCTTCGCCGGGGCACACGATCCGCCCAGACTCCGCCGAGGAGCGCGAACAGGACCATGGCCAGGATTCGACCGCCGATCACCAGCCCGACGTCGCTGGCGTCACCGCCGACCTCGATCACCCGGAGAGACACGGCCACGGTGAAGAGCTGGTCTCCCACGGCGCTGACGGCTTGACCGGCCCAGAGAAAGCGGAAGTCGCGCAGTTCCATGGCGCTGCCGGCCATGCGTCCGGTAAGCATCTTGCTCAGCTTGGGCATGCTCAGCCGATCGAAGCCGCCGAGGCAGGGTCGGTCAACTGGCCGTAACCGAACCCGCAGCAGTCGCCCGTGATGTCCTCGTCCCTCACCAACTCAGGGTGCGCGTCCCCGGTCAACGGAATGTCGGCCAGATCGACAGGCGATGGCTCATCGTCGACATAGATCTCCGCACCATCCGTGATGAGGTCGAGATGCACCTTCTCCTCGTAACCGACCACCGAACGGTCCTGGTTGTGCTGGCCGAAGCCGATGTGCACTCCCACTCGTCGTTCGTTGATGTGAGAGTTGGCGGAGATGAACTGGTCGATCCCCGAATTGGTTCCGAAACCGAGCTCGCCCACGCGGGTGCCGTGTGGCTGTCTGAAGCAGAGCTCCACCAGCTCGCGGATGTCGTCGTCGGCACACGCGAAGCCCGTGGCGCGCCCGTCGGCGATGTCGACCGTCAACGGGTGAGCCGCCAGCCTGGTGTCGATCCGAGTGATGACGTTGCAGTTGAGCGCGCCGTCCGCCACCAGGCGGCCGTCGATTCCGGCGGGATAGGTGGCGATCTCCCCCGCCGGGAGAATGGTGAACCCGCCGGGCCGCCATACGCCGCGGTTGCTGATCCAGTCGAATCGATCGGAGTCGAGTCGGATGCGCAGGTCGGTGCCGCCTCGAGTGCGGACCCTGACACTGCGCGCCTTGGTCAGTCGCGTCAGCAGTGCGGCGTTCCGGGCGCTGAGTTCGTCTGGTCCGAGGTTGACGGCCTTCTCGAAGAACTCCCGCGAGGCGCTGATGACGCGCACCACCATGCATCGGTCACCGCCGAACCGTTGCAGCACGTCAAGGAGGGGTGAGAAGTGAGACATCGTGTCTCGCTCGAGCGTGAAGATGACGAGCCGACCAGTCAGGGGGTCGGCCGCCGCTACGGCGGAGTTCAGACGCTGGGCGAACTCGTAGTCCACGAGCGGCCGCATGCCGATCAGCTGTGTGCTGAGGTTGCGTTGCTTCAGGCCGGCCACCAGCCAGGCGGCCGCCTCCCGGCTGTCCGGAGAGAAGGCGACGACGCAGTGATCGCGATGGGAGATGCCGACGTACCGGTCGAGGAGTGAATCGACTCCAGCCCGCAGTTCGCGGCTGGGCTGCACAACGCTCAAGACTTGCTCCCCATGGCCTGTGGTCGTTGCGATGGGAGTTCCAGCCGCGGGAATCCCCTGCGGCTGGAACTCCCCATAGCCCTGCAGGAATGATCAGGTGGCTACGAACCAGGCCATCAGGGGACCCTCGTCGCCACTCCCCACCGGCTCGAGAACCGCGTCCGACTCGGCGGCGGAGAGTTCGCGCAGCGCGTCCTCGACCAGCGATTCATAGGTGGCTGATGCGGTAGTGGTGTCGATTGCTGGTGTGTGACTCAGTGCCATCATGACTCCTCTCAGACAACAGCGTTCACGTGATGCTAGGTGGCATGGCCACGCAAGGTCAACACTGACGTTCCATCAACACACGCCCATTCGAAGGGAGTTGACGCGGCTCGGTCTCGGCCCTGTAGTCCTAGCTCGTGCACCAGGTCTCGGGGATCGTGGCGCCCCACCAAGCAGGCTCGGCCGATCGGACGCGGACCCACACGGACAGCCTGCGTGCCCGCAGGGCAACAGCTGCGTTTGCGCGACCGGTGGCAGGCCGGGCGGGCGTATGAGGAGGTGCGTGGTGAACCGCTCGCAGAATGTCGCAGCATCCGCAGGGTGAGCCGGCGGCTCGCTCCCGTGGGGACAGCCGCCTCCGGCGTGAAGAGCAGGACGATCAACGGTGGTCCTTCGCCGGTCGACAGGCAGGGCAGTCCGTGCATCATGACGCGGCTCCCCGGACTCCGCCGCCGGCGTCGAGGCGGGTGATGCGCCGCTGCGCGGCGAAGGCAGCGGCCGGATAGCGCGGGTCGGGCCGCAGGGCGTATTCGCGCAGGCACGCTTCGGTGAACTTGATGACGTGCTCGTCGCCGTGCTCGGCGGCGCGGGCGCCCAGCTCGTCCAGTGGGGGCAGATCCGGTATCTCCGACTGCCAGGCCACCGTGCCCTCGCCGCGCCGGTCCGAGGTGAAGGCGAACAGGAACGCCGACTGCACCTGCCAGAGCCGGGCCAGCGTCGGCTCGTACAGCTCGGGCGGTAGATGCGGGAGTACGAGGCGGACGGCGGCGGGAGCCGTGACGCCGTGGATCAGCGGAACGGGGTACACCTCGGGGTGGCCGAGATAGACATCGGCGAACTGGGCCGTCATCTCGCTCAGCAGCCGAGGTGCCTGCTGCGGTGCCAGTGTTTCCAAGGACTCGCCGTAGCCGGGGAGTTCGGCGAGCGTGTCCAGGCGGTGGCGGGCGGTACCCGGCCCCATCGGGCCGTCGAGCGGTACGCGGGGCAGCGTGGCGACCGCGTCGGGCAGCTCGTGGGGGCCGTGCAGTCGAGGGCGGCCGGGGAGTTCGCTGTAGCGGGCCGCCCAGTAGGCCAGGCCGCGGGCCAGTTCCTTCAGCTGGAGCGCTGTGGTTCCGTCGCCGGTCGCGTACAGGCCGCGTACGGCGTGCGCGGTGCGGATGACCCCGTGCGTCAGGCCTGCGAACAGCCCTGGAAGCAGGCGGGGCCACCAGCGCACGAGCACCTCGCGCCAGTGCGCCTCGGCCAGTTCGCGGACGAAGAGCCGCTCCCAGTCCCCGGCCCGCTGGAAGGTGCCGAGGGCGGAACGCCACGAGGACTCGTCCGCAGGGTCCAGGGCGAAGCGGGCGGCGGGAGGCTCGTGGTGTTCCATCGCCTTCCGGTAGCGCCCTACCCACCGGGCGACTTCGTCCACTTGCCCGAGCAGGGCGAGCGCCTCGGCGCCCATCGGGCCGTGGTTGGCGAGATCCACCCCCTGTCCTCGTTCGTATCCCAGGTCGTCCATGCGTTCCAGGGCGTCATTGAGCGCATCGCTGTAGCTGATCGACGGCATAAGAGATCCTTCGGAGAGCCAAACAGTTTGGACATCAGAACCATATACACTTGTAGCATGCCGCAGAGCGAGAACGCCGGGAAGGCGTCACGGAAGCCGACCCCGGATGAGCTTGAAGTCGCCGGTCTCGTACCCCTGCTGGAGCCGTTCTTCCGAGGTTCGGCCGTACGGGAGCTGATGCCGGAGCCCTTGCGAGGCGTCATGGAAGCGCATGGCCTGACGCCACGCCACGGCGCCGTACTGCCCCAGCTGCTCGCCGGACAGCCGCTGACCGTCAGCGAGATCGCCCGACGGCTTCAGGTGTCACTGCCCACCGCCAGCGAACTGGTCGGAGCCCTGAGCCGGGCCGGCATCGTGGATCGGGCGGAGGATCCGACGAACCGCCGCCGCGTCCTGGTGTCCCTGGCCGAGGAACACCGCCTGCCGCTCGAAGCCTTCATCGTTCGGCGGACCGAGCCGCTGCTACGCGCGCTGGAGGGACTGTCGCCCGACGAGAAGGCGGGATTCCTGACAGGGCTCACGGCCTGGGTCGGCGAAGTCCAGAGGTGAGCGTGTTGTGCGCGCTTCCACGGGCGAGCGCTGGATGCCGAAACCGGCACTGAGAGGCCTAGGCAACACAGAAGCCCCGGGTCGCCGACCTGGGGCTTTGCCATGGAGCGGATGACGGAAGTCGAACCCGCTAGCTTGGGAAGCTCATGGCGCCTGCTCCGGCCGACGCAGGCCGGGGGTGAGGCACGGTGAGCACCACTTCACCAGCAGGGCCTCCCGCTGCCGGTCCTCAACCAGCTCGACCGGGCAGACCTCGGTCGCCAACCACTCCGTCAGCCGTTCCTCGTCCGCAAGTGTCGACGGCCGGGACCCCAACGCTTCGCGGCTCTGCTGCCGGTGCCGCTTGGCGCCCGCCAGGTCGTACTTCGCGGCTTCGGCCGGCGGCACCTTGACCAGACCGGCGACATAGTGCGTGAGAGTGGTCAGGCGTGGGAGTGGGGCGGCTGTCCGAGCTCCAGGGCGATGGCGTCGCGGAGCAGTTCGCGGGCGCGCTCGAGTGGGACGAGGCCGGTCAGCCATCGCTCGCTCAGCCCCTCGACCAGAGCGGTGAGGCGTTCGGCAGCGGCCTCCGGACCGGCCTCCGGGGTGGCGAGCCCGACCTTCTGGGCCTGGCGGATCAGGTGCGAGAGGTCGTCCACCCATGCTCCGGTCGCGGCGGCCAGGTCTTCCCTCAGGTCCGGGTCGAAGACGGCGGTGGCCCGCAGCTCGCCCCAGGCCGCGCTGTTCTCCCGCACCTCGGGGGTGTCCTGCAGTTCCAGCAGCAGCATGTCGGTGAGCTGGGTGCGGGGGTCGGCGGAGGGGTCCAGCGCGGCATCGGTGTAGCGGACGGCGCGCTTGTTGATGAACTCCAACGTGCGCCGCAGCAGCCCGGACCGGTCCTTGAAGTGGTAGTAGATCAGCGCCGTGGAGACGCCCGCCTCGGCGGCGACCTCCTCGACACGCAGCCCGCGCACGCCGCGGCGGGCGATCAGCCGGGCGGCGGCCTGGAGGATCTGGGTACCCCTGTCCGGCATCGACGACTCCTCAAAGACCAACAGTCACTGGGTGACGATGATGCCCTATGCTCGTCCTGACTAAATTTTCAGTCAGGAGGTCGATGATGCCGCCCATGCCCAGGCGCCAGACCCTGCAAGCGGCCCTCGCCGCCGCCCTCGGAGCAGCGCTCGGCGCCTGCGACACCCCGAAGAGTGACCGTCCAGCCGAGAGCCGACACGCCTCGGCGGGCTCGGCTCCGGCCGACGGATGGCGGATGCCGGACGAGTCACACCCGCACGAGCTGACCTACATGTCCTGGCCCACCCGGCAGATCTGGGAGTCGGACGTCTCCGGCGTGCGGCAGGACATCGCGGGGATCGCGCGGGCGATCGCCGAGTTCGAGCCGGTGGCCCTGCTGGCCAACGAGCAGGACGTGAAGGCCGCCCGGCAGGCATGCGGCTCCGGGGTGGAGGTCGTGCCGATCCCCGTGGACGACCTGTGGATGCGCGACATCGGCCCGACCTTCGTCCTCGGCCCTCAGGGCATCGCCGGCGTCGACCTCAACTTCAACGGCTGGGGCGACAAGCAGGCCCACAGCCGTGACCGTCGGGTCGCGCGCGAGATCCTCGACGACGAGCGCATCAGGAGGATGCGGGCTCGGATCACCGGTGAGGGCGGCTCGATCGAGGTCGACGGCGGCGGGACTCTCATGGCGACCGAGAGTTCGCTGGTCAACCCCAACCGCAATCCCGGCATGTCCCGTGACGAGATCGAGCGGGCGCTGAAGGACCTCTTCGGCGTCACCACGGTGATCTGGGTGGACGGCGTCAGGGGCCACGACATCACCGACTACCACATCGACGCGCTGGCGCGGTTCTCCGAACCCGGGGTCGTGGTCATGAGCACCCCGGACGAGCAGGCCCCCCAGGATGTGTGGACCACCGCCTACGACCAGGCCCGCGAGGTCCTGGACCAGGCCGTCGACGCCCGTGGCAAGCGCCTTGAGATCGTCGAGCTGCCCGAGCCGACCGACATCGGCCGGCGCGGTTCCGGGTTCCTGGCCAGCTATGTGAACTACTACGTCGTCAACGGCGGGGTCGTCATGCCCCGCTTCGGCGACAGGCGATCCGACAAGGACGCCGCGGCCATCGTGCGCGACCTCTACCCGGGCCGCGAGGTCGTACAGGTGCCCGTCGACACCCTCGGGGAGGGCGGAGGCGGCATCCACTGCGCCACCCAGCAACTCCCCAGGGAATCCTGACGGTAGGACCGCCGCCCCGACCGCCACCTCGTCCATGACGTCGACGCGCTGTCGGCGCGGCCCCCCGGGCCGGTGGCGCACGGGACGGGGGCGTCGGACAGCCACACGTGCGCGGCTGGCTACTCCCGCTCGGTGCTCACGCTCGTGTCCCCGCACGCCCGGCGGAAGACGCGACGACCCCGGTCGCCTCGATGCCCGACACCCCGACGACGGGCACAGCGGTTCCCGTGATGCCGCCACTGGAGGGCGAGGCCAGCAACGCGACGGTCGCTGCCACCGCCGCCTCGCCGGCGCTGGCCGGCACTTCGTCCGCCATCCACCCGAACCGCTCCCCCGTCCGCTCCACCCTGCCCCGGCCGGAAGGCGGCAGATCGGGACGGACGAGGTTGCAGGTGATGCCGTAGGGCGCGACCTCCGCGGCGACGGTGCGCATCAACTCGAGGTGCCCGGTGCCCGCCTCCCACTCGGCTTCGCCATCCAGGGTCGCCGCGGAGGCGACCATGATGATGCGGCCGCCACCTCTGTGAACCATGCCGGGGATGACCCGCCCCATCATCCAACGGGTCCTGTTCAGATTCTCCGTCAACGTGCGCTCGAAGAACCACGTCGGCATGGTGCGCATGACGGTGTCGTGGATCGTGCAGGCGTTGGCGACCAGGACCTCCACCGGCCCCTGCTCCTCCTCGACCGTCTCGAAGACCTTGTCCACGCACCCGGGGTCCCCCAGGTACGCGGGCACACCGAGGACCCCCCTCGGCAGTCGCCCGGACAGATACGTCACCGCCACGGTGTCGCCATCCGCTGCCAGGGTCCGCGCGATGACGAGCCCGAGGCCGTGGTTACCACCTGTGACGAGCACGGAGCGCCCGGCGCCTCTTCGCGTACGAGTTCGCACAGCTCACTCCCCCTAGACATGTTCCTGGAACAAGGACGGAGATCACTCTCGGTCCCCAGCAGATAGCCTTGCGGAGTCGCTTGGCATTTTCCAGGGGCATATTTTTAAGCAAAAAGTGACAGCGTGCTGTCAATTTAAAGGAGGGCAGAAGAAGCGTGCTTGGCAACCCCGGCCTACTGCAGAAATTTCTGATAGAGCGTCGCGCCGCCATCCACCCCGAGGACGTCGGGCTCACCACTCGCACCGAGGGGTCAGGCCGGCGGGCCCCCGGTCTGAGCCAGACCCAGGTCGAGGAACTCCTCGGCACCCACGGCAAGTACGCACGGCTGGAACGCGCCGCGCTGACCGCGCCGCCGCTCGAACTGCTCCTGGCCGTCGGCCGACTCTTCCGCCTCACCGAGCAGGAGTGGAGCATCCTGTGGCGCTACGCCCGCGGAGAGAACCCGCCCCGGCCCCTCGCCCGGGACGCCGGCCTTGAGGTCCACGGCTCATGGGCGCGAGTCGTCGACGCCCAAACCGAGATGTCCTATCTCAACGACGCCGCGTGGAACGTCCTCCACTACAACGCGGCCTTCGCCGAGCTCTTCCCCGACCGCAGGGTCCCGAAGAACACCATGAGGTGGATGCTCCTGGCCCAGGAGGCCCGCGGCATCATGGTGGACTGGGCCACCAGCTGGGCCCCGTTCATCGCTCCGCAGCTTCGCGCCATGCGCGCGGCACGACCAGCCAACGCCACCCTGGCGGCCATCGAGCGGGACGTCCTGGCCGACGAGATCGCCGGCCCGATCTACCGTGACGGCCCCGATGTCCGCGTCCACCCGGACGGCGACGAGCGACCGCTGGACCACCCCACTCACGGCCGCGGCTGGGTCACCGTGTGCGCCGCCAGCCCGTTCAACAGCCCCGACGCACGGCTCATGGTCCTGCCCTTCCGGAGGGGAGAGCAACGCCCCTCGCCGCCCGCCGTACTCCGCGCCGACATCAAGAACTGAGGCCGGCCTGTGACCCGGCATCAGCGATATGAGACGTTATGCCGATTCGCGAGCCTGTTCCCCACCTCACTGCCTGTTCATGGAGCCCGTCGTGCCCCCCGCCTACGTCTCTCGCCCCAGCCTGGCGCACCCCCAGCATGAGATCACCACTGACGAGATCTGCGCCGACATCGCGCGCGCCCACCACGACCACCCTCGCCTGGCCGCGCTCCTGCGTATCGCCCGCGCCACCAAGGTCGTCACCCGCAGCTTCACCAGACCCCTGGGCGACCGGACCATATCCGGTGAGGCGCCCATCACCGAGCGGAACACCGCGGCCTACCACGACGCCGCGCGGCTCGGCACCACCGCGGCCGCCCAGGCGCTCGCCCAGACGGGCCTCGACCCGACGGACATCGACTGCGTCATCACCAGCCACACCACAAGCTGGACCGTCCCCGGCCTCGACGTCCACCTGCTCGACGAACTCGGGATACGGCGCGACGTCCGCCGCATCCCCATGAGCACCCTCGGCTGCGTCGGAGGAGCACAAGCCCTCGTCAAGGCCGTCGACCACGTCGCCGCGTACCCCGGAAGCCGGGTTCTGGTGGTCGTCGCCGAAGCGCTGAGCACCGTCTACAACCACGCCGACACCACCACCGAGTCGATGATCTACAAGGCCCTGTTCGGCGACTCGGCCGGCGCCTTCGTCGTGACCGACACCCCGCTCGGGCCCGGCCTGGAGGTCGACAGCGTGTGGGAGTACGTGCTCCCCGTCAGCCACGACCGGTACCGCGGGCGCCTCGACGCGACGGGCCTGCACTTCCTCAGTACGAAGGCGGCAACGGAGTCCACCACCGACGTGATGCCCGCCCTCCACGCGTTCCTCGACCGGGCCGGCATCGACACCCCCGAGTTCGTCGCCGTCCACCCCGGCGGCCCGCGCATCATCGCCGACGCCGAACGCGGCCTCGGCATCGACCAGGAACCCGGCGTGGACGACGACGCCAAGTTGACCCGACACTCCTGGGCCAGCCTCCGCCAGCGCGGGAATCTCGGCGGAGTCGCCATCCTCGACGTCCTCGCCCGGACCTACGACGACCCGCCCGCAGACGGCGCCCGCGGCGTGCTCTTCGCCTTCGGCCCGGGATTCGCCACCGCGGCCTGCACGGCTACCTGGCGCTCCTAGGCCGTGCGCGCCGAGCTCCGTGGACGGCTGACAGAGGAACAGCCGCGTGGGCCGGACGAGCCGGACAACAACCTCGCGTGACCAGGGCCGGTTGCCGGCGTGAGCGGGATTCGGCCTCATGGCCGGAATGCAGCGGCCAAGATCACATAGTTTCGCGTTCCCTACCTGGTCGCGCCTTTCATACCGTGTGTCCATGACAGATGCGCCGCGGGATGTGTCCGCCCCTATCGAAGAACGCCTGGTGGGCCTGGTCCGACAAGGGGACCGGCACCCCGCATCCCGGCGTTTCGCCAGGGGCGACCGTGTCCGCTTCACGGCCGCCCTGGTCGGCGCGTACCCACACCTCGAAGACGGCCTGCTTCAGGACCCGGGCGAGAGGGGCACCGTCCGCCATCGTGTGTATCCCGGAGCCACCGGCACCGTCACCTGGGTGCGGCCGTACGCCACACCCTTCCCCTACAGGGTCCGGCTGGACGACACCGGCGGAGCCGAAGTCGGCGCCCGCGAGCTGGACCTGGAAGCCCTCGACGGCCTTGGGGGCGGACGAGGCCGTGGACACCTGGAGGAGGACACGACAACGCCGCGCTGAGCGAGTGCCGACAGCGCCCTCGGCTACGGGAGGGTGGTCGGGTTGGTGCTGGCGTAGCTCTTGCCCTCCGGCCAGATGACCACACACCCCTGACTCTCCGCGAGCTTGAGCAGGTCCTTACGGGGTTGGGAGGGCAGCAGGATGGCACGGGTAGCGTGGTCTATGAACCGGCTGTAGTCGGCGAGCTGCCCGATGGCCATGCGGACGTTTTCCCGAGTGACGCTACCTTTGGCCTCTACAAGCAGCCCGAGCTGCTCGCAGTACAGGTCCGTAAACAGGGGGCGGGACTCGTCGTCCGGCAGTATCCGATGGCGGCAGGACTCGTTCCCCTTGCTCGTGAGGTACTCGGCGAAGGCAAGGACGAGGCGTCCTTCCTTACGCTCGGCCTCGTAGGGTTCGCGGTTGGGGTTCACGAACGACTTCTCGGTCTCGTTGCGTTCAAGAGGCAGCTCTTCTAGCGGGCTCGGGGCGCTGTCGAGGAGACGCCCGAGCTTGGTCGCCGGCTTCTTCGGCGCTGTGTCGACCGGCTTGAGGCGGAAGACGATCACCTTGCGTAGCGGTCCGTCGTTGGTCTCTGGGGCGTCGGCTTCGTACCAGGGGTTGGCCTGGTCAATGACGAACTCGCCGCGGTAGGTGACCGTGCCGCGAGCGCCCTGGAACACGCGCAGTGCGCGGCCTTCGGCCTGGTGGTTGAGGATGCTGGCGTTGCCGGAGATCATGCGCTGATCTCCGTACTGGCCTTCTCCGCTGTAGTGGAAGCAGCCGTCCGGCATCCAGTCGTCGTAGTAGCCGTGCTTCTCGCCGGCCACGGGGTCCGTGAAGACGAACACGTTCGGGGTCTTCGCCGAGGGCCCAATGCCGCCCTGGGTCCTTCCCCCGAAGGCGCTGTGCAGTTCCTTGCGCTCGATCTTGTCGCCAGGCTTGAGCGTCCACTCCGCGGCAGGCGTAGCCATCTCGGTCATGACCCTCCTTCAAACTGTCGCACTCCAACCAGAAGCGCTCATCGAAGATCCCACACCTGAATCAGATGCCGAAATCCTTTATCAAAATCGGCCATTGATGTTCACCATCGACGCCGGAGCGTGTCCGCACCGCACGGACGCGGGCGCATGACAGGGCCCTACCACTCGACTCCACCGGCCACGAGAGCGGTTGGGTACCAAGGCCCGTCTCTTGGCCTCGATCCCGGAAGTCCCCCGGCAGAACACGGGGCCCGCGGCGCGGTCACCGTCCTATGACGTGGTAGTGACGCTTCCTCAACTTGCCCCGTGGCCTGGGGTTATACGTTTTGGATCATGAACTCGGCCGCCAGGGCCGGGTCCACCCGACAGACCACAACGGGGAGAAGGACATGTTCCAGAAGAGTGGCTCGACCGGCGGTTTCACGCGCAGGTTCGGTGGTGCCGCCGTCGTGGCGGTGGCGCTGGCCGGCGCGGGCGTCTTCGTCAGCGCGGGGCCGGCCGCGGCCGGGACGAACGGGCAGCAGCTTTCGGTGAAGACGCACTACGCCGACAACGTCCGGCTGTGCGGCGACAACCAGAATGGGGACTGGGCCTGCACGCCGGCCGTGAACACACGGCGCGACGGCTGGACCGACTTCCGGGGCTACTGGTGGAAGGGCGAGGTCTACGTCTACAGCGTCGAGCACACGAACCGCTACGACGAGACCCGGACGGCCACCTGTTGGGTGCCCGAATCCCAGAAGGGCGACTGGGTCTTCTGCAACACGGGCTACAGGGCCTGATCCGCGCCGCCTGGACCCGGCGGCTAAGCAACGTGCGACACGGCCTTGACGAAGGCCGAGTCGCGGTCATGGGCGGACTCCTCCTCGGTGAAGACCGGGAGGAGACGTCCGGCCGAACTCCGGGGTCGAAGGTGCGCCCGTCCCGAGTGCGGAATCGACGACCGGCCATGAACTGATGGAGTCAGGCCTCCACAGACTCCCCGGAGCGGTGCGTCATTCCCTTCCGTGGAAGCTGCCGAGGGGGAGCGGAGCGGCCGGTCATGACCCTGTGGGTGGCAGGTGCGCGGGTGACACAGCCGCCCCGCGATGCCTGATGTTGACGGCCGAGGCCTTGGCCACTGCCACGGGGTTCAAGAAACGCAGCGGACCGATCAGGCGGGACGCGAACAGATGCATGTGGCGCGCCACCGACTCATCACGCGCGGCCGCCGAGAACATCAGCCGCTCCATGGGATTGAACGGACGGGACTTGGCGAAGTCGGCGGCCAGGTACTGATGACCGCGCAGCCGGCGCCGGTGTCTGCGTGCGTACACCCGGAGCGAGCTGTCGAGGTCACCTTGACCGGTCGCGGCCGGGGCGACCGACTCTGCCAGCCATTGCGCGGACTGCAGGGCCCACCCGCATCCCACTCCCCACAGGGGGTCGCCGGTCAGGGCGGCGTCGCCGATGAGCGCGACGCCCGGCGCGGTCGGCTTGCGGCTGTGCAGCGGGTACCTGACCGTACCGGTGATCTTCGTGATGCGCTCGGCGGAGTCGATGAGCGGTCCCTCGGGTAGGGCGCGGACGAATGCGAGGAAGCTGCCCTCCAGGTCTTCCCGGAAGGCCGGCAGCCGTTTTCTGTCCGGGAGCACCGCGACGACCGTCACCCCGTCGTCGTTGGGAAACGCGTACGCCATGTCGGGCTCGAGAAACCAGGTGTGACTGAGCCCGCCGTGCAGCGGAAGTTCGCGGAAGTGCGCGAGATAGCCGAACCGCGCGTTCTCGTACTGCCGAGCAGGCACCCCGGCGAACTTCGCCACGGCCGAGTCCTTGCCATCGGCGCCGACCACCAGCCGGGCCCGGATCTCACACTCGCCCTGTGGTGTCGACGCGCGCACCCCCGAGGTTCGCCCGGCTTCCCGGACCAGCCCGGTCACCTGGTGACCGAGGAGCAGATCGACGCCGGGGGTCTCCGCCGCATGAGACCTGATCAACGGATCAAGGGTGCTGCGCCGAACGTTGTACGCGTACGGCAGCTCGGGGCCCGCCGGCGCGGCCCTCGGCTCGATCCATCCCCAGCGGGTGTACCAGCGGGCCTCGTTGCGGACGGCTCCCGCCTTCTCCAGGGCGGGGACGAGGCCGAGTTCGTCCAGCACCGGGTAGGCACTGGCCTGGAGGGAGTGGGTGCAGAGCGCCTTGTACGCTCCGGGGTCCGAGCGGCGTTCCAGCAGTGCGACGCGAACACCGCGTCGAGCGAGCAAGATCGCCGCGGCGCTGCCGGCGAGGCTGGCGCCGCTGATGACGACGTCGTAGTCGTGTCTCACGCTCTCAGGCCTGGGCATGTGCTGATCGCTCCCTTCGGGGTGTGGTGCCGTTCGTGGGAGTGGTGCAGTGCGACTGCCGAACTTCGGCGGCAGGAAGGGCTCGTCGAGGATCGTAGACTCATGGTGTGGCATTCATGAGCACCCCGCACTACTGCTTCCTGTGATCGGAAGGCGTTGAGGGCGTCGGACGGCGTCGCCCTCCTTGGTGTGCCTGCCGCGCGAACCACGTTCCCGACACTGCCCGTTCCTTCCTGAGGCAGTGATCTCCTGTGGGCTCGTGCAGGCACGGTCTCTTCCCTTCACCCTCGCCAGGAGTGCCTCGTGCCCGTGTTGCTTCCCCCTGCCCTCGAACTGTCCCGCACGCGTGACGCTCAGTCGATCTCGCGTGCCATGTCCATCAGGCGGGAGAGGACTCGGCCGCCCGAGGCCGTGATGCCGTCGTGTTCCCACTCGTTGGTGACCCAGACGCGGGTGGTGCCCACCTCGCGGGCGGTGGCGAGGGAGAGGCCGGCGTCGACGTACATGTCGTCGTGATAGACCACGGCCGTGAGGGGGACCTGGTTGGCGGCGAGGGCGGCGCGGTCGTACAGGGGCTGCCAGTCGGCCTTGTCGGCCAGGATGTCGGCGGCGTCGGCGAAGGGGCGCAGGCCCGTGATCTCCCGGAACATCCAGGGGTAGATCATCTCGCCGGTGAGCAGCAGGGGGTCCGCTTCGGCGGTGAACTCCGGGAAGGCGGACAGGGCTCGGTCCGCCGCCCAGCAGGTGGCGGCCCCCTGGGCGAAGATCGACTCCTGGAGGACGGCGAAGAGCGGGTTGTCCGTGAAGCCGGTGAGACTCATGACCTGTTGGAGGAAGGTGTCGCTCAGCTCGCCGTGGGCGTCGAGGGCCTCGTCGAGGAGCCAGTGCACACGCTCGAAGCCGTCGCCCATGCCGAAGGCGAGGCCGAGGGTGCGCAGGCGGCGGGCGGTGAGGCGGTCGCCGTCGGGCAGGCGGACCTCGGTGGCGGTGAGCAGGTCGGCGATGCGGCGCAGCCGGTCCGCGTCGGCGGGGTAGCGGGCGCGGAACTCCCGCCCGCGGTCGCGGACGCGGGGGTAGGTGCGGGCGTACACGTCGTCGGCGGTCGCGTCGAGGCCCGGCAGGCCGCCCGCGACGTAGGCCGCCTTGAGGCCCTGGGGCGCGCGGGAGAGGTACGTGAGGGTGACGAAGCCGCCGTAGCTCTGGCCGAGGCTCTCCCAGGGCGCGTCGCCGCAGAGTTGACGTCGTATCAGCTCGGCGTCGTCGACGATGGCGTCGGCGCGGAAGTGGGTGAGGTAGGCGGCGAGCCGAGCCGGGTCGGCGATCCGTGCGGCTGCGCGGGCCGTGACAGGGGTGGAGCGGCCGGTGCCGCGCTGGTCGAGCAGGAGCACCCGGTGGGTCTTCAGCGCGTGGGGCAGCCAGCCGGGCGATCCGCCGTACGGCCGGGGGGACTTGCCGCCTGGCCCGCCTTGCAGATAGAGCAGCCAGGGCAGCTTGTCGGCGGCCCGGGACCGGTCGACGACCTCCCTGGCGAACACCTCGATGGCCGGGCCGTCGGGGCGCGCGTGGTCCAGGGGGACGGTGAAGACGTGGTCGGCGGTGGCGTACGCGGGGTTCAAGGGTTCGGCTCCTCAAGGATGTGGCGGGCGGCGGGCGCAGGCGGTGAGCTGGTACGGGAATGGCGTCGTACGAAGAGAGCCTGGCGCGGTGAGCCGGTCCACAGGAGCCCTCGGGTCCGCATAACGTGCCGCTATGCATGGCCCGCGCGGGCGCTCAGTCGGACTTCGCCCACAGCGAGCGCACGTGCCCCAGGTGTCGGCGCATGCACCGCTCGGCGCCCTCGGCGTCGCCCGCCAGCATCAGGGAGAGGAGCTCCAGGTGCTCCTCGGCGGACGGGATCAGCCGGTCCCGCTCGTCCAGTGCGCTCAGACCGTACAGGCGGGTGCGCTTGCGCAGGCCACCGACGGTCTCGACCAGCCGGTCGTTCCCGCAGAGCGTGAGGAGCGCGAGGTGGAACCGCCGGTCGGCTTCGAGATAGCCGATCAGGTCGTGTGCGCGTGCGGCGCGCACGATCTCCTCGGCCACCGGCCGCAGCGCCTCCAGCTCGTCGCGGGTCGCGGTCCGGGTGACGCGCCCCACCGTGGGGATCTCGATCAGGGCGCGGATCTCGGTGTACTGGTCGAGGTCGCTCTCGGTGACCTCGGTGACCCGGAAGCCCTTGTTGCGGACGGGCTCGACCAGGCCCTCGCGGGCCAGGTCGAGCATCGCCTCGCGCACCGGGGTGGCGGAGACGCCGAAGTCCTCGGCGAGGCCCGGGGCGGAGTAGACCTGGCCCGGCCGCAGCTCGCCCGAGATCATGGCGGCACGCAGGGCGTGGGCGACCTGGTCGCGCAGGCGCTCCCTGGTGGTGATGAGGGGGTGCTGCTTCAGGTGGCCCACGGTCTTCCCTTCGCGCCTCAGCTGGACCGGGCCAGCGTACAATGTCACATTGTTTTGCCCGGTGAGAGGGTGTACGTGCGGCTGGCGGTGTAGAACTCCAGCGCGGCGCGGCCCTGTTCGCGCGGGCCGTGGCTGGAGGACTTCGTGCCGCCGAACGGCAGGTGGAAGTCGACGCCGGTGGACGGGGCGTTGACGCGGATCATGCCGGTGTCCAGCTCGTCGAGGCCGTACAGCGCCGCGTCGAGGTCGGTCGTGTGCACCGAGGTGACCAGGCCGTACGGCACGGAGTTGGTGATGCGGACCGCGTCGGCCAGATCGTCGGCCGTCAGCAGGGCCGCGACGGGCCCGAAGACCTCCTCGCGGAGCAGGCGGTGGCCCGCGGGCACCTTCTCGACCAGGGTCGGGGCCGCGTACCACCCGGGGCCGTCCGGGACGGTGCCGCCGGTGAGCGCCGACAGACCGGCCCAGGCGCCGCTGACCTGCTCGCGGGCCTGCTCGGAGATGAGCGGTCCACACACCGTGGCGGGGTCGGCCGGATCCCCCGCCGGGATGCTCCGCAACGCTTCCGTGAGGGCTTCCCGCAGGGGGTCGGCGGCGGCGCCGACGGCGATCACCCGGCTGGTGGCGGTGCACTTCTGCCCCGCGTATCCGGCGATGGCGGCGGCCAGGTGCGCGGCGGCCCGCGCGATGTCGGCGTCCGGGAGGACGATCGCCGCGTTGAGGCCGCCCATCTCCGCCTGGAACGGAACGCCGCGGTCGGTGGCCGCACGGGCGACCGCCCGGCCCGCCTCGGTCGAGCCGGTGAAAGAGACGACGTCGGCGGCGGAGACGACGGCGGCACCCTCGGCGGCGCCACCGGGCACCGCCGTGAACACCCGCTCCGGCAGTACCCCCTGGACGATCTCGGCGAGCCGCTGGGCGCAGGCAGTGGCCTCGGGCGCGGGCTTGAGGACGACCGTGTTGCCCGCCGCGAGCGCCGGGGCGGCCTTCCAGCTCGGGATGGCGAAGGGGAAGTTCCAGGGCGTGATCAGCCCCGCGACCCCGTGCGGGCGGCGGCGGGTCAGCAGCAGCCCGGCCCCGGCGGCCGTCTCGTGGACGGCGCCGGACGGCTCGTACGGGGCCTGGGCGTGGTACCGCCAGATCGCGACGGCCCGAGCCACCTCGGCACGGGCCTCGGCGAGCGGCTTGCCGACCTCCCGCACGGCGAGCGCGGCGAGCTCGTCCATGGCGGTCTCGAGGGCGGTGGCGATCGAGGCGAGGGCGGCCGAGCGGGCGGCCGCGCCGCCGCGCAGCCAGCCGGGCTGCGCGGCACGGGCCCCCTCCACGGCCTCGGCGGCACCGAACGCTCCGGCGGCGGGCACATGCGCGACGACGTCGGCGGGGTCGGCCGGGTTGCGGGAGACAACCGGGGACAGGGTGGTGGTCACAGGAGGAAACCTCCGGGGAAGGGATCGTCCGGGTCGAGGAAGTACTGGGCGGTCCCGGTGATCCAGGCGCGTCCGGTGATGGTGGGGACGACGGCCGGCACGCCGCCGACCTCCGTCTCGCCGACGAGGCGGCCGGTGAAGCGGGTGCCGATGAGGGACTCGTTGACGAAGTCCCGGTGCAGCGGCAGGTGGCCGCGGGCGTGCAGTTGGGCCATCCGGGCGGATGTGCCGGTGCCGCACGGCGAGCGGTCGAACCAGCCGGGGTGGATGGCCATGGCATGGCGGGAGTGCGCGGCGTCGGAGCCGGGGGCCGCCAGATAGACGTGCTTCACGCCGCCGATCTCCGGACTCTCGGGGTGCACGGGCCGGTCGGTGGCGTTGATGGCGTCCATGACGGCGAGCCCGGCGGCCAGCAGGTCGTCCTTGCGGGCGCGGTCGAACGGCAGGCCCAGGGCGTCGAGTTCGACGAAGGCGTAGAAGTTGCCGCCGAAGGCGAGGTCATAGGTCACCGTGCCGAAGCCGGGTACGTCGACTCTGCGGTGCAGGCCGACGCAGAACGCGGGGACGTTGGTGAGCGTGACCGCCTTCGCCGCGCCGTCCTCGACGTGTACGTCGACGCTGACCAGGCCCGCCGGGGTGTCGAGGCGGACCGTGGTGACGGGTTCGACGACCGGCACCATCCCGGTCTCGACCAGGACGGTGGCCACCCCGATGGTGCCGTGGCCGCACATCGGCAGCAGCCCGGAGACCTCGATGTAGAGGACGCCGTAGTCCGCGTCGGGCCGGGTGGGCGGCTGGAGGATCGCGCCGCTCATGGCGGAGTGGCCGCGCGGCTCGTACATGAGGAGCGTACGGATGTGGTCCAGGTGCTCGGCGAAGTGCAGGCGTCGTTCGGCCATGGTGGCGCCGGGGATCACCCCGACGCCGCCGGTGACCACGCGGGTGGGCATGCCCTCGGTGTGCGAGTCCACCGCGTGGAAGACATGGCGTGTGCGCACAGGGCTCCTTTCGACTGTCGGAAGGTCAGGGGTCGGGTGGGCCGGAGATCCGGCCGCAGGGCGGTCCGGCGGTCAGCGGTGGCCCTCGGCGACGGCCTTCTCGGTCGCGGTGCGCACCGCGACCTCGACCGCACCGGTGAGCGGAGTGCGGGGCGGGCGGACCGGACCGCCGTGACGCCCGACGATGTCCATGGAGAGCTTGATCGACTGGACGAACTCGGTCTTGGAGTCCCAGCGCAGGAGCGAGTGCAGCGACCGGTACAGGGGCAGCGCCGTCCGGAGGTCGCCGGAGACGGCGGCGCGGTACAGCCGCGCGCAGGTGGCGGGGAAGGCGTTCGGGTAGCCGGCGATCCAGCCGACGGCCCCGGCCACGGCGAGTTCGAGGAGCACGTCGTCGGCGCCGATCAGCAGGTCGAGCTCCGGGGCGAGCTCGGCGAGCTCGTAGGCGCGCCGGACGTCGCCGGTGAACTCCTTGACGGCCACGATGTGCCCGTCGGCGTGGAGCCCGGCGAGCAGGGCCGGGGTCAGGTCGACCTTGGTGTCGATGGGGTTGTTGTACGCGACGACGGGCACGCCGGCCCCGGCCACCTCGGCGTAGTGGGCCCGCACGGACGCCTCGTCGGCGCGGTAGGCGTTCGGGGGCAGCAGGAGGACCGAGCCGCAGCCGACCTCGGCCGCCTGCTCGGCCCAGCGACGTGCCTCGCCACTGCCGTACGCGGCGACACCGGGCATCACCCGCGCCGGGTCGCCCGCCGCCTCGACCGCGGTACGGACCACGCGGGCGCGCTCCTCGTCGGTGAGGGTCTGGTACTCGCCGAGCGAACCGTTGGGGACGACGCCGTCGCAGCCGTTGTCGACGAGCCAGCGGACGTGCTCGGCGTAGGCGTCGTAGTCGACGGAGAGGTCGTCGCGGAGGGGGAGCGCGGTGGCGACCATGATGCCGCGCCAGGGACGGGAGGAGTTCCAGGTGGCGGTCATTGAATGAACCCTTCTATGGCATGTGACATTTTACAGTGGAGCGTGGGTGCCCCGTGGGGCACCTGGGAGAGTAAGGCGAAGAGACGAGTCGTCAGCGGTCGGTCCTGACGGACTTCTCGGGCGATTCGGCCGACTCGAGCGAGGCGAGCGCGCCGAGCGGAACCGGAGCGGCGAGGGGGCGGCGCTCGGCCGGGGGCGCCGGGGGGCCGTCCGCCCCGGCAGCGAGGCAGGCCACGGCCGTCCCGCACATCCGGCCCTGACACCACCCCATCCCCGCACGGGTGAGGAGCTTGACGGTCCGCGCGTCGCGGGCCCCGAGGTCGGTGACCGCCTCGCGGATGTGCCCGGCGGTCACCTCCTCGCAGCGGCATACGTCGGTGTCCTCGGCCAGCCACTCGGGCCAGCCGGGGCCGGGGGCGTGCGCTTTGGCCATGGCGTCCGCGAAGCAGCGCATGCGGTCCCGGGTGCGGCGCAGCCGCGCCACGCGCGCGGACTGCGCCCTCGCCGATGGCCCGCCCAGCCGGGTGGCGACCGCGAGGGCCGCCAGTTCACCCTCGGCCCGGGCCAGTTGGGCGCCGCCGACCCCGCCGGTCTCGCCCGCCGCCCAGACGCCGGGCACCGTGGTCTCCTGGAGTCCGTCGAGGACCAGGGCGCGGGCGCCGTCGGCGGTGGTGCGGGTGGCGCACCCGAGTCCCACGGCGAGGTCGATCTGGGGCGCCAGGCCGTGCCCCACCGCCAGCGTGTCGCACTCGACCTGGCGGCCCGTCCCCCGCACGGGCCGCCAGTCGCCGTCGAGCCGGCAGATCGTCACCGCCTCGACCCGCTGATCCCCGTGCACCTCGGTGATCGCGCTGCGGGTGCGCAGCCGCACCCGGTGCCGCAGCAGCGCCGAGCCGTGGACCACCGCCTCGGTCAGCTTCTGCGGGTTGGTGGCGAGGGCGCGGACATGGCGGGCGTAGCGCAGGTAGCCGGCCGCCTCCACCACGGCAGGGACCCGCGCCCCGGCGGCGGCGAGCGAGGAGGCGACGGCGAGCAGCAGCGGTCCGCTGCCTGCGACGACGATGCGTCTGCCGGGCAGGGTGAGAGCCGACTTGAGCATCGCCTGGGCTCCTCCGGCGCTCACGACGCCGGGCAGGGTCCAGCCGGGGAAGGGCAGTTGGCGCTCGTAGGCCCCGGTCGCGATGAGGATCGCCCGGGCCCGTACGCGCACCGGCCGTTCCCCCGCCCCGTCGGGACCGGTCACGGCGTGCACCGCCCACAGCTCGTCGCTCTGCCGGGCCACCGTCCACACGTGGTGGCCGGCGAGGTGGTCGATGCCGTCTGTGGCGCGCTGGCGCTCGCGCAGGTCGGCGAAGGCGGCCCAGTCGTGGTGCAGGGCTTCGGGCCGGGCGGCCCCGAGGCCCGGTTCCGGGGTGCGGTAGAACTGGCCGCCGACCTGGCCCGAGGCGTCCAGCAGGGCGACGGACAGGCCGAGTTCGGCGGCGGTGACGGCGCCCGCGAGGCCGGCGGCGCCCGCGCCGATCACCGCGAGGTCGTACGGTTCACGCGCATCGGACGCTCCATGCGCTTCAGACGCCGAGAGCGGCACGGCCGTGTCCTTCCTGGGTGGTGATGGCGTCGCCGGGCCGGGCGGGAACCAGGCAGGCCCGGCGGTTGGGCTCGCCGTTGACCGTGGCGAGGCAGTCGTAGCACTGGCCGATGCCGCAGAACGCGCCCCGCGGGCGCCCGCCGTTCCGGGTGGTGCGCCAGGCGACGATGCCGGCACCCCACAGGGCGGCGGCGACGGACTGCCCGGGCAGGGCGGTCACGGTGCGGCCGTCCATGGTGATCTCGAACGGCGGATCGGGCTGTGCGCCGACGAGTTCGGCGGGGGTACGGGCCACGGTGGCCCTCCTCTCGGGACGGAGGTGGCGGACGGACTCAGGCAGCTGAGGGAAAACGCTCCGGCCGGAACGGGGCGAGGTCGAGCGGGGGTTCGCCGCCGATCAGGGCGCGGGCGACGGCCAGGCCGGTGGCGGGGGCGAGGCCGATGCCGGCGCCCTCGTGGCCGCAGGCGTGCAGCAGCCCGGGCACGCGCGGGTCGGGCCCGATGGCGGGCAGGTGGTCGGGCAGGTACGGGCGGAACCCGGGGTAGGTCCGCATGACCCGCACCCCGGCCAGGACCGGGAAGAGGGCCGTGGCCTGGGCCGCGAGGCGACGCAGGACCTCCACCGACAGCGTGCGGTCGAAACCGACCCGCTCCCGGCTGGCGCCGATGAGGACCGGGCCTGCGGCGGTGCCCTCGACCACCGCCGAGGTCTGCAGCGCGGCGGAGCCGCTGGCCACGTCGGCGACGTAGTCCGCCGCGTACACCTTGTGGCGCACCACGCGCGGCAGCGGCTCGGTGACCAGGACGAAGCCCCGGCGGGGCAGCACCGGCAGCTCCACGCCGGCGAGGCGGGCGAACTCACCACCCCAGGTGCCCGCGGCGTTCACCACATAGGGCGCGTGGACCGGCCCGGCGGCCGTCCGCACCCCCTGGATCTCGCCCGACCCGCCGATGAGCAGGCCGGTGACCTCCTCGCCGAGCCGCAGCCGCACCCGGGCGCCGGCCGCACGCAGCAGGTGCGCGGCGGCCAGCGCCGGCATGACCTGGGCGTCCTGGGGGTAGTGGAAGCCGCCTGCCAGCCCGGGCGCCAGGTGCGGCTCCAGGTCGTGCAGGCGGTCCGCCGCGACCTCCTCCGCCGTGACGCCCGCCTTGCGTTGGGCGGCGGCGAAGTCCCGCAGCGTGGCCATCCCGTTCTCACGGGAGGCGATGACCAGGCCGCCCTTCGCCTCGTACTCGATCCCGAGCGGAAGTTCCCGGGCAAGGTCCCGCCACAGCCGGGTGGAGAGCAGCGCGAGATCGAGTTCGGGCCCCGGTTCCTTGTCGGAGACCAGCAGGTTCCCCTCCCCGGCGCCCGTGCTGCCACCCGCCACGGGGCCGCGGTCGACCACGGTGACGCGCAGGCCGGACCGGGCGGCGTAGTAGGCGCAGGCAGCGCCGACCATGCCGGCCCCGACGACGATGACATCCGCGGAATCTCTCGTGAGCACGGCAGTAATATTTCACATTGCACCAGCGATACCAAGAGGTTGACCGGGATTCACACCCCGGGCGGACGCCCGGAGTTACGGCGAACAGGGGGCCGGCGCCGCCCCGCGACCCGGCGCGCCAGGCACGGCCGACACAAACCAAGCCGGGGAAGACCTTGCCAGTGCAATTTCACATTACTATGTTACCGGTCACATTCCAGCCACTGTGCTGTCCGACTGTTCACGGAGTGACCCCTGATGAACACGCGCACCTGTACCGTCCTCGCCACCGCCGTGGCGGTGGCCCTCACCCTCGGCACGACCGGCTGCTCCAGCGGCAAGCGCTCCAGCGACGGCCGGAAGGGAAAGAACCCGGCCACCGCCAACCTCGGCGCGGTGATCGGAGGCACTCCGAAGAAGGGCGGCACCCTCACGGTCCTGTCCCACCAGGACTTCACCCACCTCGACCCGGCCCGCAACTGGGCCATGAGCGACATGGAGTTCGGCACCCGGCTGCTCTACCGCACCCTGGTGACCTACAAGGCGGCTCCGGGGACCGAGGGCGGCGAGCTGGTCCCCGACCTCGCGACCGACCTCGGCACCCCGTCCAACGGCGCCAAGACCTGGACCTTCCGCCTCAAGAAGGGGATCAGGTACGAGGACGGCACCCCGGTCACCGCCCAGGACGTCAAGTACAACGTGGAGCGGTCGTTCTCCCCTGACCTGTACGGCGGCGCCGACTACGCGGCCCGCTACCTCGAGGGCGCCAAGGGCTACAAGGGACCGGCCGACGGCGAACACCTCGACTCCATCAGGACGCCGGACGACCGCACGATCGTCTTCGAACTGCGCAAGCCCTTCGCCGAGTTCGCCAGCGCCACGGTGATGCCCACCTTCGCGCCGGTGCCCAAGAAGAGGGACACCGGGCCCAGGTACGACAGCCGCCCGTTCTCCTCGGGCCCGTACAAGATCCAGACGTACCAGCGCAACAAGAAGCTCGTCCTGGTCCGCAACCCCCACTGGGACCCCAAGACGGACGGTATACGCAAGGCGTACCCGGACAAGCTGGTCATGGTCATGGGGCTCAAGCACAACCAGATCGACGACCGGATGATCGCCAGCCAGGGCGCGGACGCCTCCGCCGTCCCGTGGTACGCGCTGCGGCCGGAGAGCGGGGTCAAGGTGCTGCCCAACGCCGCGGCGCGCAAGCGGCTGCTCGCCGAGTCGACCAACTGCACCGACATGGTGCAGATGCACACCGGCCGCGCCCCCTTCGACGACATGAAGGTCCGTCAGGCCGTGCAGTACGCTCTCGACAAGGAGGTCGTGGTCAACTCCTCCGGCGGCCCCGCCTTCAACAACGCCTCCACCGCCTACATGCCCGCCACCCTCTTCGACGGCAAGCAGCCCGACACGCTCAGGATCCCCGTCACCGGCGACGTCGACAAGGCCAAGGAGCTGTTGAAGCAGGCCGGAAAGCCGGGCGGCTTCACCACGAAGATGACCGTGTCCAACAGCGACAAGGGGCGCGCCGAGGCCATCCAGCAGGCCCTGGGCAAGGCCGGTATCGAGGTGACCATCGAGACGGTCGACCCGGCCGCGTTCTACACCACCATCGGCGACACGACCAACCGCACCGACATGGTGTACACCGGCTGGTGCCCCGACTACCCGTCCGGCTCCACCTTCCTGCCGTTCGTCTTCGACGGCCGCCACATCAAGGAGAAGGGCAACACCGGCAACCACTCGCTCTTCCGTGACAAGGCGACCATGCGGCGGATGGACGAGATCGCCGCGATGACCGATGCCAGGAAGGCCGCTGAAGCCTGGCGGGAGCTGGACGGCGAGATCCTCGCCAAGGCCCCCGCCGTCCCGGTCCTGGTGCGGCGCTGGCCGCTGGTGGTGGGCACCAACATCGCGGGCGCGTACGGGCAGACCTCCTTCGGCGGCCAGCTCGACTACGCCTCGGTCGGCCTCAAGGACCCCTCCAAGAGCGAGGGCTGACCCCCGCCATGGCCACCACGACACCCGACGCCCCGACCGCCGCGGCCGCCGCGGCGGGCAGCGGCCCCTGGCAGCTCGCCCGCCGGGAGCTGCGCCGGCGCACCTCCGTGAAGATCTCCCTCGTCGTGATCGCGCTCTTCGCGGTCATGGCGGTGGCCGCCCCGCTGCTCAGCAAGCTGGGCGGCTGGTCACCCGAGGAGTTCGACAAGACCGCGGTCGACCCCTACCTGGGCGGGCAGCCGATCGGCCCGCTCGGCGGGGTCTCCGCCGACCACTGGCTCGGCGTCGAACCCGTCACCGGCCGCGACCTGTTCGCCCGGGTCGTGCACGGCGCCCAGGTCTCGCTGCTCATCGCCGTCGCCGCCACCGCGATCGTCGTCGTCACCGGCACCGCCGCCGGGATCGCCGCGGGCTACTTCGGCGGTCGCACCGACACGGTCCTGTCCCGGCTGATGGACCTCACCATGTCCTTCCCGTCGCTCATCTTCATGATCGCGATGATGTCGGTGGCGCGGGACGTCAACCGGATCGTGTTGATGATCGCGGTCATCGGCCTGTTCGGCTGGCCCGGCATCGCCCGCGTGGTGCGCGGCCAGACCCTCTCGCTCAAACACCGCGAGTACGTCGACGCCGCCCGCGTCGGCGGCTCCGGCCCCTGGCGGATCCTGACCCGCGACATCCTCCCGGGCGTCGCCGGGCCCGTCATCGCGTACACCACCCTGATCATCCCGGGGATGATCTCCACCGAGGCGGCGCTGAGCTACCTGGGCGTCGGCGTCCGCCCGCCCACTCCCTCCTGGGGCCAGATGATCGCCGAGAGCGTCAACTTCTACGACACCGACCCCATGTACTTCGTCATCCCGAGCACCTGCCTCTTCCTCACCGTGCTCGCGTTCACGCTGCTCGGCGACGCGCTGCGGGACGTCCTGGACCCGAGAGGAAGCCGTACATGACCGTCTACATCGGGCGCCGACTGCTCGGGGTGACCGGCGTGCTCCTCGCCATCGCCGCCGTCACCTTCACCATCTTCTACGTCCTGCCGTCCGACCCGGCCGCCGCGGCCTGCGGCAAGTCGTGCAGCTCGGAGCGGCTGGCGGCGATCCGCGAGCACATGGGGCTCGACCAGCCGTTGTGGCGGCAGTTCATGGACTTCGTCACCGGGATCTTCACCGGCCGCACCATGGGAACGGGCCAGTACGAGCTGCACTGCGACTTCCCGTGCCTGGGCTACTCCTACGAGAACAGCGAGTCCGTCTGGGACCTGCTGATGGACCGTCTCCCGGTCTCCGCCTCGCTGGCCCTGGGCGCCGCCGTGCTGTGGCTGACCCTCGGTCTGTCCGCGGGCGTCGTCGCAGCCCTGCGCAAGGACACCCTCATCGACAGGGCGCTGATGGTCGGCGCTGTCGCCGCCGCCTCCCTACCCGTCTACTTCACCTCGATGATGCTGATCTACGGGGTGATCCGGACGGCCGGTCTGCTGCCCTACCCGAGCTATGTGCCCTTCGGCGAGGATCCCGTGGACTGGGCGTCGAACCTGCTGCTGCCCTGGCTGGCGCTGGCCGTCCTGTACGCGGCCATGTACGCGCGGCAGAGCCGCAGTTCGATGATCGAGACGATGGCGGAGCCGTACATTCGCACCGCCCGCGCCAAGGGCCTGCCGCGCCACACCGTCGTCGTCAAGCACGGGCTGCGCGCCGGGATGACCCCCATCCTGACCATCTTCGGCATGGACCTGGGCGGCCTTCTCGCCGGCGCGGTGATCACCGAGTCCATCTTCGGACTCCCCGGCATCGGACGGCTCTTCTACGGCGCGCTGTCCAGCGGCGACCAGCCGGTGATCCTCGGCGTGACGCTCCTCGCCGCCACCTTCATCGTCGTCGCCAACCTGGCGGTCGACCTGCTGTACGCCGTCATCGATCCGCGAGTGAGGTACTGATGGCCGCTCGACTGAAGGCGGTTCCCGTGACGACTGGCCTTCCCGGGGACGACTCCGCGCCGCTGCTGTCCGTGACGGACCTGAGCGTGACCTTCCCGACCCGGCACGGTCCCGTCCGGGCCGTGGACTCTCTCGGCTTCGAGGTGCGCCGGGGGCGGACCCTCGGCATCGTCGGCGAGTCCGGCTCCGGCAAGTCCGTCACCTCGATGGCGGTGATGGGCCTGCACACCGGGGCCGAGGTCACCGGCTCCGTACGGCTCGGCGGGCAGGAGCTGGTCGACCTGCCGGAGCGCGAGCTGAACCGGCTGCGCGGCCGGAAGATGGCCATGATCTTCCAGGACCCGCTCTCCAGCCTGCATCCGTACTACACGGTGGGCGAGCAGATCGCCGAGCACCACCGGGTGCACTTCCGCTCCGGCCGCAAGGCCGCCCGCGCGCGGGCGGTCGAGGCCCTGGCCGAGGTCGGCATCCCCGAGCCGCGCCGCCGGGCGGGCGAGTACCCGCACCAGTTCTCCGGCGGCATGCGCCAGCGCGTGATGATCGCCATGGCACTCGCCTGCGAGCCGGAGCTGCTCATCGCCGACGAGCCGACCACGGCGCTCGACGTCACCGTCCAGGCGCAGATCCTGGAGCTGATCGCCAAGCTCCAACAGGACCGCGGCCTGGCCGTCATCATGATCACGCACGATCTGGGGGTGGTCGCCCGCATCGCCCACGACGTGCTGGTGATGTACGGCGGCCGGGCCGCCGAACGGGCGCCGGTGAACATGCTGTTCGCCGCCCCCTCCCATCCCTACACCCGGGGTCTCCTCGACTCGCTGCCCCGCCTGGACGACCAGGACGACGAGCCGCTGCGGGCCATCCCCGGCAGCCCGCCCTCCCTGCTCATCCCGGCCCCCGGCTGCGCGTTCGCACCTCGGTGCCCCCGCCTCGCGACGGCCTCCGGTGAGGAGCGGTCCCGCTGCGAGAGCGAGCGACCGCTGTTCGGCGAGCCCGCCGGTCACCCCGTCGCCTGCCATCTCCCCGCTCACGAAGGCGTCGCCTCATGACCACCGCCGCCACCGCCACCGCCACCGCCACGGCTACCGCCATCCAACCCCTGCTCTCCGTACGCGACGTGACGATGGAGTTCCCCGGAAGACGGGCCCGCACGGCCCCGGTCCGGGCCGTCGACGGCGTCAGCTTCGACGTCGCGGCCGGTGAGACACTGGGCCTGGTCGGCGAGTCCGGTTGCGGTAAGTCCACCACGGGCCGCCTCATCGTCCGGCTCCTGGAACCCACCTCCGGCTCCATCACGTACGACGGACGCGACATCAGCCATCTGACGCAGCGCACGCTCAAACCGCTGCGCAGGGACCTGCAGATGGTCTTCCAGGACCCGCACTCGTCCCTCAACCCGCGCCAGACGGTGGCCCGGATCATCTCCGACCCCCTCATGGTGCAGGGCAGTTCGGCGGCGCAGGCCCGCAAGCGCTCGGTGGAGCTGATGGAGCTGGTCGGGCTCATCCCCGAGCACATCGACCGCTATCCGCACGAGTTCTCCGGCGGGCAGGCCCAGCGCATCGGCATCGCCCGCTCACTGGCCACCAGCCCCCGCCTGGTGGTGGCCGACGAGCCGGTCTCCGCCCTCGACGTCTCCGTACAGGCCCAGATCGTCAACCTCATGGAGCGGCTCCAGCGCGAGCTCGGCCTCGCCTACCTCTTCATCGCTCACGACCTGTCGGTGGTCAAGCGGGTCTGCGACCGGGTGGCCGTGATGTATCTGGGCCGCATCGTGGAGATCGGCGACAAGGCGCGGGTGTACGCGGCCCCGGCCCACCCCTACACCCGTGCCCTGCTGTCCGCCGTGCCGCTGCCGGACCCGGAGGTCGAGCGGAAACGCGAGCGGATCACCCTGCTCGGCGACCCTCCCAGCCCGGCCGCTCCCCCACCGGGCTGCACCTTCCACCCGCGGTGTCCCAAGGCCCAGGACATCTGCCGGTCCGAGGCCCCGTTGCTGCGGATCGCGCGCCCGGGAGAGGCCAGGGAGGTCGCCTGCCACTTCCCCGAGGGGGCCTGAACGACGCGGTGCCCTGGATCCCACGGGATCCAGGGCACCCCTGTGCGCGGAACCGCTTTACGACTTGGTGATACGGACCGTGTCGCCGAAGCCGTCCGCGCTCAGGACCTCGATCCTCACCCCCGCGGCGGGGTCGCTGAAGGACTGACCGGCCTGGTACGGCGCGTCGTCCAGCGGGCGGCAGCCCTCGGCGGGGGTGGCGGTGGGCTGGGCGTCCATCACCCGGATCGGGCCGTCGCCGGTCTGGACGGAGGAGTCGACCCGGTAGACCAGCGCGCCGGTCGCGCAGACCTCCGAGTCCGCCCGGACCGCTCGCCTCGACTCGACGACGTACGCCGTGGTGGGACCGGTGCGGACCACCGCCATCTTGGTGCCGCCGCGGTACGCGACCGAGGTCAGGCGCACCGTGTCGCTGCCCGCCGAGGCCCGGCAGCGCACCTGCCTGTCGGCGGTCCAGCCGAGCTTCCACGAGTGCCAGCCGAAGTACTGCGGTCCCGCGCCCCCTATCAGGCCCATCACGTCCCAGCCGCCGACGTGACGGTGGGCGTCGGTGCCGTCGAACGCGTACAGGTCCGGCAGGCCGAAGGTGTGGGCGGTCTCGTGAGCCACCAGCTTCGGTCCCCAGTGCCACATGTCCTGACCGAAGGTCACCGCCCACGTGATCCGCTTGCCGTCGGCGACCACGCCCGCCGTGCCGGGCTCGTAGAGGTAGGTGGGCGTGAAGGAGATGGCCGGCGCGTTCTTCGTCGCCACGACGTACACCATGTCGTAGCCGGAGAAGTCCACACCACGGTCGGCCGCGGCCACGGCGTCCTTGATATACGCCTCGTGCGTCTCGTGGGTGAGGCCGCGCTCGAAGCCGTAGTCCGTCGACTTGTGCGGCATCCGCACCCAGCGCCGGTGTGGGGTGATGTCCAGCCCGGTCTTTCCGTACGAGGCGTGCCGCAGCCAGTCGGCGCCGGGCGTGATCTGCGCCGCGCCGGAAGCGGGGAGCTCGGTGGCGGGCGCGTCGGGGAAGTCCACGAAGATCATGCCGACCTTCTTCGTCCCCTTGGGGCGCTGGAATACGGAGTAGTCGGTGCCGTGGCCCTCGTCGGTCCAGCCGGTGGTGCCGGGGAGGGCGCAGGCCGAAGCGGGGGCGGACGCGGACTTCGACGCGGGTTCGGGCGAGGCTTCCGGCGCCGTCGCCGCGTGGGCGGGCGAGGTGCCGTGGAGCGGCAGGAGCAGGGCGGCGAGCAGGGCGGCGAGGGCAACCCGGTGCGCCGTCGCCGGGGAAGGGGACTGCCTCATGGCCTCAGGGACCTCCATGCCTTGTGGTGTGTGACATTTCACATAATTCTTCGGGTGTCCTGGCCCTGTCCGAAAGCTGTCACCGGTCCATAACATCCGCGCCATGGCCGGACGACGCCATGGCGGATCGGGAGGTGACCATGGATCTGGAGGTACGGCATCTGCGCGTGGTGTGCGCGGTCGCCGATGCCGGGAGTCTCACCCGCGCCGCCGCCTGCCTGGGGATGACCCAGCCCGGGCTCAGCGCCCAACTGCGGCGCATCGAGGCGATGCTGGGCGGGGCGCTCTTCGACCGCGGGAAGGCGGGGGCGGCGCCCACGCCCTTCGGCGACCTGGTGATCCAGCGGGCCCGAGCCATCCTCCCCGGGATCGACGCGCTCCTGGACGACGCCGCGCGCGCCACCCGCCGCGCCGCGACCGTGGAGCGGATCCGGCTCGGCTCGGTGGGCGCCCCGCTGCTGGGCCGACTCGTGTTGGCCGTCCGCCAGGCCCTGCCCGGCGCCGAGGTGACCGCACGCTGCCAGTACTCGCCCGCGCCGCTCCTGGACGACGTGGCCGCGGGGCGTCTGGAGGCGGCGATCCTCGGCGACCACCCCGATCAGCGGCTGCCGCCGCGCGCCGGGGTGATCCTCGCTCCGCTGGTCACCGAGCCGGTCTTCGCACTGCTCCCGGCGCGGCACCCGCTCGCGGCGCAGGAGGAGGTGACCCTGGCGCAACTCGCGGACGAGGACTGGGCCGTGCCTCGCCCCGACCCCGATCGGACCGGCGAATACTGGGCCTCGGCCGCCGCGCTGGCAGACCGCCGCCCCCGCACCCCGTATGAGGCCGAAGGGCGGCAGCTGATCGAACTCGTCCGGGCGGGACTGGCCGTCAGCCTCTGCCAGGCCACCTTCATCGAGGTCCCCGGCACCACCGTCCGCCCGCTGGCCGGAAACCCTCTGTGGTACCGCCATGTCCTGGCCTGGCACCGCGACGGCCCACTCACCGCGCACGGGGCGGCGATTCTGCGCGAGGTCGGCACCGGCTATCTGGAGCTCTGCGCCGAGCGACCCGCGTACGCCCGCTGGCGCATCCGCCATCCCCACGAGGCCCAGCCGATGGACACCTCACTCAAGGGCCCGTGAACCGCCCTCTCACAGGTGTCCCCCTCCTGTGTGGGTGTCACTCCAACGCAGCTGGAGCACGCTGCCGACACCGGCATGGTCGGAGGGCCACAGCCCTGAGGGAGTGCGGTCGGCCTGTTCCTCGCCCACCCGGTAGCCGGCCAGGGCCTTGATCTTGCCGCGGAAGAGCACGTAGTCGATGCGTTGAGTGAGGTTGGAGACGGGGTTGCGCAGGTCGGCGGCCTGGCAGCAGGTGAAGCCGGGGTTGCGGGGGTGGGTGGCGGTCCAGGCGTCGCTGAAGCCGGCGGCCAGGAGGTGGTTGTAGCTCTGGGTGTTGGTTCCCGGTGTCGCGCCGACCCCGCCGGCGGCCGAGTTGAGGTCGCCCAGAAGCACGGTCGGGAGCGTGGTGTTCAGCGGGCCCGCGAGCAGTTCGCCGGCCTGTGCTTCCTGGACGGCGGGGACGAGGGGTTCGAGATGGGTGGTGACCACCCGGACGGTGCGGCCGCGCAGGATGGCGTCGGCGGCGACCCAGCCGCGTCGGAGCTGGAGCGGAGGGTTGGGCGGGCAGCCGAGCGCTGGGCGGCAGATGGGCACGAAGTTCTGGAATTGGGCGGCCTGCGCGTTGACCACGGAGAACTTACGTGCGGGCAGGTCGGTGCGCGCCAGGAGTACGTCACGGTCGGTGAGGCGGATGTCCTGCAGGCCGGCGGGCGTGGAGCGCGGGGCCTCGAAGTCGCTGCCCACGGTGACGGTGGCCACGGCCGCGTAGTGCTTGCCGCGGGCGGAGAGCTTGTCGAGAAGGATCTGTAGGAAGTCGTATTCGACGTGGGTGGCGCTGCCCGGTCCGGCGGGGGTCTGGCTGCGCCAGAGTACGGCTTCCTGGACGCCCACGAGGTGGGGGTCGCTGTCGGCGATCTCGTCGGCCAGCGCCTCGGCGCGCTCGGGGAAGTTCGTCGCCTGGACGTTCGCGTACGCCGCGGTCACCGCGGCGACGAGCGCCTGTGGGCTGTTGGCCGCGAGGACCGGCGCCAGGTCGGCGCCCAGGTAAAGGTTGCGGGTCATGACTCGCAAAGAAGTTCGACCATCCTCGGCGGCGGAGGCCGCGCCGAGTGACCCCGGTACCAGGAGTGCGAGCGCACACAGAGCGGATGTGAACCATCGACGAGTCATGTGGCGACCTTTCGGCGAAAAGCGATCAAATGACGACATCCTCACCGAACCTATGACGACCTCGGGAAGGCAGCGATCCAGGTGTAGGCCGGGCGGCCGAAGCGCGTTGCCGCGAAGCCGTCGACCGCGACCTGCCGCCGAAGAACACCGAAGGGACCCGAGCCAGGCTCACACGTCTGGCCGGGCCGCTACAGCGGGCGGCAGAGCAGCGCATCCGGTGAGGCGATGGAGCCGATCCGGCGGGTGTAGGCGATTCCGGCCGCGTACTCACCGCTCCCACACTGCCCCTTGTAGCGGCCGTGGGCGAATTCGCCGCCGGGGTTGCCGTGCGGCCGGTCGTCGCCGCGGTCGAACCAGACGGTGTGGCCGGCGTTGGTGAGCCGTTCGCGGGCCGGGACGCACAGGGCGGCGGAGACCGCGGCGCCGCGCAGGCTGTAGCCGATGAGGAACCGCCCGCCCGGGCATTCCAGCTTGGTGTAGCCGGTCGCCCAGTCCCCGCCCGTGACATACCGCTCGTCGCGTACCACGGTGTGCGTGTCTCCCGCCGCCCGCAGATCACCGGTAGCGGTGTCGGTGCACAGCCCGCGGCCCCCGGTGTGGGCCAGGCCGATGAGCCGCTGGCCGTCGGGGCAGACGCCCTTGCGGGCACCCGGGTCCCAGTCGCCCTGGGCCAGGGTGCGCAGCGAGCGCACGGCGTCCGCGTGGTCCAGGGTCAGCATGTTCCAGCGGGCCCCGGCGGCGACCGGTCCGCTGCGGGCGGGGGCGTCGACCAGCTTCCGCCAGTCCTTCGTCCGCCAGTCACCCGCATCGAGGATCCCGGACCGGCGCCCGGTGGTGTCGTAGCGCAGCAGCGCGAAGTCGTCGCCCTTCCTGTCGCCGCTCCAGCCGACCAGCGGCCAGTAGGCGAAGTCCGCGTCCTCGGCGGCGAGATGGTCGGTGAAGTGGGTGAACCAGGCCCGCGCCTTGGTGCCGGTCTCTCCGGCTCCGGTGCCGAACTCGCTCACCCACAGCGGCGCGGTGTGATGCGTCCCGCCGTCCGTGACGAAGAACGCCTGCTCACGCAGTACCCGGTACAGCTCGTCCCGAGACAGGTCCTGGTAGCGCGGGTCATGGGTCTCCCCGGTGCCGGTCGCGCCGGAGTGCCTCGGCCCGGTGAAGCCGTAGAAGTGCGCGGAGTACACCAGCTTTCCGGACCGCAGCAGGGTGTGCGAGAGGGTCCGCGCCGGGGTCAGGGTCGGCCGGTCGTGGGGCAGCCCGTCGGCCGGTACGCCGGTCCAGTTGATGCCTTCGACGACGATCAGCAGGTCCGGGTTGGCCCGGGTGAGGATGCGGTCCGCGGCCTGCTGCGCGGCGGCGAACCAGTCGTGGTTGTCACCGCCTCCCCAGTTGGGGTCGTCCAGGATGGTGCGACGCACCTCGTTGTACAGGTCGGCGGCGACCACCCGTTTGTCGTTCCGGTAGCGGGCCGCCATGAAGGCCCAGTCGTCCACCCACCGCGCGGTCGTCTGGGAGGTGTTCCAGCGTTCGTTGCCGTCCAGGCCGCAGCACCAGCGTGCGGTGATGGTGTGGTTGTTGAGGATCACCGCGAAGCCGTCGCCGGTGAGGGCCGCGACGACCGCGTCGTACACCTCGAGGGGGGTCTTGCCACGCAGCTGCGGATTGGCGGCGACCGCCGAGTCCGGGACCGGTGCCGTGGTGTGGATCATCTCGTTGGAGAACGGCAGCCGTACGCTGTTGAGGCCGAGGCGGTGGAAGTCGGCCAGCAGTGTGGACAGCGGGGTCCGGTCCAGGCCGAGAGGCAGCTGGTGCGAGTTCTCGCCCGCGTGGTGGTTCGCGGCGTCGGCGCTGTCGCCCGACCCGGTCCAGCTGCCCTGGGCTCCGCCCCAGTTGGCCGACTTGAGCTTGAAGCGGTTGCCGGCCGCGTCGACGATGTAACGGCCACGGGCCGACAGCGGCCCCGTCCACGACGCGGACGGCGCGGTCGCGGACGGCCCGGACGGCACGGTCGCCGACGGCGTGGTCGCGGACGGCACGGACCCGGACGTCGCGGACGGAGGGGCCGCGGACGGCCCGCGCCCGCTGACCTCGGCCGTGACCGAGGCTGTCGCCGCCGTGGCCGAAGCGGGCACGCCGCCCGGCACTGCCGGCGGGAAGCCGGTGAGCACAGCCGAGAGCGCGGCCAGGGTGAGCGCGCGGCGGGGCAGAAGCCGCCTCATACATGCCTCCCCGATACGGATTCAGTTGTGCGCGGCCAGGGATTCGACCAGGCGCGACCGGGTGTGCGGAGGTCCAGGAACCTCATGCCGGCGAGTGGCCGGCCGATGACGGCGTCATGGCACCCCACTCACCAGCCTCCGCAGCACACGCCCGCATCACACGCCCGCATCACGAGGCCGCCTGACAGCAGAATGAGGCCCTGTTACCGCCGGATACAACAGCCTGGACCCTAAACGACGGCAGTAGATGAGTGGGGCCCGTGGTACCGGTGGACCAGGGGATCACCGTGTCGTCCCGGCACGCGAGCGGGCCCCCGAGCGATCCGGGGGCCCGCGTGGTCTCTACCTCAGCCTGCTGTTCACGCCCGACGGAGTGCGGAGCGGCCCGCGAAGCGCGCCGAGTCGCCCAGCTCCTCTTCGATCCGGATCAGTTGGTTGTACTTCGCCGTGCGGTCGGAGCGGGAGAGCGAGCCGGTCTTGATCTGACCGCAGCCGGTCGCCACCGCCAGATCCGCGATGGTGGTGTCCTCCGTCTCGCCCGAGCGGTGGGACATGACGGCCGTCCAGCCCGCCTGGTGGGCCGTGGCCACCGCGGCCAGCGCCTCGGTCAAGGTCCCGATCTGGTTGACCTTGACCAGGACCGAGTTGCCGACGCCGGTGCGGATGCCCTCGCGCAGCAGCGTCTCGTTGGTGCAGAACACGTCGTCGCCGGTGAGCTGACAGCGGTCGCCGACGCGGGCGGTCAGCTCGCGCCAGCCGTCCAGGTCGTTCTCCGCCATCGGGTCCTCGATGGAGACGACCGGGTAGGCGTCGATGAGCTTGGCCAGGTAGTCGGCGTTCTCGGAGGGGGTGCGGCGCACTCCCTCGCCCACGTAGTCGTACACCCCGTCGCGGAAGAACTCCGACGACGCCGGGTCCATGACCAGGCCGATGTCCCTGCCAGGGCGGTAGCCGGTGCGCTCGATGGCGGCCATCACGAAGTCGAGCGCCTCTTCAGCGGTACGCAGCGCGGGCGCGAAGCCACCCTCGTCGCCGACGCCCGTGGAGTGCCCGGCGGCCAGCAGATCGCGGCGCAGGGTGTGGAAGACCTCGCTGCCCATGCGGACGGCCTCGGCGAAGGTGTCCGCGCCCACGGGCGCGATCATGAACTCCTGGAAGTCCAGCGGGTTGTCGGCGTGGGCGCCGCCGTTGACGATGTTCATCATCGGCAGCGGCAGGAGGTGGGCGTCGGCGCCGCCGAGGTACCGGTAGAGGGGTTGACGGTGGGCCGCCGCGGCGGCCTTGGCGGCGGCGAGGGAGACGCCCAGGATCGCGTTGGCGCCGAGCCGGGACTTCGTGGCGGTGCCGTCGAGGGCGACCAGCGCCGCGTCGAGAGCCGCCTGGTCCGACGCGTCCCGGCCGCGCACGGCCGCCGCGATCTCCCCGTTGACGTGGGCCACCGCGCGGTCGACGCCCTTGCCGTGCCAGCGCGCGGAGTCTCCGTCGCGCAGTTCCACGGCCTCCCGCTCACCGGTGGAGGCGCCGGAGGGGACAGCCGCGCGCCCCAGGGACCCGTCCTCCAGGACGACGTCGACCTCCACCGTGGGGTTGCCCCGGCTGTCGATGATCCGGCGGGCGGTGACGGTTTCGATGGCGGCGTCGGTGTTCTCGGCGGGTTCGACTGCCTTTGTGGACATGGGAGGTCCTTCCCGTTGTCGTGTGCCGTGGCCCCGGCTGCGACAGCGCTGGCGCTGAGCCCGACAACCCAAACTCTACAGCAATGCTGCTCAGTTTTGCTGTACAGCATTGCTGTACAGGTCAGGGGCACGACTTTGCCGGCCAACGGGGTAAAGTGCCTTATGCCCACCCCGGAAGCCGCCGCCATCGCCGCCGAACTGCGCACCGCGATGGGCAAGCTCACCCGACGCGTCACCCATGAGGACCGCATCCCGCTGGGCCAGGTCGCCGTGCTCGGCGCACTCGACCGCAACGGCGCCATGACCACCAGCGACCTCGCCGCCGATCAGCGCGTACGCCCCCAGTCGATGGCCCGGGCGGTGGGGCTGCTCATGGAACAGAACCTGATCACGCGCCGGGCGCACCCCACGGACGGCCGCAAGTCGCTGGTCGAGCTGTCGGACGCGGGCCGGGCCGCGCTCGAAGCGGAGCGCGGCCGCAGGGTCGGTTGGCTCGCGCAGGCCATCGAGGCCGAACTCACGGATGAGGAGAGGGCGTTGTTGGCACGGAGCGCAGCCCTGCTGGAGCGGCTCGCCACACGCTAGTGCCCTGAGTCGGAGATCCTTCGGCAGTAGCCGGCGGTTTCGTCGAGGATTTCGTCGGCGTCCTTCGTCCAGGCGAACGGACGGATCCGGGTCTTCTCGTCCACACGAGGGAGAGGGGCGCGAAGGCTTCTCCGAAACCGCCCCGCGGCCGGGTCAGCAGATGTCGCGGTACGGGACCTCCGGGATGTACGTGGACCAGTCGGCGCGCGACAGGCCGCCGCCCGCGCGTTCGCAGACGGCGGCGGTGGCGCGGGCGGGGTCGACCGGGTACGCCCTGAGGGGGGTGCGGGCCCCGGCCACGAGCAGGATCCGGTCGTCGGGGCTGAACGCGATCGCCCGGACGGGATCGGCCGCGGTGGTCAGCGTGGTCCCCAGCGGGCGCCCCGAGGCGGCGTCCCACAGCTGGACCGTGCCCTTCGCGCCCGCCACGGCCAACGTCGTGCCGTCGTGCGCGTAGGCGAGGGCGGCCACCGACTCCCCCTTCAGGACCTGGCCCGAGTCCGTTCCGGAGAGCAGGCCCAGGGGTCGCCTCCCGTCGCCGTCGTACACGGTCACCCGGCCGGAGTGGCCGCCCAGGGCGAGCCGTTCGCCGTCGGGGCTGAAGGCGAGCGCCTGGGCGTCCAGCTGCCCGGTGGCGTCCGAGGACTGGCGGGCCGAGGGCAGGGTGAAGCCGATCCCGTGTGTGGTGGCCAGTCGTCGCCCGTCGGGGCGCACCGCCATGGCGCCGGCCGGAGGGACCGACCAGGTGCCGGTTCTTCCTTGGACCGGCTCGGTATGGCGCGGCGCTTGTGTGCGGTGGCGTGCGTCCCACTGCTCCAGCGCGACTCCGGAACCCTGGCGGAGGGCGAAGAGGGAGGAGCCGTCCGGGCTCAGCGCGATGGCATCGGCGCTCTCCGCGTCGTCGACGCCCGTCGCGAGCACGAGATCCGCCCGCTTGCGGTTCTCGCGCAGATCCCACACCGTGATCCGCTCGGGGTGCGCCCCGGCCGCTACCCGGTCCTCCGGGGCGTCGCGCACCTGCTGCGCGCCGACCCCGTAGGCCAGAGTCCGCCCGTCGCCGCTGAACGCCAGGTGCGCCCAGCACTCCTCGCTCTTCCGCAGCGGCCGGTCGGCCGTTCCGCAGTCGACCGGCGGCAGCGGGGTCGCCCGGCCGCCGCCGGTGGGCCGCGCCTCGAATCGCATCCGCTGCCCGTGGAGGCGGGCCGTGACGACCAGCCGCCCGTCGGGACTGAACGCGGCCTTCCGGGCCGGCTCCCGGCGCCGGGGGAAGGCGGTGGCATCGCCCAGGAACAGCGTCCGCACGGCGCCGGTGCCGTCGCCGATCCCCTCGTGGTACCGGATCACGCCCCGGTCCAGATCGAGCCAGTGGCCCAGGGCGTACTCGCTGGTCAGCCGGTGCGAGTAGACCGCCTCGGCGGAGTCCGCGGAGATCCGCCACAGCGTGATCCTCTGGTTGCCCATCGTGGAGACGAACCGCCCGTCACGGCTGAAACGGACGTCGTCCAGCGGGTCGGCGCCGTGGGGGATCCGCACCGTCTTCCCGGACCCCAGGTCCCAGATGGCCGGCTCCTCTCTGCCGACCACCAGCCTGCGGCCCCGCGGATCGAACTCCCACGACCTGCCGCCGTCGGGGGTCGGAGCGGCGCTGCAGGCGGCGCGCGACAGCGCCGCCGCGCGGGGCGGGCGCATCTGACGCCGCGCGGCGATGTCCCAGAGCTCCAGGGAGTCTCCCCTGCACAGCGTCACGAGCCGGTCGTCCGGACTGACGACCGGTTGGTAGATGTCCTCGCCCTCGCGCTGGAACACCAGGCGCCCGCGCCGCACATCCCACAGCCTGACCGAGTGGTTGTCGGAAAGGACCACCGTGCGCCCGCTCGGGGCGTACTCGGCGTCCCGGGGGCCCATGGGGGCGGGGACCAGGCGTCGGCCGACCGGCTTCCCGGTGTCGAGGTCACGGGTCGTCAACTGGGCGCCCGTCGCGACCAGCAGCAGCCGGCCGTCCGGGGAGAGGTCCACCGCGCGCTCCTCGCCGGCCAGGCGGAAGCCGCCCGTCCGGCGGTGGCCGGCCACATCCCAGCGCTGCACCCGGCCGGCCGCGACCCGCGCCATCGTCCGCCCGTCCACGCTGAAGTAGTCGTCCCCGCCGGCGCCCGCGCCGGGCGCGGTGAAGGAGTCCTGCTCCTGCTGCGTCACCGCCCCCAGCAGCGCCGCTCGCGCCTCGTCCGTGTGGCTGATCCGCCACGCGGCGGCACTCAGCCGCAGCGCCGTCACCGGATCGGCGGAGCGCATGTTCTCCGCGATCGACGCGACGCGGCGGGAGGTGGCCTCCGCGCGGCGCTGGTCGCCCTCGCGGTTCTGCTGCCAGGCCACCGTGCCCGCCACCATCGCCAGGACGAGCAGCAGGGACAGCGTGCCGACCGCGGCCCGGACCCGGCGGCGCTCGCGCCGCCGCCCGCCGCTGCTCGCGGTGAGGAACGCCCGCTCCAGGGAGGTGAGGGCGGCCCGCTCCCGGTCCGCGCCGAACGCCTCCTCCGCTGCTGCCAGGCGCGCCCCGCGGTACAGCGCGCCCGGATCCCGGTGCAGCTCCTGCCACGCCCGCGCGGCCTCCGTCAGTTTCCGGTGGACGCGCAGCCGTCCGCGGTCCTCCTCGATCCAGCCCCTCAGCCGCGGCCACGCGGTGATCAGCGCCTCGTGGGCGAGGTCGACCACCCCGTCGTCCACCGTCACCAGGCGGGCCCGGACCAGCCGCTCCAGCACCACCGACGTGTCGTCCGACGCGGCCCCCGGTGTTCCGTCCGCCGCCAGCTCCGCCCGGTCCGTCGGACGCCTGGTGTCCTGTGCGCCCTCGCCCGGGGTGATCAGCCGCAGCAGGATCCGGCGGGCCAGCTCCGCCTGGTGCGGGGACAGTTCGCCGTGGACCCGCTCCGCCGTCGCGGCGATCGCGCCGTGGACCCCGCCCACGGACTCGTACGCCTCTTCCGTCAGCGTGCGTCCGCGGCGCCGGCGCCAGGTCTCCAGCAGGGCGTGGGACATCAGGGGCAGACCGCCCGGTTCGTCGGCGACCTCGGCCACGATCCGGGCGGTCAGCGACCGCTCCACGATCAGGCCCGCCGCGGCGGCCGGCTTCACGATCGCCTCGCGCAGCTCGGCCGGTCCCATCGGGCCGACGAGCAGCGTGGCGCCGCGCAGCGCGGCCGTCAGCCCACGGTGTTCGGCGCACCGGCCGAAGAAGTCGGCCCGAACGGCGACGACGACGCGCAGCCGGCTCTCCGGTTCGCGCGCGGCGAGCAGCGCGTCGAGGAACTCCCTCCGCTCCGCCGCATCCCGGCAGAGCGTGAACACCTCCTCGAACTGATCGACGATCAGCCAGGTGTCGCCCTCCCCCGCCTTCGGGGTCAGCGCCGCGCGGTGGGTGCGGGCCGGGTGCTCACCCGGCGTCAGGACCCGGATGACGGCGGGCGGCGGTGGAACCGACGGGGCGCCACCGCCGTTCCCGGGGTTCCTGAGCGCGGGGATCAGGCCCGCTCGCAGCAGCGAGGACTTGCCGCTTCCGGAGGGGCCGAAGACGGCGGTGAAGCGGTTGCTCCGCGCCAGCTCCACGACATCGGCGACGAGCCGGTCCCGGCCGAAGAACCGCTCGTGGTCGCCCGGTTCGAAGCGGGCCAGGCCGCGATAGGGCGGCTCGGCGGCGGCATCGTCCTCGGCCCGCTCCACGACCGCCGCCTCCGCCGCCTCCGCGGCCGCCTCCCGCCAGCGTTCCTCCCACTCCGCCCGGTCCCCTCCGCAGACCTCGACGTACGCCAGCGCCACCGACAGCGAGGGCAGTTGCTCACCCGCCGCCGCCTGGGACAGGGCCGTGACCGAGTACCGCGCCCGCTGCGCCATCACCCGGTAGGTCGGCCCTCCGGCCTCCTGACGCAGCTTGCGCAGCTCGTAGGCGAAGCGCTGAACCGGACCCGCGCTCGGGTCCACCGGCCTCTCACGGCGGCCCACCCGTTCTCCCTCCCCTGGTCCCCATTGTGTTGTTCCGCTCCCCGTCGCACCCCCCACCACCAGCGCGTTTGTCATTGTTCAGTCCTTCGGACGGGGGCTGCCGAACAACCGTACAGCCGCTGGAATGGCGGAGCGGTCGCGCCGCGCCCTCGTGGGAGAAGAGGCGTACGGTCCGCGTCCGCTGACGTCTATGCGAAAGGCACCAACGTGCAGAAGTTGATCAGTACCCGCGGTCTCCGCGGGGCGATGGTGGCGTGTGCCGCACTCACGCTGGCCGCGAGCACCATGCCGGCGTTCGCGACCACCGCCCCGTCGGCTCCGTCCACTTCGTCCGGGGCCTCGCCACACGCCTCCGGGTGGAGCGAGTCGAAGGTGACGCCGGGCAACGCCACGCTCAGCGCCACCACTCGGCCTGACGCGCACACGACGTGGGTGGCGGGCATGCGGTTCGTCCCCAAGGGGGAGAACAACTTCATGTTCGCGCCCACTTTGTGGGAGCGTGACGAACGGAAGGGCCCCGGCTGGAAGCAGGTGCGGATTGCGCCGGTGCCCCTGTCCTATGACATCCGGTTCAACGACGTCGACGCCTCCTCGCCGCGCAACGCCGTGCTGGGCGGCGACTACACCGACCAAGCCGGCGGTGTGGTGACCCAGCTCTGGAACGGCAAGGCGTGGAAGTCCGCTGTCGCTCCGGTGCCCCGGGGGACCATCAACGGCGGGATCCTCTCCGTCGGCACCCGCGCTCCCGGCGACACCTGGGGAGTGGGCTGGGCGCAGGTCGGCCCCCGTCAAAACGGGATGATCTGGCACTGGGACGGCACCCGCTGGAAGGCACAGAAGCTGCCGAACATCGGTGAGGGGGACAAGGGTGTCTGGGGTCTGGACGGCGTCGCCGTGCTTGACGACGACGATGTGTGGGCCGTGGGCAGCACGGGCTTCCTTGAGCCCGAGAAGCCGGTGCTGCTGCACTACGACGGCAAGAGCTGGAGCAAGGTCGCCGTTCCCAACATCGGTGCCGCGCGCGCAGGGCTGAAAACGGTCGCCGCCGGACCGGACGGGCAGGTGTGGGCCGTGGGTAAGTCCCAGGCTCCTGACGGCTCCTCGCGGGCGCTGGCGCTGCGCTACGACGGCAAGAAGTGGACCAACGTCCCGCTACCGAAGGGGACCAGGGGACTTGCATCGGTCACGATCAGTCAGGGTGACCCCGTCGTCCTGGTGGCAAAGACGAAGCACGCCGGCAGCACCGTGCTCCGCCGCACCGGCGGAAAGTGGGTGCCCATGAACCTGCCGGGCGGTGCCGAGCGGTTCGGCGGGGACGACATCACGGCCTCGGGCCGGACCATCGACATCCCCGGCAATCACCCGGCCAAGGGCTCGCAGTGGGTGGGTCCCGGCACGGTGCTGACCGCGCGCCGGTAGCCGCGCGCGAGAGGGGGATGGGCCGGTGGAGGCCCATCCCCCTTCCGTCGCTCCCGGGCGACCGGGGCTGTCCGGCAGGCCGCACCGGAGGACGGATCGTGTTTCCCCTATACACCACGAGACGAGAACGCCGTGGCAAGTATCGAAACCACGGTGCGATGGGTCTCGTCGTTGCCAGAGTGGGTGTGTGTGGACAATCATCGGCGTCGTACTCGGCGGGCTCATCTCGGTCGTGGCCCAGTTCTGGCAAGGACGCGTGTCGGAGCGGGGGGCACGCCGTACCGAGCGCCTCACCCACCTCATCGATTTCCTGTCCGCGGTGCAGGAGGCTGAACGGGTCGCGGTGGACCGCTACCACCACAACGTGGCCGATGAACAGTGGCAAGCGCGGGCCAAACAGGTCGTCGACAAGGTGTGGGTGACCCAGAAGACGATTCACATGTTGTGCTCGTCCGAGGTCAACGAGGCGGCACGTCGTCTCGCGTTCGACGTTCAGGACGTGATTCGAGACGGTCCGGGTGACCCCGGGGAACCGCAGGACGAGAAGGTCTGGGAGTACATCCGTCCCAACCGACGGGCGTTCCTCGATGCCGTGCACGACTACCTGAAATGAGAGCAGGAGGCGCACCGCGTCGCGCACCCACGACGACGGTGGTCTGCCATGCCACCCGGATCGGCCCTTCACGGCCTCGGCGCACGGAAGAGGCCCCGACGCGTCTTCTCCGCGGCCTTGAGGTGGACGGCGACGAGACCGGGTTCCTCTCGGGCCAGGCCGCGGTAGATGGCGAGGGCTTCGGTGATGTCCTCCTGGGCCGCCCGTTCCGGCTCGGCGTTCTCCAGGAGCCGTATGGTGGCGGACGCGTAAAGGGCGAAGCCCAGCAGGTGCGCCTGGTGCGCCGCGCGGCGGGCGACGGTGACGGCCTCCACGGCGGTTCGTACCGCCTCGTCGTACCGCGTGGCCTCGGCGAGGCGCAGGCCGTGAACGGCCAGCGCCCACGCCAGCAGGGGTTCATGGACGGCCGGATCGGCCCGGGCGAGGCGGCGGGCGAGGGTGACCGCCTCCTCGGTGGTGTCCAGAGCGTCCGGAAGCGGCGCCTCGTCCTCGGCCGGATAGTGGCCGAGAGACGCCAGCGTCCAGGCGAGGGCGGAGTCGTACGCGGCGTCCGCCGCGGCCAGTCGGCGGGCCATGTCCGTGGCGCGCACGAGGAGGGCTCGCCCCTCCTCGTATCGCCGGCGGTCGACGAGGTACGTGCCCAGGCCGTGGACCGCCATCTGGAGCACCGGTTCGTACGCCGGCTCGGTACGGGCCAGATCCTCGGCCACCTCCACACCCCGCCGTAGCGTGCGATCCGCCTCCTCCGACCCGGCGCCGTGCTGGAGAAGGCCGAGAAGGGGCAGCAGCGGCCCGAGCATCCCCTGTCGGGTGGGAGCGTCCCGCAGGGGACCGTCCAGCAGGCCGACAGCCTCGACCGCGAGCGGCAGGGCCTGACTGCGGCGGCCGACCGTCACCAGGAGCTGAACAGTGGTGGCCAGCAGGACGACGAACTCGGCGGGGTGGCTCGCGGGGTCCTTCCCCGCCGTCTTCCGACGGAGCGGCACGGCTTCCAGCAACGCGTCGGCCGCCTCTTCGTAGCGGCGCGCCGCGGACAGCCGCTTCCCGAGCTGCGTGAGGGCGGCGGACAGCTGCGGGGTGTGGAGCGCCGTGACCTCCTGACTGTCCTCGACCAAACGGCGGAAGAGGCCGGCGGACTCGGCCAGCGCCTCAAGGGCCTCGTCCTGAAGGCCCACCTCGGGAAGGACGACGCCCAGCAGCAACAGCGTCTGTCCCAGCTGCGGCACGTGCGGCGCCGCGTCCTCCGCCCGGTCCCCCCGTACGAGCTCGTAGAACAGGGCCCTTGCCTCCCGCGCGTCCGCTACGGCCTCGGTCGGCCGGCCGGCCGTGTACCGCCGGGACGCTCGGGTAGCGAGCATCGTCGCGACGGCGGACAGCGCCGGTGGCGTCCCGTCCGCCGCGCTGAGACGGCGGGCGACGACGACACCCTCCTCAGCCGTCGCGAGGGCTTCCTCGTACGCGCCCGCACTGCTCAGCTGATGGGCGAGGTTGTTGAGCCCCGTGACGAGTGCCTGGAGGAAGACCTCGGGCCGCTCCTCGGCCGCGAGCCGGTGGAGGGCGACGGCCTCACGGGCGGCGCCCAGCGCTTCCTGAACCTGTCCGGCGGCCTCCAGTTGGCCGGCGTACGTGGTCAGGCCCATCGCGAGATCCCCTGGGAACACCCCGGGGCTCGCCTGCTCCAGGGAGCGGTAGAGGGCGACGGACTCGCGGGCGGCGTTCAGCGCCTCCTCCTGGGCGCCGACGTCGTTCAGTTGGTTGGCGTGCGTGTTGAGGCTCATGGCCAGCCGTTCCGCGAACGCGGCCGGTTCCCGTTCGTACAGCCGCCGGTAGAGGTTCACGGACTCGGCGCTCGCCGCGACGGATTCCCGCCGCCGTCCCGTCTCGCCCGCGTCGATGGCGAAGGAGTTCAGGGCGCGCGCCAGGTCGGGAAGGTATGCGTCGGGCCGCGCCCGGGCCAGGTGGCGACGGATGTCGAGCGCCTCCTCGGCCACGCGTACGGCTTCCGCGTACCGGCCCGCGTCCCGCAGGCAGTTGGAGTACGTGCCGAGGCTCATGGCGAAGCCCTTCCGGAAGGCGTCGGGGTGCTCCTCGGCCAGGGACCGGTAGTGCTCCACGGATTCGCGGCTCGAAACCAGCGCCTCCTTGTGCCGGCCGCACTCCTTCTGCCAGATGGACAGGTTGTTCAGACCGTCGGCCATCTCCGCCCGCTCGCGCCGCTCCCCGACCAGCGCGCGCCGGATCCCGACGGTCTCCTCGATCGCCGTGAGCGCTTTGTCGGGGCGGCCGAGCTCACCCTCGCAGTTGGCGACGGCGTTGAGGGCGTGTGCCAGTTCCGAGCGGTACACCCGGGTGTCGGAGGGTGAGGCGGACTCGGCGATGAGTTCGCGGTAGAGACCGACGGCCTCGTAGGCGGGTGCCACGGCGTCGGCTCGTCGTCCCACGACGCCGAGGCCGATCGACAGGTTGTGCAGGGACGCGGCGAGGTGCGGCCGGAACGTCGGGGCGTCCGTCTCCACCAGCGGTCTCAGCCGGCCGACGGCTTCCTCCGTCACCTCGTACGCGCGCTGCCGGTGCCCCATGTCGAGGTGCCGCCGGCAGAGCGTGCGCAGGAGCCTGGCCAGGGCCGGCAGGTACGCGGAGTCCGTCTCGGCGCGCTCGCGGTGGATGTCGGTCAGCCGCTCGGTGAGGTGCAACGCCCAGGGGGCCAGGTTGTGGGAGGAGGAGGGCAGGCGGTCCAGCAGTCGCATGAGATCCGCGAGATCCGTTCCGGGGTCGTCGGTGAGCCGGTACAGGGCCGACACCAGCGGCTCCGGTCGCTCCACCTGCGTGGCGACGTCGACGGCGAGGGCGCCGAGCACCTCGGGGTGCCGGCAGCACAGATCGGTGAGCTGCGCGTCGAGGTGCTCGCGGTGCGCCGGATGCGCTGCCGCCCTGGTGTGGAGGACCAGCAGCCGGGCGGCCTGGGCCTCGGACGCCCCGGCGAGGAGGCGATCGGCCAGACCCGGATCGGCACGGAGGTGGCTGCCCAGGAAGTATTCGGCGAGGCGGTCCGGGCGCAGGGTCCCCCAGAACTGCGACGGGGCGGGCGGGGGGTAGAGGGCGCTGATCCAGTCGCACACGGCCCAGCGGACGTCAGTGGTCTGGCCGTGGAGCACCGGCACCCGGCCCAGGAGCGCGTCGGCCTCCTCGCGGTCGGCGGCACCGCACAGGAGCGCGGCGGCGAGGACGGCGTCGATGCCCCTGCGTCTCCTCAGGCCCAGGTCGGCCTCGACGGCGATCCAGTAGCGACGCTCGTAGTCCAGCAGCCGTTCCTCCATGGGCCGGGAGCGGCTCGCGCCTTCCCCGCGCTTGTGGGCCGCGTCCAGCAGGTCGACGAGCGCGGTCATGTGCAGCGTGAGCGCCACATCCATGTCCGGCGCCGGGATGCGGTACGCGGCGGGGCGCGTGAGGCGCCCGACGTGGTGCCCCCACTTGACGAGCCGCTGCCCGGGCACCCGGGGCAGGGCGCGGGCCAGGCTCTCCACGGCGTCACGGTACGCCTCGGCGTGACGGTCCGGGTCGGGCTCCAGCGGGCGCAGGGGCGTGACAGGAGCGTCGTACAGCTCTTCCCGTTCGGTGGCCGCGGGCAGGTCGTACCACCAGTCGCCGTCGGTGCGGGCCAGCAGCAGGACCTTGACGCGCACGGTCCTGGGCGCGGCGGCTGCCGCCCTGAGCAGCGTGGGCAGTTGGTCCGTGCGGGTCTCGGCGTTGTCGACCACCACCAGCAGCGGCGACTGCGTGTACTGGAGGACCGGCAGCTCACCGGCCGGGGCGTCGCGGCTCAGCCACAGGACGCTCCAGGGCTCGTCGCCCGGCGTCTCACCGAGCCGGTCGACGAGGCGGCGCGCGAGGCGGGTCTTGCCCTGCCCGCCCGGCCCGTACACCAGCTGGATCCCCAGCCCCGGAGCCTCGCACCACGCCCGCAGCTCCGCCAGTTCCTCGGCACGCCCCCGGAAGGGCACCACCGCGCGGTGCGCGTCCAGCAGGGCCGCCGGGCTTGTCGGCGCCGACCGGGTCTTGGTGACGAGGTCGTCCCACTCCAGCAGCTTTCGCCGTAACACCGCCGCGCGGTGTTCCGGCGGCAGGTGGTTGACGATGGTGTTGTCGTTCCCGATCTGCACGGAGAGGGGGACGCCCTCGGTCATGCGCCCGACCCGAAGTGGTTCACCATGTGGTTGTGGTCACCGCTCTGGACCGAGACCGGGCCGTCGCCCGACACGTTCACGATCGTGGCACCGTGGGCCGGCGGACGCTGACCGACCAGCGCCCGCAGCTCGGCCACCGCCTCTGCGCGCGCCTCCGGGGGCAGCAGCTCCAGAAGCATCTCGAAGCGGCCGCTCCAGTACCCCGCCTGGTGCGCCGCTTCGGGTTCGTCGGCGGCGGACAAGGCCGTCCGGGCCGCGTCGAGGCGCTCCAGCTCCGCGCGTTGCCGCTGTTCGTCCAGGCGCCCCCACCACCGACTCGCCCACGTCCGCATCCCGGCCCAGGCATCGGTCCCCGCCGCCTGCACCAGCGCCGCCCCCGCCACCGCGGTGAGCGCCACCACCTCATCCGGCCCCATCAGCATCCCCCTTCGCCCGGTACCGACGGGGCGACCGTAACGCGCACCGACGACCAACACGCCCCGAACGGAGGGAAATACGCCGGGAAACCAGCTCGGGCACGAGCACCTCCACCTGTACGAGCTCGGGCCCACCCCCGACCAGGTGCGCGTCTGGCGGATCGAGATCGACGGCTCGTCCGGGCAGTGATCCACTGACTGTTCGTCACCGTCTGGTTTCTGATAGTTGTTTGAGCGGGGTACGGGTACACGCCCGTGGCGGTGTCCCCCGGCACCGCAGGGAGGACGCACATGAGCACCACCACTCGGGACGAGATCCTCGCCGGCGAGCAGCGGGCGGTGGACCACGCGTACGACTGCTACACCACGAAACTGGCCGAGCTGAGCGGCGGTTCGGCGGCCACCGCGTCGGCGAGCGGCAAGGACGGGATCGCCAACCGGGTCGAGGCGGAGGCCCGTGCGGAGGCTTACGGAGGGCTCGGCGACGAAGCCCTGGTCTTCGCCCGCGTCGACGCGCCGGAGGACCCGGGAGGAGACCCTCGTCCCTGGTACATCGGGCGCCGCGGCGTGCAGGACGCCTCGCACGAGCCGGTGGTCCTGCTCTGGACCAGCCCGCTGGCGAAGGAGTGGATCGAGGCCAGGCCCGAGAACCCGGGCGAGGTGGTCCTGCGTCGGCGGTTGCGTTGCGCGCGGCAGGTCGTCGAGGGCTACTTCGACGAGATCTCTTCGGTGACACCCACCTCCGTGCCTCCGGCCGGCCTCGAACCCGAGCCCGCCGCCGTACCTGAGCCCCGGCAGGCCGCCGACGACAGCAAGGACGACAGCAGGGCGGAGAAGCCGGACACCTCCCCCGCCACGCCGGGGGCGGAACGCTCGCCGTCCCCCGGCGACGTCGTACGACGCCAGCGCCGGAAGGCGCTCCAGCCGGACGACTTCCTCCTGCGGGAGCTCCAGCGGTCGCGCGGCGGCCGGATGCGGGACATCGTCGAGACCATCCGCCGTGACCAGATGGAGCTGGTCACCGGCTCGCCGTCGGACATCCTCGTCGTGCAGGGCGGCCCCGGTACCGGCAAGTCGGCGGTCGGTCTCCACCGCGTGACCTGGCTCGTCAACAACGAGCACTTCAAGGCCCAGGACATCCTCGTCATCGGCCCCCACCAGCGGTTCCTCGACTACGTCGGCCAGGTCCTCCCCACCCTCGGCACCCGGGACGTCAACGCCGTCCAGCTGGACCGCCTGTGGGAGGGCGAAGTCCTCGGCACCGACTCCCCGCGGGCGCGCCTCGTGAAGTCGGACGAACGCATGGCGGCCGTGCTGAGACGGCGCGTCGAGAGCGACTACCGCCCCGAGGCCCTCGACGGACTCACCGTCGAGCCGTCCTTCGAAGGCGACGAGCCCGCGGTCGTCATCACCGCGGGCAGTACGACCCTGCGCGTGCCGAAGTCCGAGGTTCTCGCCCTCCTCGCCCGGGCCCACGGTGGCGGCGGGTCCTTCCGGGAGCGGCGCGACCGCTTCCGCGGCCTGTTCGTCGACCGGCTCCTCCAGGAGCTGTCCGACATCGCGTCGCGCCGGGGGCAGGCCGGCACGATCCGCCGCGACCTGGAACGCAACCGCCGGGTCGAGCGGCTCGTCGAACGCGTCTGGCCGTCACCGGGCCCGCGGGAGGCCCTGCGCAGCCTCTACGACTCGGCCGAGCTGCTGCGCGTCTGCGCCGACGGCATCCTCGACGAGGACGAGCGGGCGGCCCTGTCGCGGGCCCGCGCCGCCAGCGCCGACGCCGATCCGTGGACTCTCGACGACCACGTCTGTCTCGAAGAGCTCCGGGTGCTGATCAGCGGTGACACCCCGAGGCGGTACGGGCACATCGTCGTCGACGAGGCCCAGGACCTCACGCCCATGCAGGCGCGCGCCCTGCGACGGCGCTGTGCCGTGGGCGGTTCCATGACCGTCCTGGGCGACCTCGCGCAGGCGACGGGGGCCCACATCCCGACGAGCTGGGACCTGCTCGGCGCGCTCCTCTCCGACCAGGGCGACTGGAGCGTGGCCCAGCTCAACACCAGCTATCGCGTCCCCGCCGAGATCATGGAGTTCGTCGCGCCTCTCGCACGGGCGGTCGCGCCGTCCCTGCCGTACCCGCAGGCCGTCCGCGAGGCGGGAGCGGACGCCGTGCGGACCGTGGCGACCGAGCCGTGGAAACTCCTCGACGACACCGTCGCCCATGTGGCCCGGCTCGTGCACACCAGCGACGGGAGGACCCCCCGATCCGTGGCCGTCGTCGTCCCCGACGACTCGGACTGGTTGGACGCGATCAGCCGCAGGATCGACGAGGGCGGCGACATCGACGAGTCGAACCGCGAAGCCGTGTCCGTGCTGGCCGCCGAACAGGCCAAGGGCATGGAGTACGACCACGTCCTGGTCGTCGAACCCACCACGATCGCCGACCGTGGCCCCGCCGGACTGCGCCAGCTGTACGTGGCCCTCACCCGCAGCACCCAGAGCCTGACCGTCCTGCACACCGCCCCGCTGCCGGAGGCGCTCACCGGTTCCCGGGGCGACGAGGCACCGGCGGTCTCCGACGCCCGGGCGGAGGGCACGGCGGGACGGCTTCCCCGGGTCGGCACCGATGTCAGGGTCGAGGTCGTGGACCGGGCCCCGGGCGGTCGCTACAAGGTCAGGCCGCTGTCCCCCGGGATGGACCGACCGCTCGTCCTCACCGTTCGCCACGGATCGGTTCCCCCACGGCGGGGTGAGAAGCTGAACTGCTGGGTGTTCTCCAACGAGACGAGCCAGATCGTGCTCACCGCCGACCAGCGCGGCCGATCGCCCGTCTCGGAGCGGATGGCGGGACGCTACCTCGCGGCGCTGGACGTGCTCGGAGAACTGGCCGAGAGCGACGGCGACGTTCCCGACGCCCGCAGCCGTCTCTCCGAGCTCCAGGGCATGGCCAATCGCATCCTCCGGCGGGACCAGGCCGACTGGGTCGACGTACTCCACCTGTTCGGCGACCCCGGCAGAGAGAGGCTGGGGGTTCTGCGCGACCTCGCCGCGACGACCAACCGCGCGCTCAAGGACGGAACCCTGGACAGGGGCCGGCTCGCGGAGGAGCTGGCGGCTTCCGGCTGGGCAGGGCCCCTCGCCGAGGCGCGACGAGAGCTTCGGGCACGCTTCGCCACCGCGACGGAGCCGAACTCCGCTGACGCGGCGCCTGACGAAGCCACCCCCGACGACGCGGCCCCTGTCGACGCGGCGCCCCCCGCCCCGCAGCAACCCGACCAGAAGGAAGAAGCGCAGATGACCACTGCGGACACCATCTCCGCCACACCGGCCCCGACCACGAGGGAAGGCTTCCTTCGCGCACTGGAGGCGGCTGCCGGGGCCGACCGCATGTGCAAGAAGCACGAGGCGGTCCGCCACGCGCTGAAGGCGTCGCTCCTCTGGGCGGACCTCGAGCCGGCCGACTCACCGGTCGTCGACGTCAGCTGCGTCACCGAGCGCGGTCTCTTCCTCTACGAGGCCCTGGGCGCCGGCCGCTCGACCTACGCGGACCTCCGCTCGGGTGCGACCCGGCTGCTCGAGATCAACCACACGCTGCCCACGCCTGCCGACGGCCTCTATCTCGTTCTCTCCGAGCCGCCCTCCGAGGACTGGTCTGCGGACATGATCCGCGACATCTTTCGTGTCAACGTCATCTGGCGCGGCCCGGCCGGTTGGGATGGTGACGGCACGGACATCGCGTTGGGCTCCACAGCCGAGTGATCCCCGCGCATCCGGACGTACCCCGGACATCCGGCGTGATCGGGCCGTCCGGGAGCCCTCCACGACGGCCGAACGAGCACGGGCACCGCTGGGGGAGGCAGGGGCGGTGATGCTGAGGCGTCAGTGCTGGTTGACCGGCCAGACGGCCGCCGGATCGCAGCGGGCCGGGCACGCCAGCAGGTAGACCTCGTTGCCCAGGAACAGCCAGTACGTGTCGGCCTGGACGCTGTAGGGCTGTTCTGGCTGGCCGGGGTGGACAGCGAAGTCTACCCCCTCGGGAACCTGGCAGACATACACCAGGTCCGCGCCGCACGCGCACCTGTAGTACTCGGCATCCTGCGCCCAGGACGGGGTACCGCCCACCTTGAAACTCGGGATCCTGGGGGAATCCACGAAAGGCCGCAGAGTCAGCGGCAGCGCGCACACGGACGGTTCGGCTTCCGGGGTCGGCAGCGCCGCGCGGCTCTGGATCAGTACACGCCAGAACGGAGCCGGGTAGGGCGGCTGCGGAGCGTCCCAGTACTTCGGTACGAGCCGGCCATCAGCAAGCTGGGGGTCGGACGCGTCGTTGTGCGCACGGCAGTGAAAGACAAGGAGGTGGTCTCCGCCGAAAGGCTCCACGTCCCAGGGGATGTCGAGCTGGAAGAACAGAGCCATCCGCTCACCACAGAAGCACTCGGGCCAGTCCTGAGCCTGGTCGAGGAAGGGCCAGCCCCCCACCGAGTTCCGCGCCGGACGGACCAGCGGTTCGGTTCCCACCTCGACCGCGTAAGCAGGCAGCACCGTCCGCGTCCTCCTCGTCTTGCGTTCGAACATGCGCTCAGCCTAATAGCGCCCTGTGACAGCTGGTCGTGGATGAGATGGCCTTGATGTGGCCGGCTGCCGCGGCGCACGGGCGACCGGGCAGCGGGTCGCCAGTACCAGGCGGCGAGCGACAGGTCGTGCGGCGCGACCAGGACCGTCTGGCCGGCGCCGGTCAGCAGCACAAGATCAATTGTCAGACATGCGCTCAGGGCTCGGCGGACGAGCCGGCTGAATTAGGGCGGCTGCGCGTCCACCGGGAACCGGCCGAGCCGGCACGGGCTGGCGGGAAGTGCACCGGGATCCGGGCCCGCTGCACGGCGGCGCGCGGCCGGCGGAGGCGTTCGGCCCGGACCGGGAACGGGCCCGCCCCCGGTTGGCGCCAAGGTGGTCGAGCCGCCGGTCAAGTGGTCGTGGTGAACGCGTGCAGATGCTCGCGAATGAAGTCGTGGAGCGTCCTGGCGGGGCGCCCGAGGACGGTCTCGAGGGTGTCGTTGGGTGCTTCCGGGCGGGCCAGGGCCAGTTGCTGGATCTCCACCACGTGGTCGGCGAGCCAGGGTGGCATGCCTGCGGTCGACACCAGATGGCGGTGGAACTCGTTCGGCGGCAGGTCGATGTAGCGGACCGGACGGCCCACCAGCTCCCCGAGCAGACGGGCGAGTTCGGGGTGGCTGAATGCCTGCGGGCCCGTCAGGGTGTATGTGGCGCCGGCAAGGCCGGGGCGGAGGAGGGTTTCGGCGGCGACGTCGGCGATGTCCCGGACGTCGACGTAGTTGCAGGGGGCGTCGCGCATCGCCCCCATGAGCACGCCGTCGGCGACCGCCGGCGCGTTCAGGAGCAGCTTCTGCATGAAGGCGTACGGTCGGAGCAGCGTAGCCGTCATGCCGGTTGCCGCCAGGTGTTCCTCGACCCGCCAGTGCCCACGCGAGACGGCTACCGGTGAGGCCGGCTCGGCTGCCGGGGCGGAGAGTTTGACCACGTGCCGTACCCCGCACGCGACCGCGGCGTCCATGACGTTGGTCTCGAGCTCGACTTGACGAGGGCTGTTGGCCATGGCGAGGAACAACTGTGTGGATCCTTCCAGGACGTCGCGGAGTGTGCGGGGGTCCGCGGCGTCCGCGCCGGCGATCTCGACCGGCGTTCCCGCGCCGGTGGTGGCGCGCAGGGCCTCGGGGGTGCGGGTGACGGCGCGGCAGGGGATGCCGAGCCCGGTGAGCCGCCGGAGCAGCGCGCCGCCGGTGGCACCGGTTGCGCCCATGATGGTGATCACGGTGTTCCTTTCACGGTTGTGGGGCTGGAAACAGGGCTGAGGAGGGTCGAGGTCACGTCCGCTGCCGTGATGCCGCGCCGCGCCACCGCCAGGTGACGATGGCTGCGGCCAGAGCGGCTGACAACGGCAGATCGATCCGCAAGCGCTCCAGCCATCCGGCGTCGGGCACCGGTGTGTGGGACGGCAGCCAGTCGGATGCGCACCACCCGCCCACGGCCGCGACTGCGGCCGCCGCACCGGCGAGCCCGAGGGTGAGTGCCAGTCGCGGCGCCGAGGTCGTCCACTGGCGGGGCGGCCGGCCATGGCGGTGCAGCCACGCGCCGACGACGCAGGCAACCAGGGCGGACGTGGCCCCGATGGAGGTGGGAGCGGCCCTGGTCAGTTCGGGCTGCCCGCTGAGGGCGCCACCGAGCCCTGCGGTGATCGCCGGGGACACGTAGGCGACCGCGACTTCCTTCCACAGGGTGAACGAGCGCGTGGCGGGTCCGGGTGCGGAGGTTCCATGGGGAGGGCTCACGAGACTCCTCTGATGATTAGGTAGCTAACTACTTGAATATTAATTAGGGAGCTAACTATTGGGGCATGAAGGGACCGCCGCCTGGCCAAGGCCGGGCGACCGTTCGCGCGACGCGATGGAACTACTCGGCGGTCAGCGCGCCGATCCGCCGAGTGATCCGCCCCAGGAGGTCCAGGAACAGCCCTCGCTCGTCGACACTCAGTCCGTCGACCAGCGCCTCGAGTCGCGAGAAGTGGTCCGCCGCCATGTCGCGCAGCCGCTGGGCGCCGCGTGCGGTGAGCACCACCACCGCACCCCGACCATCCTCCGCGGAGGCACGGCGAGCCACCAGGCCCTCCCGCTCAAGCCCGCCGACCAGGCCGGTCACGGTTGCACGCGAGACGCCAAGGCTCCTCGCGAGCCCCGACGGCGACTTCTCTCCGCCGCCGTCCTCGAGGTCCACCAGCAGGCGGTAGCGCCCGGTCGACAGCCCGGAACGCGAGAAGTGCACTTCCGAAGCCCGGTCCAGGCGCGCCCCGGCCGCCATCAGCCGCACCGCGACGAGCACCGCCTGCGGGTCGGCGTCAAGCCCGTACCGCTCGATCTGCTTCCGTGCCTGATCGAGCGTGGGTGCGGCACCGAGCATGGCGTCCTCGTCCTTCATGAAAAGTAATATGGCAGCTAACTAGTAGATGGTCAAGATGCCGCCATCGACGCCAGGACCGCCGGCCGGCTCGCCTGGGCCCACCGGCTGCACCATGGGACCCCAGACGTTGGGGTGTGACCCGGACGGTGAGGATGACCGGCTGGTCCGGGGCGGCCTCGCGGATGTCGTACGCGAGCTTGAACGCCTTCTCCAGTTCGGGACGGACCTTGACGCGGGGGGAGATCCGCGTCCCACGTGCTGCCACGGGCCGCCCGCGCACGACACCGGACCGGGTCCTGGGCGACAAGGCCTACTCGAGCCGGGCGATCCGTCACCTGCTGCGGCGTCGGGGCATCGCCACCACGATCCCCGAACGCCACGACCAGACGGCCAACCGCCGCCGGCGCGGAGCCCTCGGCGGTAGACCACCCACCTTCGACAAGGTCATCTACCGCGACCGCAACGTGGTCGAACGATGCTTCGCCCGCCTCAAGCAGTTCCGCGCGATCGCCACCCGCTTCGACAAACTCTCCGACCGCCACCGCGCCGGAGTCGTCCTGGCCTCCCTCATCCTCTGGCTCCGCGAACCAGCCAGGTGATCGTTTGTCAGACAGGCCTTAACGCGCCACGCGGTAGCGGAGATAGACGACTCTTGAGCTGAAGGTGCGGGTCTCGACGAGTTCGAGATCCACCCGGCGCTCGCGTTGGGGAAAGAACGGAATGCCACCACCAACCAGCACCGGGTGGACCACGACCCGGTACTCGTCGATCAGACCCAACGCGGCCGCGTCGGCGGCGAGAGTCGCGCCGCCGATCGCGATGTCGCCCTCCCCCGGCTCGGCTCGCAACCGCTCGATCTCCTCCGCCAGGCCGCCGGAGGCCAGGCGGGCATTGCCCTGCACCGCCGACAGCGTGGTGGAGAACACCACCTTGGGGAGCGGATTCCAGATCGCGGCCCACTCGAGCATCGAGTCGTCGAGCGAGGGATCCTGGTCGGCGGTCTCCCAGTACAACATCGTCTCGTACAGCCGTCGTCCCAGCAGATGGACGCCGACCTCTCGAATCTCGTCGATCCAGAAGCGAAAGACCTCCTCGTCGGGCTCCGTCCAGTTGAAATCGCCATCCGGCCCGACGATGTAGCCGTCAAGTGAGACGCCCATCGAATAGGTCACGCTGCGCATCAAAGTCCTCCTCGGTAACGGGTTTCGACAGTACGACCGCCGGACGCCGCAGACTCATCACGGCTCGCGGGATCCCCTGGGCCGAGTCACCTCACGAGAATCATTTCGTCAACGTTCCTTGAGGACGGCTTCGAGGTCGGAGGAGGTCGAACCAAGCAGTCGCCGAAACAGGTTTCCACCTCCTGAACGCGGCGATGCGGTAGATTGTCGGCGACGCGTGAATCGTGACCCACATCCGACGGGTGAAAAGTGACCCCCCACTGCTCAGTTGATGTTGGTCATTCCCCGCTGTTGGCCGCGGGAACCCGTCCGAGGTCTCGGCCGCGCATGCGGTAGCTGTCGCCCTTCAGCGAGATCACTTCAGCGTGGTGGACGAGGCGGTCGATCATCGCGGCGGCGACGGTGTCGTCACCGAAGACCTCGCCCCAGCGTCCGAAGGGCTTGTTGCTGGTCACGATCACCGAGGCGCGTTCGTAGCGGCCCGAGATGAACTGGAAGAACAAGTTCGCTGCCTCGGGTTCGAAGGGGATGTAGCCCACTTCGTCGACCACGATCAGCGGGATCCGGCCCAGGCGGGTCAGCTCGTCGCTGAGCCGGCCTGCTTGGTGGGCTTCGGCGAGGCGGGTGACCCACTGGGCGGCGGTGGCGAAGGCGACCCGGTGGCCGGCCTGGCAGGCCCGGATGCCGAGGCCGGTGGCGAGGTGGGTCTTGCCGGTGCCAGGCGGCCCCAGGAAGATCACGTTCTCCTTCCCGACGACAAAGTCCAGCGTCCCCAGATGGGCGATGACCTCGCGTTTCACCGACCGCTGATGGTCGAAGTCGAAGTCCTCCAGCGACTTGCGAGAGGGGAAACGGGCCGCGCGGATGCGTCCCTCGGCGCCGTGGGAGTCGCGGGCGGCGACCTCCCGCTGCAGGCATGCGGCCAGATACTCCTCGTGGCTCCAGCTCTCGTCGCGGGCCCGTTCGGCGAGCCGTGCTGCCGCATCCCGCAGGGCCGGGGCTTTCAACGCCTTGGTCAGATAAATCAGTTCGGAGCCGACGTCGCGGCTGGTCCGGGCCTGGTTCGTGCCGTTCTTCGTGCTCATCACGCTGCCCCTTCGCCCGTGCTCAGCCCGCCGTCGATGACACCGAAGATCCGGTCGTAGGTCTCCAGCGACCGTTCCTCGACCTCCGTCACGTCCACTGGCGCCGCCTTCGTGCTGGCAGCCTTCTTCCGTGCGGCTGCGGCAGCGGCCGCGTGGTCCGGGTCGGTGATGGTCTGGTGGCGAGCCCAGCTGCGGGCATGCCGGGCGACCTCGACGCCGTCGCAGGTCACCAGGACCTGGTCCAGGTCCGCGGTGACTTCGATGCGGCGGCCGACGGCCAGTGGATGCACCGAGTAGTCGCAGGTGTCCAGGCGGACGTAGTGGTCCCGGGGCAGCCGCAGCGATGCCTTCCACCAGCCCGGCGGGGCGACCGGCGGCAGGGCCAGCATCCGGGAGCGGTCCGCTTCCAGCCGGTCCGCCGGACGAGCCTGCAGGCTGCGGTGAATGCGCCGGTTGGCCTTGGTCAGCCAGTCGGCGAGCTGAATGTTGAAATCGGCCGGCGAGGTGAACACCCGCCCGGGCAGGAACGACGTCTCCAGATAGCCGTTGGCCCGTTCGACCAGCCCCTTGGCCTCCGGATCCCGGGGCTTGCAGAGCAGGAACTTGATGCCCAGCAGCCCGGCGAACGCGGCAAACTCGTCGGTCAGTTGAGGTCCCCCGGACCGCCAGGAGCCCACAGCACCCTCGTTGTCCCAGACCAGCACCCGTGGGACGGCGCCCAGCTCGGTCAGCAGCCGCCAGTGCCCGGCGATCAAGTCGGCCGCCGACCTGGAGGGCAGCATCCGGGCGGTGATCCACCGCGAGTAGCCCGCGACCATGACCAGCACCGGCGGCCGCCCGACCTGCCCGAAGCCGAGCGGGATGTCGGCGGGCGGGAACCACAGGTCGCACTGGCCGATCTCGCCCGGCTCATAGACCGTCCGCGAGGCTGGATCCGCGGGCCGATAGGCCGGCCGCAGGTCTCGGACCCGGTCCTTGAGCACCGTCAGCCCGCGGTCCCAGCCGATCCGCTCGGCGATCACCGTCGCGGGCATCTCCGGCCACTGCTCGAGCAGTTCGCGGATCTGCGGCTCGACCGCGTCCACGATGGAGCCCTTCGGCGCCCGCTGGTACTTCGGCGGCGCGTCGTCCGCGATCGCCCTGCGGACGGTGTTCCTCGAGATCCCCAGCTTCCTTGCGATCGCCCGCACCGGCATCTGCTCGGCCCGGTGAAGCCGACGGATCTCCGCCCAGTCCTCCACGCTGATCACCACTCCTCCCGGCCTGGCTCAACGAGCCAGACCCCTGGAGGGGGTCAACTTTCAAGCGTCGCTACTGGTCCACTTTTCAGCCGTCGCCGACAGTAGATCCGGCCGTGCGGAACTCAACGATTGAACGGGGGACGCTCATCCTCTCGGCGAGGGAATGCGGGAATGGCCGGTTCGCGTTCTGTTCCCCACGTTGGACGCCTCCCTAAGGTGATCAGCGGCGGCGCGCACCTCGAACAGGGACTCGCCCCTGTTGCGAGGGAAAGGCAGACGGATACATCCGCTACGGACGGAGGCACGGACTCACAGACCACAGGGGAGATTCCTTCCCCGTCGGGTTGTCGCGGATTCACCTCGCCGTCCAGCGCGCTGTGAACGTCCGGTCCGGAATGCCACCCGTCGTGGACCCGACCACCGACCGCCGGGGCTTCGACGCATCTGCGTGAGCGTGATCATTGATGAGGAGTGACGTTGCCGTTGCCCCGAGATCGCCGTACCCGAGACTCATGCGCTCCCGTTGAGCCGATCGCCTTCATCGGCATGGGCCTCCGTACGCCGGGTGGGGTGACCGAGGGCGCTGAGTTGTGGAATCTGTTGGCCGAGGGGCCACCTCGAAGCCGCGGCGGGGATCGCCGGGCTCATCAAGGCGGTGCTGCGCGTACAGCGCGCGACCGTGGTCCCGACGCTGCACTTCACAGGATGGAACCCGCGGATCGACGCGACCGGCTCCCGGCTGTTCGTACCGGTCGAGTGCATGCCCTGGCCGGTCGACTCGGGCACCCGGCTCGCGGGGGTGTCGAGCTTCGGTTTCAGCGGGACCAACGCTCACGTCATCGTCACGGCGCCACCTGGCCCGACTGGTGCTCCTCCGTCGACGCCTCCAGCCTGGAACGGGAAGGCGTCGACGGCCGGGAGGGCCCGGGAGCCGTCCGTCGCTTCGCCTTCAGAGGCCGTACCACCCGCGCCGAGATCCTCGAGGTGCGGGCCCACCGGCTGCTGCGCTACCGACTCCTGTCCGGCCTGCCCTTCTTCGGCTACGAGGGCCTGGCGACCGTGCACCCGGGCCGGATTCGCTGGGACCTCTCCTTCCACGTCAAAGTGCCCGGGCGCGGCCGCTACTGGCACCGCTACATGCAGGAGTTCCTCAACGAGTTCGTCCGGGAACTGGCCGTCCACGCGGAACGACAGGCCACCGGAGACCGACCGCCCACGTGCCCGGGAGGACAAGCCGGCCAGCCGGCCACCGGACCGGGCGCCGATCAAGGAGGCCGACCCGCATGACCGTCCACCTGACCCCGAGCGACCAGGCGTTCGTCCAAGGGGCCGCGTCCCTGGTCCCCCTGCTGCGCGCCAACGCCGCGGAAGCCGAACGCGAGCGCAGGATTCCGGACGCGGTCCTCGCCGCACTGGCGGACAAGGGCCTCTTCTCCGCCAGCCGCCCCAGCGTCTACGGCGGTGAGCAGCGCAGTCTGTCGGTGTTCGCCAGGGCGGCCGCCGAGATCGGCCGCGGCTGCGGGAGCACGGGCTGGACGGTCGGCATCATGGCCGCCTGCCAGTGGATGGCCGGTCTCCTGCCGAAGCAGGCGATGGACGAGATCTGGGCCGCCGGCCGGGAGCCGCGCTTCTGCTGCGTGGTCTCCCTGCCCTCCCAGGCGCGGCCCGACCACGGCGGTCTCCGGGTCTCCGGAGAATGGCCCTACGCCACCGGCTCCCTGCATGCCGACTGGGCCCTGGTGGGCGTTCCCGTCTTCGAGGACGGAGCGCCGACGACTCCGGGTCTGGGGCTGGTCCCGATCGACGAACTGGAGATCAAGGACACCTGGCATATGGCGGGGATGCGCGCCAGCGGCAGCAACACGCTCGTCGGGCGGGACCTCTTCATCCCCCGGCACAGGATCCTCAACGTGGCCGAGGTCGACGCGGGCCGTGCTCTCCCGGACGTCGACGGCGCCCTCTACCGCACAGGCTTCGCCGCGGCGTTGATCCTCTACGTCGCCGGCGCCTTCATCGGCATGGCCAAAGGGGCCCTCGAACTGACGCTTGACCAGATCAGGTCCGGGAAGCGCATGACCTTCACCACGGTGGAACACTTACGTGACTCCCCCGTCGTCCAGCTCCAGGTCGCCGAGGCACAGGCCAAGGTCGACACAGCCGAGCTCCACCTGATGCGATCAGCCGGCGTCGCCGACGACCACGCCCGACACCACCGGCTGCTGCCCACGCACGAGCGGGCGCGGATCCGGATGGACTGCGGCTGGGCCCTGCGCCACAGCCGCGAGGCCATCGAGCTGCTCCTGGACGCCCAGGGCGCCGCCGCCTTCGCCGAGACCAACCCCGTCCAGCGGCTCTGGCGGGACTGCGAGGTCGGAACCCGCCACGGGATGATCCTGCCCGCACTCGGCCAACAGATCCTCGGCGCCGATCTGTGCGGCGGCGACTCCGTCGTCCACCTGCTGTGACCTCCCGCCGCCCGGCATCTCCCCCGGCTGCCGGGCGGCAACGGCGGCCATCGGCCGGGGCACCGACGGCTCACCCAACAGGATCAAGGTCGACACCGAGGGTGGTGACCTGACGGTCGAGGCCACACAGCGCTATCCCGCTCGCGCTTCGACCAGGGGCACGAGTTCTGCATGCTGAAGCTGACCCTGGGTGGGGCGAAGCCTCGACTTGGGCAGCTCACGGGCCGCAGCCGGGTGGACATGGCCGGTGATCGCGCCGCGAACCGCGTCATGTAGGGCCGCCGCAGGAGGCGCGGCCCTACAGGCCCCTCGCATGACATCGGCCCCCCGGCGGCGGCGCGGGCGAGGATCCTCACGTCCAGGACAGCACCGCCGGCCGACACCTACTGGCCAAGGTGCCGACCACGTTCGGCCGGTTCGAGGCCCACCGCCCCGACGAAACTCCGGGTCGGTGATGCTTTGCACGGGCCGCGGAGGGCCGCAGGACGTATCTCTCCCATTCCTGAACGCCCCTTCCAGGACGGTGGTCGGCCACCGGTGGGATTTCGGAGAGGACACCGTCCGCCTGGCGGCGGCCCCGCGGCCCGTGCTGGCGGCCCGGCTCAGACGCCGGAGGAGACCTCAGCCTTCGCGTTGGACCCCGTATCCATTTCCTGGGCCGCCGCCAGCCTGCGGTTGCGCTGGATCGAGGAGAAGAAGGACCAGGCGATCAGGACGACGCCGACGAGCCCCGTGATGACCTCGTGGATCTCGTACTGGATGGTGACGAGCAGGATCACGGCGAGGGCGCCGATCGCGTAGTGCGCGCCGTGCTCCAGGTAGACGTAGTCGTCGAGGGTGCCCTGGCGGACCAGGTAGACCGTGAGCGAGCGGACGTACATCGCGCCGATGCCGAGGCCGAGCGACATCAGGACGATGTCGTTGGTGATCGCGAAGGCGGCGATGACGCCATCGAAGGAGAAGGACGCGTCCAGGACCTCCAGGTAGAGGAACATGAAGAACGCGGCTTTGCCGGCCATCACGACGGCCGGGACCTTCTTGCCGCTCGTCTTGGCCTCTTCCTCGGCCTCGTGCTCGCGCTCCTCCTCTTCCTCGAGCTTGTTCTCGAAGTAGCTGGAGAGGCCGCCGACGATCAGATAGGTGATCAAGCCCGCGATGCCGGCGATCAGGACCGTCTCCGTCTTGTCCGCATGAATGCCGCCGTGCTGGTGGGCGTTGGTGGCGAAGGTCATCGCGGAGACGAGCAGCACGATGAGCGCGATGCAGACGGAGAGCATGTCGACCTTGCCGAGCTTGGCGAGCGGACGCTCCAGCCAGCCGAGCCACTTGATCTCCCGGTCCTCGAAGATGAAGTCGAGGAAGATCATCAACAGGAACATGCCACCGAAGGCTGCGATCGACGGGTGGGCGTCGGTCACCAGCTGCTCGTACGTGTCCTTGTCGTCGACCGCGAGCCGTACCGCTTCGATCGGACCGATCTTGGCACTGATGGCGACGATCACGACCGGGAAGACCAGACGCATGCCGAAGACCGCGATCAGGACACCGATGGTGAGGAAGATCTTCTGCCAGAAGGCATTCATCTTCTTCAGGATCCCGGCGTTGACCACGGCGTTGTCGAAGGACACCGAGATCTCGAGGATGGACAGGATCGCCACGATCCCGAAGCCGGTCCACCCCCCGTAGAACACCGCCGCGATCAGGCCGAGCGCGGTGACCGCGAACGACCAGCCGAACGTTTTCAAAAGCACTGGCTACCCAATCGTTTTGTACGGGGCTCCCCCGCGCCGTACCTGGCTTTACGAAATATTGACCCTGAAGTCTAGAGCGATGCCTCGCAGCCCTGACACATACCCCGGAGCCAACGGCGCGGAACTTCCGCCCGCCGCCGTGCCGGTGGACCTCGCCGAAGAGCATCGCCGTCTCCGTGGACGCGTCTTCGCTGACGTCATAGCGGGCGAGCTCCTGGCCGTCGGCTGGTTCCCCACGCGCATGAACGCGTTGCTGACCTGGTCGAAAGTCTGCACCTGGTTGTCGGCGTCGTGGATCGAGACCGGGAAGACGATCTCGTCGCAGGTGACGAGCACTTCGGAGCGGTCGATGAGGACCGACTCGTCGTCCCCCTTGCCCTTGCCGGTGAGGTTGTCGGCGGTGAGCTCCACCGAGCCGTCGGGGCTCTTCAGCTTGTTGGCCCGAGTTGCACAGCTACAGAGGATCTGGGGCTTGCTCAGATCGCCGGTGCAGCCATCGGGGAACGAGTTACGGCGGAGATGAGAACGTCGCGGGGGACTGGCCCTGCTGCGGCAAGGGCACGGCCCACCGGGTAGGCGTGGGCGCCTACCGGGAGGCTTCCGCGGCGACCGCTGAGTACCACGTCGATGGAGCCCATGGTGCTGTGCGGGGCCCCGGTTCGGTCCAATCGCCGCAGTGTTTGGCGAGCGACTGCCTCCGCGCTGTCGTACAGGGTGGTCCCGGCGGGCAGGCTCTGCAGAATCTCCGGCGCCACCAGGGGGTAGTGCGTGCATCCCAGCACCACGGAGTCGCAATTCTCGGGGGTTCGCTCGGCTGCGTCGGCAATCGCTTCCGCTACCGCGGCCATGTCGCCCTGGTCGATCGCCTCGGCCAGACCGGGGCATGCGACACGCGCGACAGGCATGCCGTTCGCGTAGTCCGCGATCAGGCGATCCTGGTAGTCACTCGACGTGGTCCGGACGGTTGCCCACACGGCGATGGCTTGGCCGGTTGCTGCGGCCGATTTCACGGCGGGCACGGTTCCGATCACGGGCACGCGCGGTTCGAACCTCTCGCGCAGAGCGTCGATCGCGGTGACGGTGGCGGTGTTGCACGGGACCACGATGGCCTCCGCGCCCCGCTGGACGGCCAATTGAGCGGCGGTGAACATGCGGTCCGTAACGAAGGAGGCTGTTCTCGATCCCCAGGGAGCGCCGTCGGGGTCCAGCAGCAGAAGCAGATCGAGTTCCGGGGCGAGGTGCCGAAGCCAGCCCGTAGTGGAAAGGAGTCCAAACCCTGAGTCGATCAATGCCACCGTCATGGGGGCAAGTTACCAGCCAGGTCGTGCCGCCTGGTTGTACCGGTCCTGTTTGCCGCGATCGACCAGTGAGCGGCCCCGCGTGGTCCCGGAACCGCGTCCCACACCCGCGCCGTCGCCGGCGCCTGACCGGCCGAGCACATCGGTTCAGCCCTCACGGTGGCACCGTGGGCAGGCGCAAGGCGGGTACGCGTGCGACATCAGCGGCAGCAGGTCGGGGCCGGGCCGGTACTCGTCCCTTGGCCGCTCGTCCCACATCCGGCCGTCCCGGGAGACCCGGACTGTGCTGAACGAGGTAGGACAACACGCCTCCGAGGACAACGCCGCCCAGCGATATGAGTGTCACCCAGACCTGACCTGACACGGTGGTCATCGTTCCATGCTGTCGCTGAGACGATCTCGCTGTGGCTGGTGTGATCACGGCGTCCGAGCCGCGGAGCGAACTGGGTGCGGTGAGACCGCTCCGCGACCACAGCTCGGCTGGCTCTGAGGTGGAAGCCTCCGCCGTGGCCGACAGCCCTGGAGGACGGCGCCCGGATCTGATGACGACATGACCTGGGACGACGCGTCCGCTGACAGATCCAGCGAAGGTGACTGAGCCTACGCGAGTTCCTTCCGCATCAACGTGCACATCGTTTCGTAGCGGCGCAACGATCCATCAGGGGCTTGCTCGTCCCAGGAATCCGGCTGACGGTCGTACGCGACATAACCCAGCCTTTCGTAGCGCGGGCCACGTCGTACGTGCTGCCCCTGCGGCCTGAGACGGCGAGTAGTTGCTCGGGGCGGCTCGCCTTCGGGGCGCTGGGCCGGTCCGAGTAGCAGGTGTGGGACCTCGGGCAGGGGCGCCGACCGATGATCAGTGGCAGGCTCACCTCTCGCCCGACGGCAGGGCCCTGCTCGACCAGCATGGTCATACGCTGCGGGGCGCGTCCGGCATGCGAAGGTCGCCGCCGGCCGGTCACACGCTCCCTTCCCGACGGACGGAGAAGGCACCCGCGGAAGCCGCCAGGACTGCCGTCTCCGCGGCCCGTTCCGGGAGTCGCGGGTCCGGATCGGCACGCAGGAGTACCAGCTGGTGGTAGAGCGGTGCCGTGGCGGCGATCAGCAGGCTCCGCGCGTCCGTGTGCTGTGCGGGGAGTTCACCGCGCTCGATGGCGCGCTCGACGAGGATCTCGCACTGGGCGTACCGGTCTGTCCACAGCTGCGTCTGGGCCCGCGCGGCCTGTTCGAAGTGGAACGAGGCGGCCATCAAGGCGACGGCGAACGACGGCTGTACGACCAGAGACTCCTGGATCTCCTGGTTGAGGGCCGTCAGATCGCCGCGCAGCGAGCCGGTGTCCGGCGGCAGCCAGTCGATCTCGCCGGCGGCGGCGATGACGTCGACGAGGAGACCGCCGACATCGCGCCAACGCCGGTAGACCGTGGCGCGGTGCACTCCGGCCCGCGTCGCGACACCCTCCATCGTGAGTCCTTCGTGACCGCGTTCGGCGAGTTCGGCGCGCACCGCATCGAGAACCTGGGCGCGGATGCGGGCGGTGCGACCGCCCGGACGGCGGTCCGACGTCGTGTCCAGTGGGTCTGTCATCGGCAATCAGTATCCGGTTGATCAAGACGGCAGGGCTGTGCCAGCATCTTAACGCGACAGTTGTCGCCCTAGGTCCACCAGAGAGGAACCGCCTCCGCGATGCCGCCCTTTCCCGCCGACCCCACCGTGCTCCACCCGATGCCCGAGCACCCGCGCGTGGTTCTGCTCAAGCCGTTGGTGAAGTCGCCGCTGATCGAGGTCGGTGACTTCTCCTACTACGACGATCCGGACGCCCCGACCGCGTTCGAGACGCGCAACGTCCTGTACCACTACGGTCCCGAGCGGCTTGTCATCGGCAAGTACTGCGCGTTGGGGACGGGCACCCGGTTCATCATGAACGGCGCCAACCACCGCATGGACGGTCCTTCCACCTTCCCGTTCCCCACCATGGGGGGCTCCTGGGCGGAGCACTTCGACCTGATCACCGACCTGCCCGGCCGGGGCGACACGGTCGTCGGCAACGACGTGTGGTTCGGCCACGGCGCGATGGTCATGCCCGGTGTACGCATCGGTCACGGCGCGATCATCGCCGCCGGCGCCGTGGTCACCGGCGACGTCCCCGACTACGGCATCGTCGGCGGCAACCCCGCCCAGCTCATCCGCACCCGCTACGACGCTGCGGACATCGCTCGGCTCCTGGCCGTGGCGTGGTGGGACTGGCCCGTGCAGCACATCACCAGGCATGTACGGACGATCATGTCGGGGACCGTCGCCGACCTGGAGGAGGCCGCCGCGCAGATCGAGCGGCCCTGACATCGCGTCCTCGCCACACCGCCCGCACCCGTCCCGCGCCAGAAACGAGTGATCGCCCATGCCCCGTCGCCGCGCCCACATCGCGATGGTCGGCGTCCCCGTCGTCAGCCATGTCCTGCCCAGCCTCGCGCTCATCCGTGAGTTGGTGGCCCGCGGGCACCGGGTCACCTACGCCAACGACCCGTTCGTGGCCGACTGGATCGAGTCCGCCGGCGCGGAGCTGGTGCCCTGCACCTCCACGTTGCCCGTCGCGGACAACGACTGGCCTGCCGACCCCATCGCCGCGGCGAGCCTCTTCCTCGACGACGCCGTCCAGGCGCTCCCGCGACTGCGCGCCGCCTACGACGACGATCCGGCCGACCTGTACCTCTACGACATCGGCGCCTATGCCGCGCGTGCCCTCGCCGAAGCGCAGGGCCGTCCCCTCGTGCAGCTGTCTCCGACGTTCGTCGGCTGGGACGGCTACCAGGAGGACGTCGCGGCGCATCTGCGGAAGCTGCCGGGCGCCGACGCGTACCGGGACAGGTTCGCGCGGTGGCTCGCCGACTGCGGTGCGACCACCACGGACGTGGACACGTTCTCCGGCCCGCCCGCCAGGGCCCTCGCCCTGATCCCGCGAGCGATGCAGCCGCACGCCGATCGAGTCGACACCGACACGGTGACCTTCGTCGGCCCCTGCTTCGACACCCGAGCGGACACGGATGGCTGGACCCGCCCGGCGGCCGCGGACAAGGTGCTGCTGATCTCGCTCGGCTCGGCGTACACGCGCCAGCCCGCGTTCTACCGCCAGTGCGTCGCGGCCTTCGGTGACCTGCCTGGCTGGCACGTCGTCCTCCAGATCGGCAAGTACACCGACCCCGAGGAACTCGGCACCATCCCGCCCAACGTCGAAGTGCACTCCTGGGTCCCGCAGCGGGCGATCCTGGAACAGGCCGACGCCTTCGTGACCCACGCCGGCATGGGCGGCTGCGGCGAAGGGCTCCTCGCCGGGGTTCCCATGATCGCCGTGCCGCAGGGAGCCGAGCAGTTCATGAACGCCGACCGGCTCGTGGAACTCGGCGTCGCCCGCCGTGTGGACACCGCTGACGCCAATGCCGAGACCCTTCGCGCGGCGCTGAACGACCTGGTCACGGATCCGGAACGCGTCGAACGGTCCCAGCGGTTGCAGGCCGCCGCCTGGGCCGAGGGTGGCACCCCGCGCGCTGCTGACCTCATCGAGAACATGCTGGCCGTCGCCGAGGGCCCCGCGCTCTGAGCCGCAGGATTCGTCGGCTCCTCGGACTGGTCCACATCCACGGGATCCGGTACCCCTCCGGAGGCCGTCACCCAGCAGCCGCAACCTGGCCGGCCGTGACCTGGGGAGGGTTGGGGAGCAGTGACGCGAGGTTGTCCCGTACGAAGTCCGCCGCCCTCTTGATCGACTCTTCGGCTCCGGCTTGGTCTTCGAAGACGCTCATCGAGACCATCACCCCACCCCCCGCGTCGATCCAGTAGTAGGCCACGAAGCCCGGGACCTGGCGGAGGAGAGGCACGAATCCCTCGTCCACCCGCCGTCCCGCCTCGGCAGGATCAGTCACCCCTTCATACCGGCGGACCACGGCGTACATGGCTCATCTCCTCATGGATCCCAAGGTCACCTCACCCGAAACGACATACCCCCCACCGCGCGTCCCTCACTCAGGGACGTCCGGAAGGTACTCGAATAGGCGCATCGGAGATCCAAACAGGGCATACGCCAGGCCAGGGCGGGGCGGATCAGCTGCACGGAACTTCGACCAGAGCACGTGACCGCCGCGGCCTGGGGCTGTGCCGTCGGCTCGGTGTCGACTCCGACCATCGAGTCGAGACGTTGGACATCTCACTCAACCCACCGGAGAGCATCGCTCGTTTCGCTGTCTGCCGACGCCACCCCGCCTTAACCTGATCGGTGCCGGCGCTGACAGCACCCACGCAACGCCCCTTTGTGCTCGGTAAGTTGATCGGCGATACCACGGCGACCTCCGGACGATCCTGGCACCATGGGGACATGTCTGAGGCAGGTGAGCCCAAGCTCACGATCCAGGTTCCGCAGGAGCGAGCACGGTGTGATCGCGGGAGCGAACTGCCACGTCCTCCGCAATCCCGCCTCGACCGTCGAGGTCGGCACCGCCCTCTCCCGGGCTGCCGAACAGGCGAGTGACCTGCTGCTGGTCTACTACGGCGGCCATGGGTTGCTGGACGACGACGGCATGCTGCATCTGGCACTGCCCGACACGCAGTCGGCCCGCCCAGGGTGGACGGGCATCCCGCTCGACCTGCTCAAGAGGGACCTGAGCCGGGCGAGGGCAAAGGCCCGGGTCCTGCTACTCGACTGCTGCTTCTCGGGGCGGGCTGTCACGGCCATGGCGAATCCGCGCAATCTGGTGTTCGGCCAGTCGGAGCTGTCCGGCACGTACATCCTCACGTCGACCACGGCAACCTCCCCCTCGCACGCGCCACCCGGCGAGCGGTACACCGCGTTCACCGGCGCTCTGCTGGACGCCCTGGGCTCCGCCGAGCCACTGACGCTCGACGGGATCTACGCACACGTGGACACTGCGCTGGCCAGCCGGGGTCTCCCCCGTCCCCGGCGCCAGGCGGTCAACACCGCAGGTGGCCTCGCCCTGGTGCGCGGACCCGTGCCGATCGGCGTCGCACCCCACCGCCCTCCGCACAAGACACCCGTCTGCTTCGCCAGTCCCCCGGCTCTGACGAGTGCCCGGCGGCGCGCCAGGGGCATCGGGTGCGTAGTGCCGGCTTTCCTCACGTTGCTCATGGCCGTCCTGTACCCGAGGGTCGTGCTGGGGCACGGCTGGTTCATCGTCGCCATTGTTCTGCTGCTCCCGGCGCTCTTGTCGTGGTACCGCGCGGCAGACGACAGCGAGTCCGAACGACTCGTGATCAGCGCCGAGGGCCTGGCGCTCGATCTCATGGTCAATCAGGAGCCGCTCACATCCATATGCATACCCTGGAGTGACATCTCCTACCTGGGCGTACTGCGACAACCCCCATGGGAACCGTGGTGGGCAGTGCGCACGAATGTCCTCGTGGTACGGCCTCGAGCCGAGGTCGCCGTACCGGAGCCTACCGACCTGCTCAAGGGCCGTACGTACTACTTTCGTGGCCGCTTGTTCCAGCACTCGTCCTACGTTCTCCTGACGGATCTCGGCACAGTGCGCGCGGATCCGGAACTCCTGAGACGGGCGATCGAGGACTTCGGAGGAGCTGCCCCGTACCGCACGGAGCGACAGCTCTTCGAACTCGATCCATGGCTGGCACCAGGTCGCTGAGCTCTCTCGAGCATCCGCACGATCCGGGACCGCAGCGAAATTCGTTGCGGCCCGACGTATCCGAATGTCCGGGCGTGTCCGGATCGATCAGGAATCGAGAAGCGCCGTTCACGGAGCCGCCTCTAGCCTGCTCGCCATGGACATCACCATTCACACGACTTCTCTTCCGCACGACGACCCGGACGCGTCGCTCGCCTTCTACCGCGACGTCCTCGGCTTCGAGGTCCGCAGCGATGTCGGGCAGGGCAGGATGCGCTGGATCACGGTCGGCCCGGCCGGTCAGCCGGGCACGTCGATCCTTCTGGCGCCGCCTGCCGCCGATCCCGGCGTCACCGAGGACGAGCGCCGCATGATCGCCGAGATGATGGCCAAGGGGACCTACGGCTGGATCCTGCTGGCCACCCCGGACCTCGACGCCACGTTCGAGAAGGTGCAGGCCGGTGATACCGAGGTCGTCCAGGAGCCGACCGAGCAGCCGTACGGCGTTCGCGACTGCGCGTTCCGCGATCCCGCGGGCAACCTGGTCCGCATCCAGGAGCTGCGCTGAGCTGTGCGGGTATCGGTGCGGCCGTGCGGGCCTACGTCGCGACCCCCGGTAAGGGACTCGGCGGCGCACCAGAGCGGAAGTGCCTGCCGTCCCGGTCGCCCGCACGGGCCGCGTCCGGGTCCTCGTTGAACCGGTCATGAGGCCGGACTCCATCCCGCTGCTGTCCGTAAGTTGCTCGACGGCGGCTGGTCGAGTCCGGCGGGCCGGTCCACACCACCGAGCGTCCAGGGTGCCGGCCGAGGCGGGCACCCCGGACGCTCGAAGACGCCGATGTAAAGAGAAGACGAAAGACGAAGGGGAGGGTTCTCATGTGTAAGCCTGAATGGCAGCGTGCGCGCGTGCAGGCGCAGCGTCTGGCTGATCTCGCGCGGCTGCGCCGCGTCCGCGACCGGATCGACAGGGAGTACGCGCAGCCGCTGAACGTGGAGGCGCTCGCCCGTGATGTGAACATGTCCGCCGGGCACCTGAGTCGGCAGTTCCGGGCCGCCTACGGTGAGTCGCCGTACGCGTACCTGATGACGCGTCGCATCGAGCGGGCGACGGCGCTGCTGCGGCGGGGCGACCTCAGCGTCACCGAGGTCTGCTTCACGGTCGGCTGCGCGTCGCTGGGAACGTTCACCACCCGCTTCACCGAACTGGTCGGCATGCCGCCCGGAGCCTTCCGGCGCCAGGCGGCGGATGCGGCGGATGCGGCGGCCGACCATGTCGATGCTGCGGGTACGGCCCGCGACGCGGGGTCGGCGCTCACGGTGGAGGGGATGCCGGCGTGCGTGGCGAAGCAAGTCTCAAGACCGGTCAGGAATCGAGAAGCCCCGGCCGCCGCGCAGCCCCTAGCGTGATGGTCATGGCAACCACCACTTCCACCGCCGCCAACACGTCCCTCGCGTCCGTCACCCTTGAGGTAGCCGACCTTGAGGCCGCTCGCCGCTTCTACAGCGCCTTCGGCGTGGACACGTACATACGCCTGCGGGCGTCCGAGGCGCACTCCACCGGATTCCGCGGCTTCACCCTGGCCCTCACGGTGTCCGGGCCGGCCACCGTCGACGGCTTCGTCGGCGCCGCCGTGGACGCCGGCGCCACGGTGCTGAAGCCCGCCGCGAAGTCGCTGTGGGGCTACAGCGGCGTCGTCCAGGCCCCGGACGGGACGATCTGGAAGATCGCGACCTCGGCGAAGAAGGACACCGGCCCCGCCACCCGCGAGATCGACGAGGTCGTCCTGCTGCTCGGCGTCGAGGGCGTGAAGGCCACCAAACAGTTCTACGTCGGCCGGGGCCTGACCGTGGCCAAGAGCTTCGGTGGCAAGTACGCCGAGTTCGCCCCCGGTCAGTCCAGCCCCGTCAAGCTGGCGCTGTACAAGCGTCGTGCCCTTGCCAAGGACCTCGGCGTCCCCGCCGACGGCACCGGCTCGCACCGCATCGTCCTCGGCGGCACCGCCGACGCCTTCACCGACCCGGACGGGTTCGCCTGGCAGGCTGCCGCGTCGCTCGCCCCCACGCCGTCCTGACTCCCGTCCCTGCCATACCGATTGACCGGCGAACACGCGCCGATGTGACAGCCGGGCCCTGGCCCGGCTGTCCGGCACGTATACATTCGACCGGTCGGCGGCAAGGGCCCGGGGCCGCTCGAAGGGCCACCCCGGGAACGGGGCCTGCGGACGCTACCGTCCGGTGTAGGTGAACTCGTCGGCCGGGCTGGTGGGAGAGGTGGCCTTGCCGACCGTCACGGTGACGTTCACCGTCTGGTGGTCGTCGAGCTGACCGGGCGCGGTTGCGGTGATCTGGCCGGTGGAGAGGAACGTGACCGCATCGGATGGCTTGTCCTTGAAGTGCACGGTGGCGCCATGGGCGAAGCCCGAGCCGCTGATGGTGACCAGGGTGTCGACCTTTCCGCTGGTCGGGCTGACCGCACTGACCACCACAGGTGCGGGTCCGCCATAGGCGAACTGCCCCATCGCGACGGCCGGGGAGGTGCCGAGGGTGTTGGTGACGCGGACGTGGACGACGCCGGTTCCGTTGGGGACCTTGGCGGTGATCCTGCTGTCGGAGTCGACGTTGCGCGTGGGGCAGGCGAAGTGGCCGAAGTCGACCATGCTGTCCTTGCTGAAACCGGTGCCGTTGATGGTCACCGTGGCGCCTGGTTCGCCGAAGGTGGGGGTCACGCTGGTCACCACCGGCGCGGAAGGGACGGCAGGCGCCCCCACCAGGTCCAGGTAGGTGGAGTTGGCGTGCTGGAAGGCGACCTGGCCGAGGAAGTCCTGGGTGGTCTTGTTGACCAGGTTCTTGGCAAGGCTCGTGTAGCTGGTGTTCATCGGACAGAGCGTGCCCGGCTGGACGTAGACGTTGCCCTTGGTGCGCTGGGAGATCGCCCCGATGAGCAGCTTCACTTCGTCGGTCGCCTGCGGTCCCGGGCTCGGGTACCAGCCGGCGGTGGTGTCGAGATCGGCCCACGCGTGCGGTACCAGGTCGTAGGCGTTGTTGTGGCGCTCGTCGATGACCCACGGCACGGAGTCGAAGTAGTCGGCGAAGCTCTGTACGCCGGCGGTGGGAGCGGCATAGGTGATCACCGCGAACTTCGGCTGTTTCGGCCAGGTCTGTGCCTGCAGGTACAGCGCGAGCATGGTGGCGATGCAACCGCCCAGGCTGTGACCGGTCAGGTAGACGGTCGGCTGCGGCGAGGCGGGCGCCGAGTTGAGCGCGGCGGTGAGCGCCTGAGCGAGCGTGGCGTTCGGGGAGGGTGAGGCGATCGAGCGGGCGTTGACAACCCGTGTGAACGCGTCCATCGCCCCCTTGGAAACGGCGATGGGCTTCGGCGATCCGCTTTCGGGGAACGGGACGACTGTGCCGACATCGAGGTCCTCGAGGATGTCGATCAGATCGGCGTCCGTTCCGCGAGCGATTACGGCGAACTCGTTCGAGCCGTTGGTGCTCCGTGCGATGTAGGCCATGTTCGCGTTGGCCTCGCTCAGGGCGAGCCACACCAGCTTCCACGCACCCTGCGTCGCAAGGCTGGGATCGCTCAGTTGCGCGTTGATGCCGGTGATGATTCGTTCGGTCTGTTGTTGCAGGGTTTCCCCGGACGGACGTGGGGTGGCCCCGGTGGCTGCGAGGGCAGCCAGGGTCACGGTCACCTGGGCGGTAGTCGGATCGGGTGCCATCGTCGTTCCTGCTCCTCGGATGTCTTGCCGGTGCGGAGGCGGGGTGGCCTTTCGGCGGCACCAGTGCAGATCCGTGCCGAACCGGCCGTCAGGGTGGATCGCACACCATCAGACCTCCCCTCTGCGTCGTCCGGTGCTTTCCCTGCCTGCGGGTTGGCCAGGTTCACCTTGTTGGCCGTTCGGCATACGTGTGTGCAGTGCGCCTCGTGCGTGACGCCGCCCACGGTGTCCGGTCGGCTCCCCCGCAGGTCACCCAGGCGCCGTCCCGGACCGCCGCAGGTGGCCGACGCCGTCACCCTGACCTGGTACGAGGACGGCGCACTCGGCACGCCGTACAAGAGCGTCCCCGCGGACGCCCGTACGACGCTGTACGCCTTCGGGTGTGCTGACCTTCCGCCCCACAGGGCTCAGCCCGCGTCGTCCCCGTCGACGCCGACCGCCTGGAGGTCGACCATGCCGTAGGCCCGGCTGACGTACACATTGGTGAGGCGGGGGTTGCGGTAGTTGAGGGATCTCACGGCGACGACCGGGAGGTAATGGGCGCCGTCGGTGAGTCTGTGGTTGAGGGCGCGGTAGAGCTCGGTCACCTTGTCGGGGTCGGTCTCCGCCGTCGCCTGGTCGAACAGGGTGTTGATCGCCGGATCGTCGACCTGGGCGTAGTTGGTGTTGCTGTTCGGGAGGATCAGGCGGCCGTCGGCCAGCGGCGGCAGGAAGCCGGATCCGTGGGGGTAGTCGGAGCCCCAGTTGGTCATGATGAGGCCGTAGCCCTTGTTCTCGACCTCGCTGGGGTTGCCGACCGTGTCGAGGTACCGCGTGAACTCCAGCTGTTCGATCTCGACCTGGATGCCCGCGGCCTTCAGAGCCTGCTTGAGCACCTCGGCGGAGGCCACGTCCTTGGGCCTGTTGTTGCGTACGACGAGCTTGGTGGCGAAGCCGTTCGGGCGTCCGCAGGCGACGAGTTCCTCCTTGGCCTTCGCGAGCCGGGGCTTGCCCGTGGTGAGGTCGAAGGGGTCGTAGGCATCGCTGCCCGGAACGGTCGGGGGCAGCATGTTGCCGTAGCGGGAGCCCGTGGTCGGACCGCCCTGCGCGGTCTGGAGGGCGGTGGTGTCGGCCGCGTACAGGACGGCCTTACGGCAGTGCTTGTTGTCGAAGGGCGCCGTGTTGGACACCATCGCGACGGTTCGGATAACGCCCGAGAAGGGGGCGTCCGCGTTGGCCTTCAGTTTCGGGTCGGCCATGAGCTTGGCGGAGGCGGCCGGGGGCAGGCCGACCTGAGACGCGTCCAAGTCGGCGGTGCCTGCCATGAGGTGCGCGGCCACCTGCTCCGGTGCGGCGGAGACGGTCAGCTCGATGCGGTCGGGCAGCGCCTTGCGCATCGGGTCGGTCGCTGGGTTCCAGTGACTGTTGCGCACCAGGACGAGCGACTTGCCCGGGCTGTACGAGTCGAACCGGTACGGCCCCGACGCGACCGGCTTCGAGCCGTAACGGGCGCCGGTGTCCTTCGACTTGGGCACGGGGGCGGTCGCCCCCATGGCCAGCAGGTGCGGGAACCGCGAGTCGGGCTCGTCGAGACGGAAGACGAGTGTCCGCTCGTCCGGCGCCTCGACCGACTTCAGACCGGTGCCGCCGCTGTCCTTGTACGGGCCCCGGTAGTTCTGGCCCTGGTCCAGAAGCTCCGTGAGATAGGTAGGTCCGCCGTCGATGACGTCCGCCGCGAAGGTCCGTTCGATCGCGTACTTGACGTCCTGGGAGGTGATGGGCGTGCCGTCCTCGAACTTCAGCCCGGACTTGATCCTGACGGTGTACGTCTTTCCGTCGGGCGACACTTCGGGCTGCGCCTCGGCCAGGTCCGGGACGAGTTCGAGGCCCTTTGCGCCGGGCTTGGCGTCGTAGGTGAGCAGCGTGCGGCTGTAGAGCCGCTGCACGTTCCAGACCCAGCCGTAGTAGGCGCGGGCCGGGTCCCAGGAGTCGGCGTCCATGGCGGTGGCAAGGCGGAGCGTGCCGCCCTTCTTCGAGGAGGGGTTGACCACCTTGTCGACGGCGGCGTCGAAGCCGGCGGCGGAAGTGGTGTCGCCGGAGGGCGAGCTCGAACCTCTGCTTTTCCCGGTACCGGTGTTGTTGCTCTTGTTCTTGTCCTTGCCCAGGTTTTCGACGAGGGCGGTGATGCCGCCACCGACCAGCGCCGCCGCGATGGCGATCGCGACGATGCGGCGAGCCCGGGCCCGGCCGCCCGGGCGGGCGGCGGGACGGCCGGGGGTGGTGGCGGGAGAGGCGGGCGTCCACCTGGAGGCGAGGGCCGGCTCACCACCGAGGTGCTGCGGGGTCATCGCGGCGGCCGCCGGGCCGAAGACCGGGGCCGGACTCCCCTCCGGCTCCTGGCCCGGCGTCCGGTCCGGTGCCCGCGTCGGTACGGGCGGTGAGTTCGATGGCAGCGGCGGAGGCGGCAGCGGCGCGGCCGGCGTCACGGCGGGCGTGGCCAGGACCGGCGTGGGCGGCGTGGCGGGCGTGGCCGGGGCCGGCGTGGCGGGCGTGGCCGGGGCCGGCGTGCGCTTCTTGGCCAGGGCGTCCCGGGGGTCGGGCGGCGTGGGGGCCGACCCGGCACCGCCCTCCGCGCCGGCATCCTCGGCACCGTCCGCACCGCCCGGGGTGTCCGCCGACGCGTCCGCAGGCGCGGGACCGGAACCGGCCGGGCGGGTGACCGCCAAGGCCACCGCCTCCGGTAGCCAGGCGGTCTCCTTGGGCAGCCCGCCCCCGTCGGTCGGTCCATCCGTCTCGCCGAGCAACCGGGCGTACTCCGCCAGAAGTTCCGGCACCGTGGGCCGACCACGGGGGTCCTTCTCCAGACACCGGGCGACCAAGTCGGTGTCGGCGGGCAGCCCTTGGAGGTCGGGGGCCTCGTACACGGCACGGAAGTTCACCGAGTGCGGCGATCCGATGCCGAACGGCGGCGTACCCGTTCCAGCGAAGGCGAGGACCGCGCCGAGCGAGAACACATCGCTGGCGGGGCCTATCTGACGTCCCGTCACCTGCTCGGGCGACATGAAGCCGGGCGTGCCGATCACCACGCCCGACCGGGTGAGGACGCTCGCCTCCGTGGCGATGGAGATGCCGAAGTCGATGACACGCGGACCGTCGACGGCGATCAGCACGTTCGACGGCTTCAGGTCCCGGTGGATCAGCCCCGTGGCGTGAATGGCTTCCAGCGCCTCGACCAGGCCGGCCCCCAGGACGAGTAACGACCGTCGGGGCCACGCCCCGTGAGCACGGATCGCCGCGTCGAGCGGCAGGCCGGGGACGTAAGCGGTGGCGAGCCAGGCGGGGGAGCCCTCGGGGTCGGCGTCGACGACCGCCGCGGTGAAGAACCCGGTCACCCGTCGGGCCGCCTCGACCTCCCGGGCGAACCGGCGCCGGAAGTCGGGGTCCTCCGCGAGTTCGGCGCGCACCACCTTCACGGCGACCATGCGGCCGCTGGTGGAACGACCCAGATACACCCGGCCCATGCCGCCCGCGCCGAGGCGCGCGAGGATCCGGTAGCGCCCCACCTGCCGCGGGTCTGCGGCACCCAGCTCTTCCAACGTCCCCCCAGCCGTGATCCCGCCTCCGGTGATCCCAACTCCGGGGATCGTCCGGGGACGATTACATCAGACCCCAGTGCCCCGCCGGTTGCCGCCGTCCCCATCGACCGGTCCGTCCCCGGGGCACCGGGCGTAGCAGAAGAGGTGCTCCTCGGGGGCCGTGTACGACCCCGCGCCGACACCGACGGTCCCGGTGCCAAGCCGGACACGCGCGCCGTCCGTTGCTCCGTCCGACTCCGCCTGCCCCGCCTACTTGTCGGGGTGGCCGCCACCGGGTAACGCCCGCTAGGCGGTTTCGTTTGGATCACCGAGCGGACCAGAGGAAGATGCCCGCGATGTGGAGTCCGGCCAGGTAGATGACCGCTGTCTTCTCGTAGCGGGTGGCGATCCCTCGCCACTGCTTCAGGCGGTTGATGCACCGCTCGACGGTATTGCGCTGCTTGTACGCGTCACGGTCGAAAGCGGGTGGCCTCCCACCGTGTCTGCCGCGACGCAGCCGGTGGCCGCGCTGATCCGCCCGGGTGGGGATCACTGCCCGGATGCCGCGCTGGCGTAGATGCTCGCGGATCGCACGTGAGGAGTACGCCTTGTCGGCCAGGACGACGTCCGGCCTGGTGCGAGGTCGTCCACGTCGGCGGGGAACGCGCAGACGGGCCATGACCTCGCCGAAGGCGGGTGCATCGCCGGCCTGGCCGGCCGTGAGGACGAAGGCCAGGGGCCGGCAGTCGCCGTCGGCCGCGAGGTGGATCTTCGTGGTCAGCCCGCCGCGGGACCGGCCGATGGCGTGGTCGGCCGGTTCTCCAGCCGGGGCCCCCTTTTGCGGGCCCCGGCAGCGTGCTGGTGTGCTCGCACGATCGTGGAGTCCACAGAGACGGCCCAGTTCAGGTCCTCGTCCGCGTCGGCCTGGGCTATGAGAGCGGTGAACACTCGCTCCCAGGTGCCGTCGACGGCCCACATACGCAGCCGGTTGTAGACGCCTCGCCAGTTGCCGTACTTCTCCGGAAGGTGCACCCACTGGGTTCCGGTCTGGAACTTGAAGGCGATCGCGTCGATCACCTCCCGATGGTCCCGCCACCGACCACCGCGCCTCGGCGTCCGGTCCGGGAGCAACGGCTCGATCCGCGCCCACTGCGCGTCAGTCAACGGCACACCCAGACCAACGACCGGCTGATCCAAACGAAACTGCCTAGGACCGCGTCGCCCTCTCGCACTCGTCCCCGGAGGACTCGCCCCGCCCGACCGGCGCGCTGCGGTCGTACGGGTCGATCTCCGTGCCGGCTCCGTCCGCCCGGCGGTCCGTGCCGAAGGGCGGGGTGAAGTAGCCCGTGGGGGCTCCGCAGCCGCCGTTGGTCATGTGGTACTTGTACGAGACGATCGAGAACGTGCCCGGTTCGGTGATCACCTTGTCAGGGTCGTCCCAGCTCAGGACCAGCTCGCGCCGGACGATCGTGCGCACGATCTCGTCGCCGCTCGCCTCCGCGCGGGTGACCGGGTAGACGAAGGTGACGTCGGCGGTCACCTGGAGCGCGCCGCGCTCGCCCTTCTGGTAGGTGAGCTCGCCCCGGGTCTTCACGACGTCGCCGACCAGGTGGGTGCGGGAGGGCTCGAAGCGGCTGAAGAGGAGGAGGGGGTCGTTCTTCTCGCTCGGGGTTCGGAAAGCGGTTTTCAGAAGGTCCTGGACGTCCTTCTGGTGCGGGTTGATCAGTGCCATCGCCTTTTCGGGGCGCTCACCCCGCAGCACCCCGCGGTCCAGACCGGACGCGACGAGGAAGTCCCGGCTGCTGGCGAGGGCCCGCTCGACCTCGGCCGCGCTCATCCAGCCGACGGCCCCGGCCTTCGGCACGGTGATCCCCGCCGCTCCGCTCGCCCAGCTCGCCGCCGGCGATCCGCGGAACGGCTCGTCCATGGTGGGGCGTTGGGCCGCCTCCGCCGGGGCTGCCTGGGTCGGGCGGTCCGCCAGCGTCGGGGAGTCGGCGCCGGCGAACAGGTTCACTATCCGCTCCGGCACGAGCGCCACTACCAGCAGCACCAGCGAGGCCAGCAGCCCGACCACGTACCAGCCCGTGCGCCGCTTGGGCCGCGCGGGCGTGTAGCTGCGCCAGCCCTCCGGGCCGTGACCGGGCTCCGCGCGCAGCCGCCTTGCCACTTCGCGGGCCCGCGCCGACGGCTCCTTCGGCGCGTCGGCGGCACCCGCCACCGACTCGCGCAGAAACCGCTCCCACTCCTCGTCGGACCTCGACGAGCCGTCCGGCTCCGTACCCGCGCCCATCCTCAACCCCTGGCAATCAGTAGTCCGCGGCCCACTCCTCTGGGGCGCGTCCGCATAATGACACAGAGTGCTGACGGTGAGGCCGGCTGGGCGGACGGTGTGGGCGCGCCACTTCTCAACTGTCCGACCGAAGCGCTCAGTCACACCTCCGGGGTTGATGACGGCGAGGTGCAGGCTGACCCAGAGATGGCCTGCCTGGAGTTGCGAGGGGTGTCCGCCCCGTAGACCGACGACCGCACCAGCCGATCCCCCTATGGCTAGCCTGGCGGTATGGAAGCAATCCTGGTCAGCGCGTGTCTGCGCGGGGTGCCGTGCCGGTTCGACGGGCGTCACAAGGCGTCGTCGGAGATCGAGGAGGCGGTGGCCGGTCGCGAAGTCGTCTCCTTCTGCCCTGAGGTCGCGGGCGGGCTCGCGACACCGCGGCGGCCGGCGGAGTTGGTGGGCGGCGACGGGCACGACGTGCTCGACGGGACGGCGCGGGTCGTCGAGGACACGGGGCGTGACGTGACAGCGGAGTTCGTGGACGGAGCGCGGCGCGCACTCGCGGCGGCGCGGCACGCGGGCTGCACGGAGGCCCTGCTGATGCCGCGCAGTCCGTCGTGCGGACGGGGTGTGGTGTACGACGGGTCGTTCGCCGGGGAGCTGGTGCCGGGTGACGGGGTGACGGCGGCGCTGCTTGAGCGGAACGGGGTCACCGTGCGGCCCGCACCCGGCGTGTGAGGCTGCGTTGGTGTGGCCGCAGCGTACTTCGCCCGCGGAGAGCGGCCGGCCGCGCCGCGGCACGCGCGTGGGCGATGTCAGGTGAGTACGGTGGCGATCGCGAGGCCGAAGTACACGGCGGCCACGGTGTACTTGGCGGAGCGACCGGTGAGGGCCCGGGTGGGCAGCCGATGTCCCAGCGCACCGGCGGCTGACGCGTACGCCAGGTCCATGACCAGACCGAGGAGGAAGGTGATGGTGCCCAGGACGAGCATCTCCGTTCGGGCTTGGGCGCCGGTGGCCCCGTCGCTCACCCACTGGGGGAGGAAGGCGAGGAAGAACAGCATGACCTTCGGGTTGAGCAGGTTGACGAGGACTCCCTGGCCGTAGACGCGCGGCAGCCGGTGGGTCGAGGCGGCTGTGCCGTCCGCGCGGTCGGTGGAGCGTGCCTCGGCCAGTGACCGGGCGCCCAGGTGGGCGAGGTAGCCGGCACCGAGGAGGGTGAGGGCCTCCAGCGCCCATGGTTGGGCGGAGACCAGCGCCGCGACCCCGAAGGCGGTGGCCAGGGCGTGCACCAGCGTGCCGGTCTCCACGCCGAGCGCGGAGACCAGCCCGGCGGCGGTTCCCTGGGTCATGCTGCGGGTGCAGATGTAGAGGATGTTCGGTCCGGGCAGTCCGACGATCGCGACGGATGCGGCGACGAAGAGCAGCAGGTGCCCGGGGTCGGTGAGCACCTTCAACGCCCCGCCTCCCCGAGCAGCGCCGGGAGCAGGCCGAGCGGCGGTGCTCCGAGGCCGAGCAGAGCGGTGTGGAAGCGCTTCGGGGAGAAGCCGGATCCCCAGCGCCGGCGGGCCTCGTCCCGTAGGTCGAGGATCGCGAACTTCCCGCGTGCGTAGTCGCCCGCCTGCGGATCGAGCAGGCAGCGAAGGGCCTGCTGGGCGGCGAGCCCGGGTGGGGAGAACGCGTCGGTCCGGAAGCGCGCGGCCGCCTCCGTCCGGGTGAGCTCCCCGGTGTGCAGCCCGATGACGCATCTCAGACGTGTGAGCCGGAGCAGTGCGTCGCGGGCGACGGCCGCCGCGTACCGGGGATCGCCGTCACCGAATCCGGCTTCCAGCGCCATCTCCTCGCAATAGTGCGCCCATCCCTCGCTCGTCGCGTACGACTGCAGGCTGCGGCGCACCACGCTGGGATTGCGCCGCAGGATACGGCCGTGCGTCAGGTGACCGGGGGCGACCTCGTGAACGGCGATGTTCAGCAGCTGGAAGCGGCTGTAGGTGCGCAGCCAGCGGTCGCGGTCGGCGGCCGGCCACGTGGCGGGCGGGCGCCGGACCAGGAACCGGCCGGGCCGGTCCGGCTCCTCGGGCGCCGCAGCCGTCATGGTGGCGACCTGGTGCCCCTGCGACTCCGGGAGCAGGCCGACCGTGCACTCGCCCACCCCGCCCGGCACCAGGCCGGCACCGGCCGCCCAGGCCCGCACCGTTCGCACCGCCTCGCGGGTGGCGGCGAGCAGGCCGTCGGCGGTGGGGTGGTCCTCGTCCAATGTGTTCAGCGTGTCGGCCACGGTGGCGTCGGCGCGGATGCGGCGGCAGCTCTCCTCCAACAGCTCCCGGAGGCGGAGACGTTCGGTGTCGGCGCGCTCGGCCAGCCGCTGGAGGTCCACCTCGGTGCCTTCGGTGGCCATCAGCATCCGGGTCAGCCCCTCCTCTCCCAGGACCGGTGACTCGCTCTCCGCCTCTGCCGCCCGCCGCAGATGGTGCCGCAGCCGCTCGAGCGCCCGGGCGGCCGGCCGCTCCGGTGCGGGGTCCTCTCCGGCGGGATGCAGAAGGTGGCGCAGGCCCTCGACCGCGGGCAGGGCCGCGCGAGCCTGCTCCGCGGGCACCCGGTCGAGCGTGGCCACGGCGTTGGCCACCAGGTCGGGCCAGGCGTCCAGATGGGCCCGCCGGGCCCGGGCCCGCACGTCGGCGGGGGCGTACGGATGGTCGTAGCCGCTCAGGTCCAGGTTGTCGATGTGCAGAGACGCGTCGCGGCGGTGCATCGCCAGCTCGCCGAAACGGACGCGCACCGCCCGTTCGAACGCCGCGAGCGTCCCCTCGTCGAGCGGGTCGGGCTCCGTCGACGCCAGGCGGCCGGCGTCGATGTTCCGCAGCGCGCGTCCGACGCCCGCCTCGGAGAGGTCCTGTGGAGAGCCGTCGTACTCATGTCGTCCGGCTTCGTGCCGGGCGGCCGGTACGGACGCGTCCAGGACGGCACGCAGACGGGCCGGGGCGGCGAGAGGCATGGGGAGTTCTCCCTGCTGTTGGATGGCCATGTGGTAGGTCTGTGACCAAGCCAATCCGAGGTGGGCGCGGACCACCCGGGCCAATAGGAGCCGAAGTGGACCTTTCGCGGGAGCCGGCACGGCTGGTCGAGCTGCTGCCCGACGAGTGGGCGCACCGCGCAGCCCTGTACCGGGGTCTCGCGGACGCGCTGGCCCGTCTGATCGACGAGGGCGACCTGGTGCCCGACGCCCGGTTGCCGTCGGAGCGCGGGCTCGCGGCGGCGCTGTCGGTGAGCCGCTCGACCGTCGTCGCCGCCTACGACGAGCTGCGCGCAGCCGGGGTCCTCGTCAGCCGCCGGGGCAGTGGGACCCGGGTCGTGCGGCAGGCGGGCAGAGGCCGTTCCCGACCCGATCACCGACTCCTTCGGGGAGAAGCGGACTCCGTCTTCGCGCGGCTGTCCCAGGGTCCCGGAAGCGTCATCTCCCTGGCGTACGCCGCGGACGCGGGGGCACCCGAACTCGTCGACGCACTCCAGGAGGTGATGGCACAGGATCTCCACCACCTGCTGGAGGGCGCCGGCTACCACCCACGCGGACTCCCCGCGTTGCGTGAGCGGATCGCCACCCACCTCACGGGCCTGGGCCTGCCCACCGCGCCGGAGGCGGTGGTGGTGACCACCGGCGCGCACCAGGCGATCGCGCTGGCCGCCCGGATGTACCTGCGGGCAGGCAGCACGGTCGTGGTCGAGTCCCCCAGCTGGCCCGGCTGCTTCGACCTGTTCTCCGGGCTCGGCGCCCGCGTCGTCGGCGTACCGCTCGACGAGGAGGGGATGCGGCCGGACCTGCTCACCGCCACGCTCGACGAGTGCCGGCCGGATCTGCTGTTCGTCATGCCCTGCTACCACAACCCCACCGGCCGTCTGATGAGCGCGGCACGCCGCCGCCGGATCGTCGAACTGGCCGGGCGGCACGGTGTGGTCGTCATCGAGGATCTGGCCTATTCGGGGCGGCTCGGGCCAGCCGTCGAACTCCCGCCCCCGATGTCCGCGTTCGCCGCCCCGGACGACGAGGTGTTGACGATCGGCTCGTTGTCCAAATCGGTCTGGGGAGGACTTCGGGTGGGCTGGGTCCGCGCGGACGCGCCCATCGCCGCCCGGCTGGCTCGTCACAAGGCGCTGGCCGACCTCGGCACCCCCGCCCTGGACCAGGCGATCGCGGCCCGGCTGCTGCCTCGGCTGGCGGAACTGGAACACACCCGCGCGCAGTCCGCCGCCCGCCGGCTGCGTCATCTGACCGGGCTGCTCGCGAGGTCGCTCCCGGACTGGAGATGGGATCCGCCCGACGGCGGGTCGGCGCTGTGGATCGAGCTGCCGGGCGTCGACGCCCGCGTGTTCGCACAGGTCGCCCTGCGTCACGGGGTGGAGGTGGTGCCGGGGCGCGCCACCGACCCCAGCGGCCGCCACGACACCTACATCCGCCTGCCCTTCACCTATCCGGTCGACGTCCTGACCGAAGCCGTGGCCCGGCTCGGCCGCGCCTGGGCCGACCTGCGCCGCCACGGCCCCTCCCCGGGCGGTTCCGAACCCGTGGTGTGAGCTGTCCGGGGCGGCCGGAACACGTCGCCGCCCGCACCACCACGGAAGACGCCGCCGAGTGGCTGCCGGGCGGACTCGGCCACGTCGACATCAGGAAACTCGGCAACATCCCCGGCGGCGGCTGGCGGACGACGGCGGCCTGGACGCCGATGTGGCTGGACGGTGCGCAGTCCGGCGATGAGAAACGAAGACAGGGGGTAGCCACCATCGCCCGGGCGCAAGTCCGACGATATGGAATGCGTTGTCCGTAGCGGCCTATCCCACTGGAACGCTTCACATGCCGTCTCGTCTCACTCCCACCAACTTGGGATCATTCGAGGAACACGGGCAGAACACCACCCGATCCGAAACCGCCAGGCCGGTCGAGAAATTCAGCGGTACTTCTCATGTCGTTCTGGAAGGAGACTTTTCGGAGCCGGGGTGAGAGGAGTCCCATGTCCACAACCGAAACCGCCTCGGCCCGCCCACTTCCGATGCGGGCTACGACCGCTGCGGCGTACGGTCCGGCACTCCTGGCGGATCCCGGCCCCATTCCCGTCGGCCCCAGCCCCGTCTCCATCGCCTTCACCCCCGACGGAACCCGGGCCTACGTGGCCAACTCCGGCACCACCACCGTCAGCGTCATCGACACCGCCACCAACACCGCCACCGGCACCGTCACCGTGGGCGCCGAACCCTGGGGCGTGGCGGTCCGCCCCGACGGGACCCGCGCCTACGTCACCAACTCCACCGCCGGGACCGTCAGCGTCATCAACACCGCCACCAACACCGTCATCGCCACCATCCCCGTCGGCACCAGCCCACGCGGAGTAGCCGTCACCCCCGACGGAACCCGGGCCTACGTGGCCAACTCCGGCACCACCACCGTCAGCGTCATCGACACCGCCACCAACACCGCCACCGGCACCGTCACCGTGGGCGCCGAACCCTGGGGCGTGGCGGTCCGCCCCGACGGGACCCGCGCCTACGTCACCAACTCCACCGCCGGGACCGTCAGCGTCATCAACACCGCCACCAACACCGTCATCGCCACCATCCCCGTCGGCACCAGCCCACGCGGAGTAGCCGTCACCCCCGACGGAACCCGGGCCTACGTGGCCAACTCCGGCACCACCACCATCAGCGTCATCGACACCGCCACCAACACCGCCACCCGCATCACCACCGCGACCAGCCCGGCGTTCCTGACCGCCTCCCCCGACGGGAGCCTCGTCTATGCCACGATGACCGCCGCGGGCACGGTCACGGTGATCAACCCGAGCACCGACACCATCACCGCCACCATCCTCGGATTCAGTGGGCCACAAGGGATCTCCCCCACCCCGGACGGCCGTCACCTGTACGTCGTCAACAACGCCACCAGCGCCCTTCGCGTCCTGAGGAGGCCGGCGGCCATCTCCCCCAACCAGGGCTCCCTTGGTGGCGGGACGGCGGTGACCATCATCGGCCGGGGCTTCACCAACACCAGCTCCGTGCTCTTCGGCAACCACAAGGCAACCGACGTCGTGGTCGTCAACGACACCACCATCACCGCCGTCACCCCAGCGGGCACGGGAAGCGCCACGGTCAGAGTGACCGCCGCCGGAGGAACAGCGGTCATCGGCCGCTTCTACTACCGGCTTCTGCCGGCTATCGACACCATCTCGGTGCCCTCCGGGCCGATGGGCGGAGGCGGCATCCTCACCATCACCGGCCGCAGGTTCATCGGCGTCAAGCAGGTGTGGTTCAAGAACGTCGCAGTCGTCCCCACCGTCCTGTCGGACACCCAGATGACCGTCGTCGTCCCGCCCTCGGCCCTGGCGCGCGCAGTCCCCATCCACACGGCCAACCGGGGCGGCATCTCCAACAGCACCTCCTACACCTACCTCGGCGGCCCGGTCGTCACCAGCATCAGCCCGACGTCGGGTTCACGGACCGGCTCTCGTTCCATCAACATCCACGGCACCTCGCTGGCCCAGGTCACCAGCGTGACCTTCGGGGGCAACCCCGCCATCACCTTCAAGGTCGTGTCCGACATCAAAATCCAGGCCATCACACCGCCGGGCACGCCCGGACCCGCGGCCGTCGTCGTCAGGACAGCCAGCGGCGCCACGGCCACCTCCCCCATCCCGTACACCTACACCTGACCGCAGCCGTACGTCCCACGACGGCACGCGTGGGACAGGCATGCGACTCGATCTGCACCGACGTGTCGCAAGCCGGCAAGCCGGCGAGGCGGCGAGGCGGCGAGGCGGCGAGGCGGCGAGGCGGCGAGGCGGCGAGGCGGCGGCGAACAGGGTGGGGGCGCTCCAGGACATGCCGAGCGTGGAGCACCACGGCCGGACCGGCTTCGGGTCGGCATCGGAGGGCGGGTCGGCGGCCGTCGCCCGCTACCGGGGTATGGGGACCGCCTGGCCGGTGACCCGTACACGGGCGTCGGCGGGGTCGACGTCGACGACGAGGTCACTGGGGCGACCCATGTCCTCGCCCTGGCGGACCCGGATCGTCGTGGGTCGGTGGATCTGGCCGATCGCCCGCAGGTAGCCGCCCAGCGCGGCGGCGGCCGCTCCGGTGGCCGGATCCTCCACGACGCCCCCCACGGGGAAGGGGTCGCGGGCATGGAAGAGCTGCTCGTTCTCCCGGTGGACCAGTTGCACGGTGGTCCACCCCCGGGATCGCATGATGTCGGCCAGGGCGTCGAAGTCGTAGGAGAGATCGGCCAGTCGCGCGCGGGAGGCCACGGCCACGACGAGGTGCTCGTTGCCGCCGTAGGCGACGTGCGGTGGCAGTGCCGGGTCGAGGTCCGCACGGGTCCAGCCCAGGGCGGCGAGTGCCGCGTCCAGTTCGGCGTCCCCGGCCGGGAGGGAGCGCGTGGGCGCGCTGGTGAGCGTGGCCCGGACCGCGCCCTGCCCGTCGATGGACGTCGTCACCGGGATCTCGCCCACCTCCGTGTCGAACGTCAGCTCGCCGGGACCGAGTCGTTCGGCGAGGGCCACCGCGGTGGCGACGGTGGCGTGACCGCAGAAGGCGACCTCGGCCAGGGGGCTGAAGAACCGTAGCCGAAAGCGCCGCGCCGCCGCGTCGGCCTCGGTGACGAAGGCGGTTTCGGAGTAACCCACGCGGGCGGCGACCTTGAGCATCGCGGCTTCGTCGAGTCGGGTGGCGTCGAGGACGACGCCCGCGGGGTTCCCACCCGCGGGGTCGGCGGTGAAGGCGGCGTAGCGCAGAACCTCGGGGGCGGAATCACGGGTGAGGGCATCAGTGGTCATGCCCTGACTCTCCCTCACCGAAAGGAATCGGCACAAGCGATGGATTCCGATGTGAGGCATCTGTATATCCGATGGCATCTTCTATGCTGCACCCCGTGGACACCCGACTCCTGCGCACCTTCACCACTGTCGCCAGAACCCGGAGCTTCACCGCGACGGCCGCCGAGCTGCACCTCGCCCAGTCGACGGTCACCGCCCAGGTCCAGGCCCTGGAGAAGGAGCTGGGCACCCGGCTCTTCGACCGGCTGCCCCGGGGCGTTGCGGTCACCGAGGCCGGCAGTCGTCTGCTGGGCGAGGCGGAGGGCGTGCTGGACGCGGAGTCACGGCTGCGCGCGGCAGCCGCCGCCGACGGGCCGCCCGCCGGCCGGGTCGTCGTCGGAGCGGGCGAGACACTCTGCTCGGCCCGGCTGCCCGGTGTCATCGCCGCCCTGCGGCGTCTCCACCCCGGTCTCGAAGTCGACTTGTCGCCCTCGGGAACCGCCGAGGCTCTCGACGGCCTCCGCGCCGGCCGACTGGACGTCGCGCTGCTGCTGGAAGACGACGTCGACGCTCCCGACATCGACGTCGAACACCTCACGGACGAACCGTTGGTCCTCGTCTGCGCTCCCCAGCACCCTTTCGTGCGGCGGACACAGCCGGTCACCTGGGAGGAACTCGCGGGCGAGGCCTTCTTCCTCCACGAACAGGGCTGCTCCTACAGCGACCGGCTCGCCGACCGCCTACTGACGGTCCCGGGCGCCCGGACGCGGCTCACGCGCTTCGGCAGCATCGAGGCCGCTCGTTCATGCGTGGCGGCCGGACTCGGCCTCACGCTGCTGCCCCGCGCCACCGTCGAGGACGCGCTGCGCGCCGGCCGACTGGACGTCGTGCCGGGCCCGCCCATCCCCGAGGTCCCCGTCCAGCTGGCACGGCACCGCCGACGCTGGGCCTCACCCGGAGTACGGGCGGTGACCGACGAGCTCAAGCGGCACCTGGCGGGCCGGTGACGACGGATATACGGACCATCCCGGCCTCGTCCAGCACCAGATTCTGGCGGTCGGTCGACCGCTCGTCGGTCGTCACCCGCTGGTAGAGCAGGTTGGCCATGCCGCTCCCCGTTGTGGTGGTCGCATTCGACCCCAGCTGTCAGCAAACCCTGTTATCAGCCGTCATCGGATCTGATGGGATCGGCGCCGCCGCCGGCCCCGGAAAGCCCGGGCTCATTGGACGCCGCCGTGCCTGTCGTCATTCGTTCCTTTGACGAAATCAACGACGCGGAGGCCGAATATCGGCGGATCCAGGTTGGGTGGGGCCGGGTCGGAGGGTCCGGGCACGGACGGGCCCGCCGCCGGGCGTCGCGGCGGCGAACGGCGCCGGTCGCCTCGCCGGATCTTCCCCCCATTTCCCGAGCGCGGCAAAACATCGCCGGCATCCAAGGGTGGGATCGCCCATAAGGCAGGCGGGCATCGGGAGCGCAATCAGCGATATACGGAACGGCGGAATGCATGAGACGCCATACGGTCAGCCGTCATGGATTCAGTCGCAAGGACATAGCTTCAACAAGTAAGTCAAGACTTACCTTCAGGGAACTTTGACCGTATGGTGTGGCTCGAATCGAAGGAGCCCCCTGTTGTCGAAAACGAATGATCCCGCTGCGCGTGCGGTTGACTCGGAGCAGGATTATGTGTCCTCCTTGTATGAGTTGCTCAACGAGCGGCTTTCCGAGGCGCGAGTACACCGAGCGAGTGTGCTGAAGGCCCCGGCGGACAGCGCCGGTGAGGCATACGAGAGAGAAATCGCCGCCGAGCGTCTGGCCAAGGAAATCGGCCGGCTGGAGGGCGCCGAAAAGGGGCTGGTCTTCGGGCGCATCGACTGGACGGATGGCACGGCCCTGCGCATCGGGCGGATCGGACTGCATACGGAGGAGGATGACCTGCCTCTGCTCGTGGACTGGCGCGCGAACGCGGCGCGGCCCTTCTACGAGGCGACACCGGTCCACCCGATGGACCTGCGGCGGCGCCGGCACCTGCGCCTCGAGGAGCGCACGGTCATCTCGGTGAGCGACGAACTGCTGGACGGGACCGCCCCGACCGACGAGGACGTCGTGGGGGACGGCCCGTTGACCGAGGCTCTGTCGGCACGGCGTACGGGCAGGATGCACGCGGCCGTCGCGACGCTGCAGGCCGAGCAGGACGAGATCGTCCGCTCCGCCCACCGCGGGGTGACCGTGGTGCAGGGCGGGCCCGGCACCGGCAAGACGGTGGTCGCCCTGCACCGGGCGGCCTATGTCCTGTACGCGTTCCCGCGCGCCGCGGAGGAGGGTGTCCTGGTGGTGGGCCCGAACGCCCGGTTCCTCGACTACATCTCCCAGGTCCTTCCCTCGCTCGGAGAGAACGACGTCGTTCTGGCGACCTGCCGGGAACTGGCCGGAGTGTCCACGGACACGGTGGACTCGTTCGATACGGCGCGTCTCAAGGGCGGCTCCGACCTCGCCGACGCCTTGGCCGGACTGCTGCGCGTCCACCAGGCCCCCGCCGGTGGATTCACCGTGCGGGTCGGACAGACACTGGTTCACCTGTCCGGCGAGGAGGTCGCCACGGCACGCGACGCCGCCGTGGCGGCCGTACCGGGGCACAACCCCGCCCGTCAGGTGTTCAAAGAGCTCTTGGTCGACGCCGTCACCGACGCGACGCGACGAGACATGGGCGACCTCCTGGAGCAGATCGACGCCGATGCCGAAAGGATGACGGGCATGGACCTCGACCGGTTCACGGGAGCCGCCCAGCGTCGTGTCGAAGGTGCGGCCGACTCGGGTCCGGTCCACGAGCTGGACCTGGACGCCATCCGAGCCGATCTCCTCGACGACGCCGGCGTCGACCGAGCGGTCGAGGTGTTGTGGCCGCGGCTGGTACCCGGTGACCTCGTGAAGGCGCTCCTGACGGACGCCGGCGCTCTCGCCGAGCACCTGCCTCGCCTGACCGCGCAGGAGCGGTCCCTTCTGCTGCGCGGTCCGGACGACCCGTGGACCGATGCCGATGTGCCGTTGCTGGACGAGGCGGCGAGCCTGGTCGACGGCCCCCCTGAGCGGACGTACGGGCACGTCGTCGTCGACGAGGCGCAGGAACTGACCGCCATGCAGTGGCGGATGATCGTCCGCCGCTGCCCGGCGAGGGCGATGACGCTGGTGGGTGACTTCGCCCAGGCAGGCCCGGTCGCGACAGCACGCGACTGGAAGGAAGCACTGAGCCCCCACGTCGGACCGCGGTTCACACTGCACGACCTGACCGTCAGCTACCGCACCACGCAGGAGATCCTGGAGAGCGTCCGGGACCTGCTCACGCGGATCGCTCCGGACCAGAAGCCCACACGGTCACTGCGAAGCGGTGAGAGCCCTCGCACCGTGACCACACCTCCGGACGGATTGGTCACCGCCGTCGTTCAGGAACTCCGCGCCCAGAGCACCGCGCACCCGGGCGAGCTTCTGGGAGTGATCTGCGCGGACACCAGGGTGAGCGAGCTGACGGCCCAGGGCATCGCTCACCACGCACGCATCGTGCCGGCGTCCGAAGGACGCGGCCTGGAATTCGACGGGGTCGTCGTCGTGAACCCCGAGGAGATCATCACGGCCCGCCCCGGTGGGGAAAGAGACCTGTACGTAGCCCTGACCCGGGCCACCAAGCGCCTCTGCACCATCACCGTCCAGCCCGCCTGACGACTCGGCGCCCGCGTCGTCGCCGCGGGCGCACCCGGCGCGGTACAAACACCGATCGAGGCCGCGTACCGCCCGCGAGGCGGTACGCGGCGCACCCGCGCCCGATCCGGCGCGGCCTGGTGTGGCGCGCCGACGATCCGGTCGCCGCCCGGTACGCGGAACGGGCCGCGGAGTTCGCGGACGAACTCGCCGACGGTCAGCGAGTGGCCCACTTCCACGACGGCCCCGACTTGTAGATACCGATGCCGTAGGTCTCCGAGGCCCAGGCCAGTCGTGTGGGCGTCGGCTTCCCGGCCTTCGCGATGTACATCGAGCACAGTGTGCGCGTCTCGCCGATGTCCCAGCCGAGGTAGATCGATGCGACGGGGCATCCGCCCTCCTCGTAGCCGGAGTGGACAGTGGGTCGCTCCGCCACCGTGTGGCCGGTCTCGTCGTAGATCCCGATGCCCAGGTTGAGGTCGGGGTTGCCCGTCGAACTCCCTTCCTTGAGGGTGTACGTCACGTAGACGAAGTAGCCGGTCCCGCCCTCCAAGGTCCGGTCGTGGGCCACATAGTTCTCCAGCACATCGGGACGTGCCTTGACGACCTTCTGGGCGGCTATCTGGAACTTCCCGCTGTCGGACTCGTACAGCCCCGGCGCCGACTCGCCCATCGCCAAGGCCGGTTCCCACTGCGGCGTGTACTTCACAGCTGGGCTCTCCCCACCGGCCGCGGTCGTCGCTCGACCGTCCTCGGCCCCCAAGGGCTCTCGCGTCCCGCCGTCGCCGTCGCCGCCGCAGGCGGTGAGCGAGATTCCCAGCACGGCGGCCATGAGGCCGAAGCGGATGCTAAAGCGGCGATGCACAGGTTCTTCCCTCTGACCGATGTAGGTGACTCGGGGCAGAACGGCCTGAGCGCCGCACCTCCCCGTACCGTCCTCCCGGACGGCGTCGAGATTCTAGGCCCCCGAACATCCGAAGCCCGCTCTGTGCTCGGGAGGCCGAAGACGGCGCAATCACGCTTCGCGCGGCTGTGGTGCGCTTTCGGGCCGACCGCCTCCTCCGATCACCGAACCACACCGCCCGTCCGAAAGCTCGGGCGCGCCGCACACGGTGTGGACGTGGAGGACCGCCACCGTGCCCGTACAGCACATCCGCGCAGCACTGGCCCGCCCGTCCCCGCCCCATCAACGCCGGGGCCGGCTGGCTGGACCACGACTTCACTGGAATTTCAGTCCGCGCTGCCAGAGTGAAGGTCGGCACCAGGGCGGCGATACGGGGTCGCCGGTGGCATCGGGAACGACGCTCATGACCACCATCGTGAACCGCTCCGAACTGCACGCGCCAGAGACAACCCACATCAGCCGACGAGTTCACCCGGAACGCAGACGCCAGAAATCACCACACGACTGGCGCCGTTCTGCGAACCAAGCCACACCTTCACCCTTTTCATGTCGGTTCGTCACGGCCTTTTAGGATCCATCTCATTCCAAGGAGATGCATGAGAATCACACGGGTCGGCCTCCTGGCAGCGGCGGCGGCGCTGCTGCTCGCACCGATCACGCCCACGCCCGCCTCGGCCTCCGCCCCGGCTCCACCAGCGAAGGCGGCGGCCGACCGGCCGGACTTCCTGCTTCCCTTCCCCTGTAACAGCGTGATCGAGCTGAAGACCTACCGGGGTCATAACCCAGACGACAAAAAGATCGACATGTACCGGCAGGGCATGCGGGAGGGAAGCCCCGTCCTGGCCTCAGCCGACGGCTACGTGCACGAGAACTTCTCGCCGGGCGGGCTGGAGATCAGGCACGGCGGCGGATGGTTCACCACGTACATGCACATGACCGGCGTCGCGAAGGCCGGCACGTGGGTCAAGCGCGGCGACGTGGTCGGCTACATGGGGGATGTCGGATCGGAAGGCAGGCCGCACCTGCACTACGAGCAGCTCTACAACCCCGCCAGCGACCAGGACGCCGACAACCAGCACATCGTCAACCCCGTCCTTCAGGGGCGGGGGCCGTTGGTTATGGACCCCGACAACCCGATCACCATGACCAGCACGAACTGTGGTGTGTCCACTGGCAGCAGCCTGTTCGCCCAGTCTCCAGACCGTTCCGGTGTGTTCCAGTGGTCCGGCAACGGCACCGCGTGGAACAAGGTCGGCGGGGCGGCGGGGACACTGTACGCGGGCGGAGCGGGCCTGTTCGCCACCAACCCCAGCAGCGGGGACCTGTACAAGATGAACGGGCCCAACAACTGGAGCAAGGTCGGCGGACCCGGCAAGACCTTCGCCGTCACCGGCAACAGCCTGTTCGGACTCTCACCCGACGGCAGCGCCGTCTTCCAGTGGACCGGCAACGGCACCACCTGGAACAAGGTCGGCGGGGCCGCCGGAGCCCTCTACGGCGGTGGAGCCGGCCTGTTCGCCACCAACCCCAGCAACGGGGACCTGTACAAGTTCAACGGGCCCAACAACTGGAGCAAAGTTGGTGGCGCTGGGGCACAGTTCGCCGTCACCGGTAACAGCCTGTTCGGACTCAGCCCCGACAAGAGCGCCGTCTTCCAGTGGACCGGTAACGGTACCGCGTGGAACAAGGTCGGCGGCGCTGCCGGAACCCTCTACGGCGGTGGAGCCGGCCTGTTCGCCACCAACCCCAGCAACGGGGACCTGTACAAGATGAACGGGCCCAACAACTGGAGCAAAGTCGGTGGCGCAGGCCACCAGTTCGCCGTCGCCGGAGACGCGCTGTACGGCTTGTCGCCCAACAGCGACGCGGTCTTCAAGTGGAGCGGCAACGGCACGACCTGGCACAAGGTCGGTGGTCCCGCCTCCTTCATCGCGGGCCGGTAGCCGGCGATGTCACCAGCTGACGGGCCCAGGCCGCCTGGGCTGGGCCCGTCCGCTCTTTCCTCTGGAGCCACGTGTTCTCACGCATCACCCTGGCTGCTGCCTTCGTCGCGGTCTCACTCGGGATGTTCCCCGCCGACGCCGCCCCGGCACCTGCCCGACACCTCGCCACCGCCTCCGCGAACACCGACTCGGTGACCACCGGAGACTTCGTCCGGGTCTACAACCCCGGCACCGGGGAATCACAGCCCTGGTACATCAACGACCACGCCTTCATCCGTGACGAGGCCACCGGGACCTGGCACCTGTTCGGCATCACCCACGCCGAACCGGCCGACCCGGAGAACGAGGACTCGTTCGCGCACGCCACGGCACCCAGCCTGCGCGGGCCATGGACCAAGCAACCCATGGCCCTGACGGTCGACCCCTCCTACGGAGAGTCGCACCTGTGGGCACCGCACGTCGTCCGCTCCGGCTCCACGTACTACATGTTCTACGCGGGCGGGCAGACCATCGGCGACCCGTCCAGGAGTCAGATCAACCTGGCCACCTCCACCGACTTGATCCACTGGGAACGGAGGCCCGGAGGGCCACTGTTCCGTGACGGACACGAAGCACGCGACCCGATGGTCGTCCGGGTCGGCTCCCAGTGGGTCATGTACTACACCGCCACCGAGACGGCCACCGGGGGACGCAACATCGTCGCGTACCGGACGAGTCCGGACCTGATCACCTGGAGCCCCCGCAAGACCGCGTTCACCGCCCCCGGCGACGGCTGGACCGAATCCCCGTACGTGACACAGCGCAACGGCCTCTGGTACCTGTTCATCGGCGGTTCCGCACCGGCCGACTATGTCGGGGCCGAGGTGTACGCCAGCTCCGATCCGCTGCACTTCACGGCCACCGGCCAGGTGGGCCGCTTGCCGTCCCACGCCGCCGAAGTCGTCACCGACCGCGACGGGAGCCAATGGCTCAGCAGCGCGGGCTGGGGCACAGGCGGAGTGGACCTGGCACCGCTCACCTGGCGGGCGCGGCCCTACACCCCGCATCATCTGTACGCACTGAGCCCCGACAAGAGCGCCGTCCACCAGCGGACGGCCGGAAACTCCTGGACGAGGATCGGCGGACCGGCAGGCACACTGATCGGCGGCGACGGTGGCCTGTTCGCCACCAACCCGACCACTGGCGACATCTACAAGTACAACGGCACCCCGGACAACTGGACCAAGGTCGGCGGACCCGGAGCCCAGTTCGTCGTCACCGGCGGCACACTGTACGGGCTCAGCCCGGACAAGAAAGCCGTCTTCCGGTGGACCGGATCAGGGACCACCTGGACGAGGATCGGCGGACCGGCCGCCACGCTGTACGCAGGCGGCGCCGGCCTGTTCGCCACCAACCCCAGCAACGGCGACATCTACAAGTACAACGGCACCCCGGACAACTGGACCAAGGTCGGCGGACCAGGAAAGACCTTCGCGGTCACCAACGAGGCACTGTACGGCCTGTCGCCCAACGGTGGTGCGATCTTCAAATGGGCCGGGTCGGGCACGACCTGGAGCAGGGTCGGTGGACCGGCCGGAACCCTCTACGGCGGTGGCGCCGGGTTGTTCGCCACCAACCCCGGCAACGGCGACATCTACAAGTTCAGCGGCGTACCGGACAACTGGTCCAAGGCCGGTGGTCCCGGGAAGACCTTCGCGGTCACCGGTGACCGGCTCTACGGGTTGAGCCCCGACAAGAGCGGCATCTTCCAATGGTCCGGGTCAGCGACCTTCCCATGGACCAAGATCGGCGGACCCGCCGCGAGCATCGCCACCGAATAGCGATCGCCCCACTTCCCTCTCCCCTATCGCACCCCCGTCCCAAGGAGACGCATGAGGATCACATGGGCCGGCTTCCTGGCGGCGGCAGCACTGCTGCTCGCACCGATCACAGCCCTCCTGCCCGCCGCCCCGGCGGCGGCCGCGACCACCGCAACACCCCCGGCGGCGAACACCAAGGTCGCCACCGCTCCCCCCTTCCAGCTGCCCATTCCCTGCGGGCAACGGTGGACGACGTCCACGCACGATGGACACGCCAGCCAGTACATGGTCGACATGGTCTCCGCCGGTGGAGCCACTCAGGGCACACCCGCCCTGGCCTCGGCAGGCGGACGCGTCGTCACCTCACAGTTCGACAGTCAAGCCGGAAACTTCATCGTGATCGACCACGGCGGCGGCTGGCAGACCCGGTACCTGCACCTGGACCGGCGCGACGTCGCCGTCGGCAACGACGTGGAGCAGGGCCGACAGATCGGAACCGTCGGCAACACCGGCAGCTGGACCACCGGGGCGCACTTGCACTACGAGCAGAAACTGAACGGCTCCGTCGTACAGGCCACCATTGGCGGGCGCCTCGTTCCCGTCACATGGGAGTACAACCAGCACTACGAGACCAGCGGCAACTGTGGCGTGTCAACCGGCAGTAGCCTGTTCGCCCAGTCCCCGGACCGTTCCGGCGTCTTCCAATGGACCGGCAACGGCAGCAGCTGGATCAAGGTCGGTGGACCGGCGGGCAGGCTGTACGCGGGCGGCGCCGGTGTATTTGCCACCAACCCCGACAACGGGGACCTGTACAAGATGAACGGGCCCAACAACTGGAGCAAGGTCGGCGGACCCGGCAAGACCTTCGCCGTCACCGGCAACAGCCTGTTCGGACTCTCACCCGACGGCAGCGCCGTCTTCCAGTGGACCGGCAACGGCACCACCTGGAACAAGGTCGGCGGGGCCGCCGGAACCCTCTACGGCGGTGGAGCCGGCCTGTTCGCCACCAACCCCAGCAACGGCGACCTCTACAAGATGAACGGGCCCAACAACTGGAGCAAAGTCGGTGGCGCTGGGGCACAGTTCGCCGTCACCGGTAACAGCCTGTTCGGACTCAGCCCCGACAAGAGCGCCGTCTTCCAGTGGACCGGTAACGGTACCGCGTGGAACAAAGTCGGCGGCGCTGCCGGAACCCTCTACGGCGGTGGAGCCGGCCTGTTCGCCACCAACCCCAGCAACGGCGACCTCTACAAGATGAACGGGCCCAACAACTGGAGCAAAGTCGGTGGCGCAGGCCACCAGTTCGCCGTCGCCGGAGACGCGCTGTACGGCCTGTCGCCCAACAGCGACGCGGTGTTCCGGTGGACCGGTAGCGGGACGGTGTGGCACAAGGTCGGCGGACCCGCATACTCCATCGCGGGCCGGTAACTGACGTCACTCCAAGTGGCCCACCGGAGCTCTCCGCTGACGCGAGGGTTTCGGTGGTCCGCTCTTCTACGCCGTCGATCACCGCTTCCGTCAGCCCTTCAGATCGCCCCCTCAGCCCTCAGCGCGCCGCCCCGCCGCCCCGCCGCAGCGGTGCGCGTGCGCCGAGCCGGGGCTCCATCGCGGCGGCGTCATGCCGGCGTCCTCGGGGGGCTGGAGCCGCCGGGGCCTGGTTGTCCGCTGCGGTGCAGGCCGTCGATGGTGCGGGCGAGTTCCCCGGGGTCGGTGCAGGAGCGGGCGATGGCCCGCTCATACCGGTCGCGCGCCTGGGTGAGGTCTTCCGTCGCGGCGTGGCGCCAGCCGAGCCGGTTGCGGATCTCGGCCTCCAGCCTGGTGCCGGACCGTTCGCCGACCGCCGCGAGTGCCCGGCGGTGGAGTTCCTTCGCCCCGGCCGGGTTGCCCAGGCACTCCTCGGCGGTGGCCAGTCTGCCGAGGACCGCGGCGTACAGCGGGATGTCCCTGACGCGTTCGGCGAGTCCGGCGGCCCTGCGGAGCGAGTCGGCAGCCTCCGCGTGCCTCCCGCGGTCGAGCTGGAGGGTCCCCATGCGGAACAGCGTCTTGCTCAGGATCCTGGGGCTGCCGATCTTCTCGGCGAGGACGACCGATGCGGCGTAGCAGTCGTGGGCCTCTTCGTGCTGCCCCACCTGATGGTGGATGGCGCCGATGTTGGCCAAGTACATGACAGTGGGCCAGTCGTCGTCCACCTGGGCAAGGCCCGCGGATTCAGCCAGGAGCGCGGCGGCCTCGGCCGGTTCCCCTGCCGCATTGGCGAAGATCCCGAGGGAACCCAGGGCCCGGGCCTGCTCCATCAGGTCTCCGGTACGGCGGCTGATCTCCAGGGCATCCCTCAGCCAGCGGCGCGCCTGCTCGTACTGGCCCTGCAGGCCGAGCGCTATGCCCATACAGGTGCGCAGTTCGGAGACCATCCGCTGGTCGGTGGCCTGCTCCGCCAGCGGCAGCGCGATCTCGATGGCGGCCCGGCACTCGTGGTACCGGCCCTGTCGGGTGAGGTAGTCGCACAGCCCCTCGGCGAGCCAGCAGGCGTCGTCCACGTGCCCCACGGCCGCCGCATGGCCGACCACGTCGACCAGCTCGTAGCCCACCGCGTCCAGCCAGGCCGAGGCCTCCTCCCAGTCCGCGAAGGGCGCGGTGTCCGGCCGCGGGCCGGCAGGGAAGGCAGAGGGGCCCCAGTCGCTCGCGCGGCGGGCGGCGGCCACGTAGAGCCGTAACACCCCGGCCCGGGTCGCAGCGACGTCCGCGGGGTATGCGGCGGCGAGGCGCCGGGCGTAGACCGCGACCAGGTCGTGCAGGCGGTAGCGGTCCGCGGACACCTGCTGGACAAGGCTTGCCTCGACCAGGCTCTCCAGGGCGCGCTCGGCGTCGGGTGGCATGAGGTCGAGCATGGCGGCCAGCGTCAGCCGGTCGAGCTCCACGGTCGGCGACAGGCCCAGCGCGCGGAACGCGCGCCGTTCGATGTCCGGGAGGTGGTCGTAGGAGACCCGGAAGGCCGCCTCGACGCTGCGGTCCTCCACGGCGAGCTCGCCGAGCCGGTGCTCGTCGTCAGCCAGCCGGGCCGCCATGCGCTCCAGCGCCCATGAGGGGCGGCTCTGTATCCGCGCCCCGACGACACGCAGGGCCAGCGGCAGCCGGCCGCAGAGGCGGGCCAGCTCGCGCACCGCCGCACGCTCGGGATCGGAGCCCGGATCGCCGACGATGCGGGTCAGCAGGGCCACCGCCTCGTCGGTGTCCAGCGGCGCCAGCGAGATCCTGCGGTCGGCGTCCAGTCCGGTCAGTCGCTGACGGCTGGTCACCAGCACGAGGCTGCCGGGCCCGGCGGGCAGCAGCGGGCGCACCTGCTCGGCAGCGGATGCGTCATCGACCACCAGGATCAGCCGGAGGTCGGCGGTCGCGGCCCTCCATGACGCGGCCAGCCCGTCGAGGTCCTCCGATGTCTCGTCGTCGCCTTCGCCGGTATCGCCGACTGCCCGCAGCAACCGGCCCAGCGCGCGGTGCGGGACCGTTGGCTGCCGCCCCTCGCGATGACCGTGGAGGTCCACGAACAGGCAGCCGTCCGGATAGCACTCCCGCATCGCACGCGCGGCGCACACCACCAGCGCGGTCTTGCCGACCCCGGCCATGCCGTCCACCGCGCGGACCGTCACCGTCTGCTCATCGGCCGGCGCAAGGAGCATGTCGAGCTCGCGGCCTCGGCCGGTGAACCCGCCTACGCCGACTGGTAGTTCATTGCGCACGCGTCGGAGCGGGTGAGCAGGTGCGGGCCGCCGGTCCGTCGACTGGCGCGGTCGTGGCGACGCGCCGTCCGTCGTCCGGTGCGGCCGTGGCGACGCGCCGAGAAGGAAGGCTTCATCAGCGCGCAGCACCGCCTCGTGCACCCGCCGCAGCTCACCGCCTGGCTCCGCGCCCTGGTCCCTCACCAGACGGCGGCGCACCTTGGCGAAGACAGCCAGCGCATCAGCCTGCCGGTTGCCGGCGTAGAGAGCACGCATCAACAGGGCGGCCAGCGACTCGTTGTGCGGATGCGTCTCGGCCAGGGCGTACAGCTCTCCCACGACCTCGGCTTGGCGGCCCAGCCGCAGCTGGCACGCCACCTTGTCCTGCACCAACGCGAGCCTGTGCTCCGTCAGCCGCAGGCGCTCTCCCTGGGCGAAGGGCCCAGGAATCCCGGCCAGGGGATCGCCCCGGAACAGCTCCAGGGCGGTGGACCACGCCCCCGCCGCGGCGTCCAGGTCACCGGAGTCCCGCGCGGCGTGCGCCTCGGCGACGATCTCCTTCAGCCGAGCCACGTCCATCCAGACGTTCTGTGGGACGAAGCGGTAGCCACCGCGGTCGGTGACGATCACGGAGTCGGAGGGGCCGTCTCCCTCACGGCCCAGACGTTTGCGCAGCTGGTGCACGTAGACCGGGATCACCTTGGCACCCGTGCCCGGCGGCTCCGAACCCCATACCCCGTCAAGCAGCTGCTGTCGGCTGACGGTCGTGCCCGGCCGCAGCAGCAGCGCCGTCAGCAGAGCCTGCTGGCGAACCGGGCCGAGCTCCAGCTGCACGCCGCCGCGCCAGGCCCGGAGCGGACCGAGCACTGCGAACCGGAGCCGGCTGCCACCCGCTGATAACTTCCCGCTCGATGACACGCTGGGCAGTATAGGATCCCCCACTCACCCAGGACATGGCGCACGTCAGGTGGACGGGTGGCCTTCCCCGCACCGCGGCGACCAGGAAGCGGCCGACGGCCAATGCGCGGTGCGCGCACGGCGAGGTTAGTCCCTTCTACGGACCGCGAGAATCATCCCGCTTGAATATGCGAGCTCAGCGCAGACGAGCCGGCGATCACTGAATAGTTGATCACGGATAGTCGCGAGACCAGCACCGCTTGGGGAATTCGAGGCGCCAGGTAACCCCATATCATCGATGAGCAGTTTTCCACCTGGCCTCAGTGCGGCCACAGCATCGCAGAGCCTTCTGTTCTTGGCGTCTGGGACATCAAGGAAGATTAAATCGAAGGCCCCCATGGTTGGGACGATCTCTAGCGCGTCACCAGCAACGATGGACACCCATTCCGGCCATCCGGAATTCGCCACGAACGCGGCTTGAACAGGGTCGATCTCGATGCTTACCACTTCGACATCGTTACGCTCCCCTAGGCCATACACGACCCAGGCGAGCCCGAGACCAGCCCCCGTGCCCAGTTCCAGCACACGACCATATCCAGGAACCGCAGACGCCAGCACTGAAATAAGCGCACCGACCTCAGGGCGTGACGATTTGGAAAACCCCAGCTCTCGCGCACGACCATATGCGTCCGCCACGGCAGAGGGAATCGAGACGGCCGCCTGTGCGCCGAGGCTCCGCCGCACCTGCTCCACTTCGTTGATCCCTAGTTCACGATCAAAGGCCAGGCTTACATACGACTCCAGCCCAGGAGAACCGCAGGAATGATCCCGCTGAGACATTTCCACCTCCATGCAGCACCCATTCGCACCCTATTCCAGAATCAGCCGTTCAAGCAAGGAGGCCCCGACGTCATCAAACAATTATCCCCTCCAGTTTCGATCCTCCCCAAACCCCTCCTCAATAAGCGTGAAAACACAGCACTACAGGCGAATCTCTCGACCACCTCGACCCCTTTGGTTTCACGACCGAAACCCATCAGTCATATTTTTTCGGTGAACATTGACGGGCGAACGCACGCAGGGATACGTTGCACACAATCCAGCGACTCCAAAGAATCGAGCACGGTCATGACCAAATCACCCAAGGGGCGCACCCGTGTCGTTCTCGTGTTCAACCGCGAGGTGACCGAAGAAGAGCTGGAAGCAATCCAGGCCCAGCACGATGCGACCAGCGCTCTACTGGAACCTCAGGCGGTCGGCCACCACCACGATCACGACGACCTCTTGCCGGAGTAATTCCCCAGTGCGTCCGGGATCCTGCCGCGCTCAAACAGAGCGTGACAGGATCCTGGACCCCGCCGAACATGAACTCCGAGGACAGGCAGGACGATGGTCGAGCAGACAACTGGGAGCGCATCCTCCATCCTGGAAATGGCAAGTTTTGATGGAGTACTGGCACGGGGTAGGCCATTTGGCGACAGTGCCTACATTCATGAGCAGATGCATGCCGCCTTCAAGCGCCGACTCGCGAAGATCGGCGGATCCGTCTCCGCTGCCCGTCGGCTCCTTACTCGCCTGGAAGAGGCCGGAGCGGAGCAACAGTACAGGGCATTGGGCGACCCACTCGTGCGTCGGGTAATCCAGGAGATTTTGGCGCAGCAAAGGACTGGAAGGCCGGTGGTCCTGCCCTTCGACCTTTGCGTGGAGGTGCTCGATACGGCGGCTCGATGCCTTGTGAATGATGTCGTGAGCATCCCTCTTCACGGAGCCACCACTGATGCATGCTGGCTTGGTCAAGAGTCCCGCTCAGCGTGGATCTGGAGCTCTGAAAAACTCGACGATCTCACTGGTTACGCATTCCGTAAAATCATTGAGCATGAGTTCGGCGGGCCGCTTTGCGACCCTACTCCCGGCGAGATCGCCACGCTGCAAACATCCGCGGAACTCCTTTCGGAAATCCTGCCCCAGACGTCACGGAGTGCCCTGGAGCACACTCATCTCATCGGAATCACTCCGGGAGTCGGAGGGTGGGAGAGGAGGTCGTCAAGTTCCCAATTCAGGGTGACAGGCGCGATCTTCCTGAACAGGAAGCTCCTCAAGAACCCTTGGTGGGTCGCCGAACACCTGCTCCACGAGTCGCTGCACCAGAAACTCTACGACTTCCGTCACGGCCATTCCCTGCTGGCTCAGGATCTCCAAGAGACCCCTGAGAAACACACCGAGCACCATTCGGTCGAAGGTCGCAAAATGGTGTCGCTGTGGAATTCACCAGGGGTTGAGGAGTTGAACCGCTGGGACACGCACCGCGCCCTAGCGGCGTTTCACGTCTATGTCCATCTGTCGCTCTTCTGCACACTGGCCGAACGGCGATCAGCGGAACTGCAGGACATTTACGGCACGCCAGACGTCCCATCCCCTATGACCCCCTCCCGCAAGGCATTTGAAAGGGCTCATTACCTGGCAGAGAACCTTCATGGACTCTGTTGGGAAGAACTGGGGCTAGCGGGCCAGTGGATGACCGAGTGGCTGACGTCCATCCTCGACGCCATGAACCCTTTCCCACCCCCTCCAGGAGCCTCGCTTCATCTACTTCTCGACCGATACACCAGGGAGGCGCGCAAAGTTCAGAAGAGGTCGGGCGCAGGCATGGCAGATCGCCTGGGAGACCTTCTGGTGTCCGAAGTGAGCACGGTTCAGGCTGTACTGGCATCGATTGATGCACCAACGGAAATCCAGGAATTGGTGTCCAGCCTGAAGCCGGGCCCCGAGCAGAGCAAAGGAACGGCGTTCCCTGACGCTCGGTTCCGCATCGCAGACACACTGTTGCGGCTGACGCCGGACGGATACAGCCTTAACTCACTGCAGGCGGCTGCCGGAGATCCCCCTGACGAGATGGTACGGAAAATGGTGGAAGCCTCCAGCAGCGAACTCGCACAGGCAGGTTTCAGCTGACCAGGCTGACGCGTCTCCCACTTGATGTCCGCGAACGCGGGGCAGCAGCTTGCCTGGACCACGGCGTCGCGGGGAGCCGTGCGCGCGTCGCGCTCCTCCCTCGACGAACTCGGGCGCCCGCCCACTCCCGGTGGGCGGGCGCCGGTCCGACGCGGAAGGATCAGCGCGCGGAGGCCGTCCGCCGGCGGTGTACGTACACCGCCGAACCGCCGACCGCCGCCAGGGCGGCAGCCCCGGTGACGGCGACCGGCTGCCAGGACGCCTCGTCCGCCGCCGGTCGCCCGGAGGTGGCGGCCGCCTGGGTCGGCTGGTCCTGCGTGAGGTCGGTGTACCCACCGGCCTTGCCCTTGCGGTCGTACGCGGAGCCGGGCAGCTTGTCGCCGTACCGGGCGGACACCAGCTTCCGGTAGGCGGCGAGGGTGATGGCGCGCTTGCCGCGGAGACCGGTCTTCGCCTCTTCGTTGAGCGGCTCGACCATGCCTTCGGCGGTGAGCCGGTACCAGGCGTGGATCTGCGGCTCGGTGAAGACACGGGCCCGCGCGGTGCCGCGTTCGGCCAGGGTGAGGTCCTTGTCCCCGTCCCGGATGCCGGCCAGCTGCCAGCCCTCGGCGCCGGGTTTCCGCAGGGCGCTGCCCGTCGAGGAGGGGTTCCCCCGGGGCGCGAGCAGTACGGAGGCCGAACGGCCGTCGGAGGCGTTCACCCGGGAGGCCAGATAGGAGAGGCGCAGCGCGGTCTGCGGGGTGGTCCGGGCCTTGCCGGCCACGAACTCGGGGCTGATCTCGAACATCGGCACCGGATCCTTGAGCTTGAACCGGGGCCGCGCGGCGGGAGCGACTGCTGCGCTGTCGGGGCCACCCTGGGCGCCGCCGTCCGCGGCGGCGGGGCCACCAGCCTGGCCGGTCTGCACAAGGAAGCGGGAGACGGTGTCCCGAACCTGGTCGCTGCGTAGGGTCTGCTGCGCGGACTGGTAGCCCGCGATCCCGTCGCCTTCCGCGCCCTGCGCGGAAACGCTCGCGCACAGGGTGGCGGCGACCGCGGTGGTGGCCAGGACGGCAGCCCGGACCGCTGTGCGCTTGATGCGCCACATGGTGTGCATGGTGTGCATGGTGTGCATGGTGTGCATGGTCGGGGTCCTCTCCTCAGCCCTGGATGCCGACCCGGGAGTGGGTCCACTGGAACGAGTTGTTGTTCACGTAGGTGGAGTAGTTCCACCAGGTGTACGTCTGGGTGGTCTGCCAGGGGTCGCCGACCGCGATCATGTTGGTGGCGCTGTCGTAGCCGTAGATGACATTCATGTGGCCGCCCCCGCTGAGCCAGCCGAACCGGACGGCGAATGGCCGGCCTGCGGCGATCTCGGCACTCGACTCGCGGAACGACGCGTTGCGGTACAGGCTGCGGCCGCTGTTGCTCAGTCCCAGCTTGGCCAGGCCGTTGGCCATGTCCTCCAGTGTCGCCGGCTGGTTGTTGCAGTCCACCCACGTTCCCTGGGCGGCGAGTTGGCAGAACCGCTCCTGGGTGACGCTGCGGCCCCAGTAGTTGGCGATCGTCACGCCCGAGGCGTCCCAGCACCACTGGGTCCTGACCTGCTTCTGCATGGCGATGTTCAGGGACTTCGAGGTCGTGGGGCCGGAGTCGGGCTGGGTGGGCTTCGGGTTGGGGGTCGAGCCGCAGACGGGCAGGCCGGTGGTGCTCTCGCGGATGAACGCGTCAGCGATGTAGTAGGAACCGGTGTAGATCCACCGCGCGTTGTTCTCCACGGTGTCCCCGGTGGTGCGGCAGGACATCTGGATCCGGTCGCCGACTCTCGAAGAGCCCTTGATCTGAGCCGAGAGGGACGGCTGGGCCCGTTGGTTGACCGTCCGGAAGTTTCCCTGCCCGCCGTAGACGGTGCCGCGGTCCACATCGGCCTGGGCGAGGGCACCCAGGCCGAACAGCAGACCTCCGGAGAGAGCCGTGCCGATGGCGGCTATCAGGGCCTTTCTACGGCGGGACATGCGACGTCTGTGCATCGTGCTCCTTGAATCCGAGTGGGGGGTAACCCGCGGGACGGACCTGTGGTCCGTCCGGCTGTGCAGGCTGCTGCATTCGGCGCTTCACGGCTGTCATGCAGCTGCCCGGCCTTTACTTCCGCGACCGGGCATATCGGACTGCTTTCCCCAGTTGGATGGGGTGCCGGGAATCCTGCCAGACGGAAAGTGCGATTTGAACAAGGTTGCCTTACGCGCAAAGTTGACACTCATTCAACCACCAGGAGAAGTTGCTCTGATGGGGCGTCAACTAGCCCGATCCCCACGCGACTTGGACGAAAGCCGGGTGGCCGGTCCGGCCCGTCTCGACCGCTCGGCGAAGCGTAGGCTTTACTTTAATTTGACATTCCTCGACCGTCGTTGGACGCCTCACCAAAGAGCCGAATCACCGAGCGTGCATGCCGCGTGACCCTCCACTCATTTGTGCCACCGGAAACAGATGAGCTCGCACATGTGAACACGCAGAGGCAGAACCTCAAGGGCGCCTTATCCGCGGCTTAAGGGACGGATAAGGGAGGCCCCCGCGACCCCACAGAGGAACCTTTCACGCTCCGAATTCACGAGGTCATTTGCTCCCGGCGCAGTCGTACAGGGTGAGGCTTCCGCCCGTGCCCCGACCGTAGGCGCTCGGAGGGACGGGGGTGCAGCTCTTCTTCACCCAGGCCGATGCCGGTGTGGACGGGCGACGTGTGGTGAGAAGGGCGTAGCGCAGTTGGTGGGTGGAGACCAGGTCTCCGAGCTGTGGTGCGGTCGGATAGGGGGTCAGGCCGGTGAAGCCGCCCATGACCAGTATGGGTTGGGGGGTGGCGCGCAGCAGGGGCTCGGCGCCGTAGGCGGCTTGGGTGGCCAGCAGGTACTTCTCCCCGGAACGGTGCGCGGAGAGGTAGTTCAGCAGTGCGGTGTCCCGCGCGGACGGTTGGTTCAGGGGGAATCGTGGGATCTTGGCCGGGCGGTGGCGCCTGTCGTCGTAGCCGGGTCCGACCGGTCCGGCCAGTGGCTCCATCGATGAGCCGGGGTACCGCGGGTGCAGGCAGGATGCCGCCCAGACGGCCGGGGCGAGCAGTACGGCCGTCAGGGACGCCGCGAGGGCGCTGTGCACCGCCCGTCGCGTGGTGTGCGGCCCGCTGGTCCACAGGCCGACGGTCCCGCACAGGCCGAGCATCAGCACCACCGGCAGTAGCCAGGGTGCGAACTCGCTGTGCGGGCCGTGAACTGCCGCGGCCCATAGGGCGGTGAGCCCGACGGCGACCGGAAGCGCCGCTCGACGTCGGCCACCGGCGCGGTGCTCGGCCCAGAAGAGGGCGACTCCGCCGCCGGTCAGCGCGGCGAGGGCCGGGGCCAGTACGGTCGTGTAGTAGCCGTGGTTGCCGTTGGAGTTGCTGAAGACCACGATGTGCACCGCCAGCCAGCCGCCCCAGAGCAGGAACCCCGCCCGCGGCCCGTCGGTGCGCGGTTGTCCGGTGCGCCACCACACGCCCAGCGCCAGGGCCAGCACGGCGAGCGGCAGGAGCCACGCGATCTGCGGGCCGACGGTCTGGTTGACCACCATGCTCCAACCTGTGTTCCCGGTGGTGCGGCTGGCGGCTGTTCCGGCGACGGCGCCCAGTGCCTCCGGGTCGTCGCCGAAGCGGCTCAGCCCGTTGTAGCCGAAGACCAGGGTGAAGGGGTTGTTGTCGGTGGTTGCGTCGATGTAGGGGCGGTGGGCGGCGGGGACGACCCATACCAGCAGAGGCCACGAGCAGGAGACGACGAGAGCGGAGATCCCGCCGAGCAGCAGCCGCCGGACCCGGTCCAGCCGGGAGCCGGGAGCCGCCAGTTGGTACACCGCGGCGAAGACCGGCAGGACGAGCCAGGCTTGGAGCATCTTGGCCTGGAAAGCCAGCCCCACCCATGCCCCGCAGACGAGCAGCGGCAGCAGCCTCCCGGTGCCGATGGCCTTCTGCAGCGATCCCGCCGCGAGCACCAGCAGCAGGACGAGCAGAGTGTCGGGGATGTTGTGCCGGTTGAGCGCGACGGTGACCGGGGTGAGGGTGAGGGCCAGCGCGGCGAGCAGCCCTGCGAGGGGGCCGGCCCAGGCACGGACGATCCGGTGCAGCGCCCAGACGGCGAGTACGCCCTCCAGCACCTGCGGCAGGACCACCGCCCAGGTGTGCGGTCCGAAGAGCCTGACGGAGAGGGCCTGCGGCCACAGCGCACCGGGGATCTTGTCCAGGGTGATCGAGCCGCTCGGGTCGAGCCCGCCGAAGACGAAGGCGTGCCAGTCCGCCGCCATCGACCGCACGGCCGCGCTGTAGTAGGGGTGCACAGGGGAACGGCCGATGGCCCAGGCGTAGAGCACCGCGGCAGCCGCCAGGATCAGCAGCAGGGCGTATGACTCCCGGCTGATGGTGGTCCGTCGACGGCGCTTGGCGCGGCCGCGGCGTCTGCTGATGTGCGAGGGGCGGCGGCGGTCGGTGGGGTCCCGGGTGAGGAGGGGGGTGTCCATGGGGGGTCTCTCCTAGGGCTGCGGGTTGGGGGCGTCGGCTTCACAGGCGGCGGGCCGTGCGGAACCCCTGGGCGTAGAAGCCATGGCCGTCGAGCGTCGCGCGGCCGGCCAGGTCGCCCATGGTGGGCCCGTTGGCCCGCGAGCGGCTGGAGTAGAAGCGCGGGTGCCCGTCGGTGTCCGGCCCCATGTACATGCCGACGTGGTCGATGCTGCGAGGCCGGCCACTCTCGATGGCGAAGAAGACGAGGTCGCCGGGGAGAAGCGGGCTGATGTCGTCAGGTCGTCGGCCGGTGTTCGGGATCAGCAGCACGCCGGGGGCCCGGGAGGCGATGGCGTGGGCCCGGCGGGGCAGACCGACCCCCGGCCTGTTGGTGGCGTGCATGGGGTAGCCCATGCGGTAGCCCCAGACCAGGCGCATGAAGCCGGAGCAGTCCACGTCCCCGTAGCGCTTCTTCTCCGGGTGCTTGCGGATGCCGTCCGGGAAGCTCCAGGGAACGCCGAGGTAGTCGTAGAAGTCGGACTTCTCATCGCGGGAAAAGGACGACGTCGGCGACTGCCCGGGGAGGAGTGGCCCGAAGTGGGCCTCGCCGGCGTAGCGCAGGCCCGATGCGGTGTGCCGATCGCGCGCCCCGTCGCCGTACTGGAACGCCACGGCGAAGACGTCCGGACCGCGGTCGGCCAGGGCCTTGGGGAACCACCCCCGGAACCAGCGGGTCCGCTCCTTGCCCTGATTCCATACGCCGTCCATCAGCCGTACCCAGGCGTCGCTGCGCACCACCGCGTCGGTGGTGCGTGGCTCGCTCCAGGTACGGGTCGGGCCGGCCAGCAGCACGGTGCGGGCTCCGTCGGTGAAGGTGGCCAGCACGCGGCCGTCGGCGGCGCGAACCACCGTACGGGCGGGCGCGGCGCGGCGCTCGAAGCGGTAATCGCCGGTCGGCACCGAGTCGTCACCGTCCGCCGCGCCACTTCGGGAGTGGTCCCCCGCGCATCCGCCGGCCGCTCCGGCGACGGCCAGAGCGGTGGCGGACGCCAGGATCTGACGGCGGCTGGGCCTGCCCGTCGGGGTGGGGCTGGTGCCCATGGTGACCTCCTCTACGTACGGATCTCGGTGCGTGTGGTTCGACGGGCGCGTGTGGGCTGATGGGCGGGTGTCGGCTCGACGGGCGCGTGTGGGCTCGACGGGCGCGTACGGGCTCGGTCAGCCGACGGGCAGTGCCCCCATCAGCAGCCCGGCGACCAGCACCACATACGTGCCGAGGGTCACCGCGGTCGTGGAGATCACGGTGGGCGCCACCGGCTGGCGCACCAACTGATAGGCGATCAGGCCGGGCACGATGAAGCCCAGCGTCTGGGCGGTGTGAAGCAGCGGGAACTCGCGCTGGAGGGCGAGTATCACCGTGGTCTGGAGCAGTACCGCGGACAGCACCACGGCGGCGAACAGCCGCTTCCCGTAAAGGATCACATGGCGCTGGAGGACCTTGGTCGTGAGGAAGGTGAGCGCCATGACGCCGATCATCAACGCGGCCTGGACCACATCGGTGACGAGGGTCAGCGCCAGCCAGCCGGGGGTGACCATGCCGCCGGGAGAGAGGTTGGTGGTCAGATAGCAGACCAGGGAGAAGACCAGTCCGAGGGCGATCCCCAGCGCGGCGATCTGCGGAGTGATGACGACGGGGATCACAGCGGGTTCCTTGCGGTCTCGTACCGGGCGTCGGCATGGGCGGCGGAGAAGCCTGGGACGTACGGGCCGGGCGTCGGGTCGTTCAGTGGCGCCACCCAGCTGTACGGCTCCGGCTCGGGCGGGTGCGCGATCGGAAGCGGCTCGTCGGCGTCGTCCGGGGGCAGCATGCCGAGATGTTCCAGGAGCAGCTCGCCCTGGCCGTGGATGTTGCCGATGGCCACCAGTGACGAATTCGGGGCCAGTTCGGTGAGAATGGCCCGGGTCAGCTCCTGCGCGTCGCGCCGGTCGCCGCCCAGCTCCACCACCCGGCCCGACGACCAGCCCGGTGGGATGCCGTCGCGGGCGCTCTTGGTCGGATGCCCGATGAGGAAGACCGTCTCCGGGGCCAGGTCGGGGACGATCGCTCCCATCTGCCCATTGCGTTCCACCCGGTCCGGGCGACAGTTGATGACGACGTTCAGCGGGCGACGGATGGCACCGAGCTGCTCCAGCTGACGGACGTTCATCAACGTCGACTCGGGGTCGTTGGCGGCGAAGACATTGGCGAAGCGCAGCCGCTTGCCTTGCGGCGTGCGGTAGCGCTCGACGGTGAGCACTCCGGGATCCGGCGGTGCGGCCCACATGCCGCGCAGTGCGGTGGCCCGGTCCACACCGAGCAGCCCCGCCACTGCCAGCGCGATGGCGACGTTCTCCTTGAACGTGAACCAACTGAACCCGCGCAGCTCCTCGTCGGTCACCGACTCCGGATCGACCGCGATCAGGCGGCACCTCCGCTTGTCGGCCTCCTCCTTGAGGATGTGCAGCCGCTCCTGCTCAGCGGTGACGCAGACCCCGCCGACCGGCATCGACCGGGACAGCGAGCGGGCCACATCGTCCAGCGTCGGCCCCATCTCGGCGAGGTGGTCCTCGCGGACGTTGCACAGCACGCCGATGGTGGAACGGATCAGCTTCTCCTGGTTGACCTCCTGAAGCGCGGGCATCACTGCCATGCACTCGATCACCAGGGCGTCAGGCCGGTATGCCGCCGCGCGCCGAACGATACCGATCTGCTCGACGACGTTCGCGATGCCGAACTTCCGGTACACCGGCTCCTCTGTGGCATCCGGGTGGATGAAACGCGCGGCGGAACCGGTGGTCTTGGCCACGGTGACCAGGCCACCGCCGCGGAGCGCCCCCGCGCACAGCCGGGTGATCGAGCTTTTGCCCCGGATGCCGTTGACGAGCACCCGAGTGGGTATCTGTGCCAGCGCGGCGTAGTGGCGCCGCTGCTCCAGCACGCCGGCGACCAGCAGCACGGCGCAGCTCAGCAGGAGTACAACATAGAGGAACAGCACGTGAGTTGGTCCTTTACCGTGACGGCGCGCTGCCGGAATGGAGCGGTGGGACAGGGGCAGCGGCCGCGCCGGCTTCCGCGCCGCGGTCCCGCTCCACCAGCGCCTGCCGGAGCAGTTCCAGACTGCGAGTGACCGAGCCGCACTCGTCGTGGTGGACCGGGTACAGCACAGTGCGGCGATCGCCTTCGGCCAGCCGTTCCGCGCATCCGGTGAGGGTGCGCAGCGGTCTGACCACCACGATGTGCAGCCAGCTCAGGCAGGCGGCCCCCATGGCCAGGGCGAGCAGCCCGGCCAGCATGGTGTGTGCCTGGAGCTCGTATGCCGCCAGTTTGAGCGCGGCGGCAGGCTTCGCGGAGACCACTCGCCAGCCGAGTGCGGCGGCGGGCCCCGTCTGCGCCATTGGCGCGGCGGCCGCGACCGACGGGCCCTGGCCCGGCGCCCTTCCCCCGTGGAGTACGGCCGATGCCGGGCTGCCCGCGCCGCCGGGTGCCGTGTCGGTCCTGGCCGCCAGACGGGTGAGGCCCCGGCTGGGAAGAGCCTGGAAGGCCTGGAAGCGGACGCTCGCCGCGAGCACCCTGTGGCGCTCGTCGGTCAGCCACACCCTGCCGAGCCCGGACCGGGCGACCAGGTCGTTCAGCGTGTCCACGCCGATCTCCGCGACGACTACGGCCGGGGCGGTGTCTTCGACGTTCGCGTCGTTCTCGGCCTTACCGTTCTCGGCCTTGCCGTTCTTGGCCTTGTCGTTCTTGGCCTTGTCGTTCTTGGCGGTCTTGATCTGAGCGTAGGCGGCGACCGCGGGGGTCTTGCCCGAGGTGTTGACCTGGGTGATTCCGTTGTCGGACGGCGCAGGGCCGGAGGCGCGCAGCGGCTCCTTGCCCACCCGCAGCACGATGGCGCCGGTGTGGTCCAGCACGTACAGCGATCGGTACGTGGGATGGTCGGCGCGCTCACGACGCAGAAGCTCCGTCGCCCGCTCCCGTGGCACACCGGCGATGGCCGATGCCATCGCCGTGAGGTCGGTGTAGCTCTGGCCGAGGGACTGCCGCACCCGGTCGGCGGCGGATTCGGTGCGTGCCTGCTGGTCGGCGACGACGGCTTGCGGTGCGGCCTGCGCGGCCGGTACGCGGTTGAGGAGGAAGAGCAGCGGCACCCCCCACGCGGCGATCACCAGTGCGCAGACGAGGACCAGAGAGCGGAGACCCGGGCGACGGCGCGTCGGCCGCACAGGCTCCGGTCCCGCCTCGCCGAGCAGTTGGCGGCGTATCGACTCCAGCGCCCGGCCGGCCCTGCCGGGCTCGCCGAACGCTCCGGCAGGCACCGGCCGCGCCAACTCCTCCCGCGCCTCGGGCCTGCCGTCGGCGCCTCTGGCCAGCCGGGCGGCGGAGAGGTACAGCCGCAGCAGCGGACGCTGCACGGTGCTCCACAGCACCAGGGTGACCAGCATGGCGATCACCGCCAACGCGCCCGCGGCCGTCATGGCGAACCTCGTGTGGTCGGCTCCGCCCTTCGTCGGGGGCACATCCCTGAACGTGAGAACCGTCAGCCCCAGGTCGGAGGTGTCGTCCTCGCCGTCCACCCCGGCGACCGATGCCCAACCGGCGACCCTGCGCAGCCCGTCGTGTCCGTCATCACCGTCGCCGAGCATGCTGCCGGAGGCGTCGCCGGTGTGACCGGCGTCCGCGGCAGCGGAGGACAGGGCACGGTCCTTGGTGTCGGGCGGCAGGGCCGCACCGGTGGCGGCGGAGGAGGCGAGCACCTTTCCGTCCCGGTCCACTATCTGACCGGTGCGCCCACCTCCGTGCACCGTGAGGGCCGCGACCTCTTCCGAGACGACGAGCAGGAATTCGCCCGCACCTTCGCCCTGTTCCCTCACCGGGCCACGCGCGTGGTCCTGGTTACGGTCCGCGGCAGAGACAGCAGGGACAGCCACCCGGGCGAAGAACAACAGTCGCGCGCCCGCGCCAACCGGAGTGGCCAGCCGGGGCGCTATGTCGGCCGTACCGGAGCGCGCCAGGGTCGGTACGTCCACCCCGGTCAGCGGCACCGCTTCACCGCTGGCCGCCAGCGGCCTGCCGGTGCGCGGGTCGAGCAGCACACCTCCCCGCACAGGGGGACCGGCTGCGAGGAGGGACCTCAGTATCGCCTTCGGAGCACCCTTGGCGGGGGCGCCGACGGACTCGGCGGAACGACGAACCGCCCTCGCCCTGACGCCGATGGAGGTTCCGAACGAGTCGGCGGCGTCCTCGGCGATCCGGCGTTCGGCGTCGCGTACCGCCTGGGGTACAGCTTGTTCGTGAATGGCGCCCAAGCCGAGTGTGGGGAACACGGCAACTGCCAACAGGACGCACAGCAATGCGGCGATCGGCGGGCGAACACCTCCGAGCAGAGGCATGTCTGCGCGGCGTCGAGCGCGATGTCGACGGGGCGCATGGGAAATCGGGTGCAGGGCAGCGTCCTCTCGGCTTTTCGTGGGGGGAAGGCCGTGCGGCAACTCGATGCAGTATCGATACTGCGTTCACACGATAATCACAAGCCTGTTGGTGCCGCATCCTGCGCTCAGAGGTGTTTCCACTCGCATACGGTCGCGGCAACGCCGGCCGTGCGACCGCGACGCCATCGGGCGCGAAGCCGACATTGTGTGCACTTCAGGACGGTCCGATGGCAACCCATCATCAATCGTGCAGAGGTGATAACTCCCCAGTAAAAGCAGGCAATTGAATTGGCTATGGCAAACTGCCTATACGATGGGCCGCCAGCCGATCGCCGGGCACGTGGCGATCACCATCATGGAGGCGGGGCTGCCCATGAAGCACGCGAAGCACGCACGAAGGCACAGGAGCCGGTTGGGCGCCCGGGTCGCCAGCACCACGGGGGCACTGGCCGTCATCCTGGGCGCCGGGGTCGGGTCCGCTGCCGCTGAGGAGAACGCCAGCGGGGTGGTGCCCATGGCCACGACGGCTCCCCTGGACGCAGCGGAAGCCCCGGGCCAGTTGACCCTCCCGGCCCCGACCGGGCGCTATGGTGTCGGAACGGTCGACCTCCACCTGCGCGACTCGTCACGCATGGATCCGTGGGTGCCCGGACAGCAGCGGGAGCTGATGGTCTCGCTGTGGTATCCGGCCACGCACACCGGCAACTTTCCCGCTGCGAAGCTCCCGGTCAGCCAGCAGGTACTGCCGGGCGGGGTGACCCTGCCCACCACCGCCGGCCACATCGGCGCCCCGGTCGACGCCAGGGCCGGCAAGCTGCCGGTGCTGCTGTACTCGCCCGGGCTGCACGGCCACCGGGGCCAGGCGACGACGCTGGTTCAGGACCTGGCCAGCCGCGGCTACTTGGTCGTCACCATGGACCACACCCACGATTCCAGCGACGTGCTGTTCCCCGACGGGCGGCATGAGGTCAACCTCATGCCGCCCGGTTCCAAATCGCGCCACACGATCGACGTCCGGGCGGCGGACACCCGCTTCGTCATCGACCAGTTGGTCGCGCTCGCCCGCGGCGACAACCCGGATGCGGAGAACAAACAGCTTCCTCAAGGGCTGTCCGAAGCCGTGAACACGAAACGTATCGGGATGTTCGGCTCGTCCCTCGGCGGAGGCGCGGTACCCGCGGCCATGCAAGCCGACTCCCGGATCGACGCCGGAGCGAACCTGGACGGCCAGTTCTTCGGAACGTCGATCAACAAATCGCTCGACCGCCCCTTCCTGCTGTTCAGTTCCGAGCGTCACAACCGCGACACCGATCGGAGCTGGGCACGGTTCTGGAGACACCTGCACGGAGAGCGACTCGACCTGAAGCTGCGCGGCTCCGGGCATAATTCCTTTGTCGACCACCAAGTTCTGTTTCGCCAGGCGCCGGGCGCATTCGGGCTGACCCTGCCCCAACTGGACCAGATACTCGGCACGATCGACCCCAACCGCTCCATCGCGATCCAACGCACCTACCTCGCGGCCTTCTTCGACAAGCACCTGCGCCACCGGAGCGGCCACCTACTCGACGGGCCCTCGCGCCATTACCCGGAGGTCGACTTCATACGCTGAACCGACCGGAGGTCACGTCATGGCCAGACCGGCTCGGCTTCGCGCAGCGTGCCGCTCGCCTGCGCCCTCGTCATTCTCGGTGGTGCCTCGACCGATTGAGTTCGGACGTCGAGCCCAGCAGGTGAGCCGGCGATGACGACGTGACGGCCGCCCTCCGGGAAGTGCTGCACGAGCCAGCCGGCGGTGCGGGTGTGTCCTCCTTCCTCCGCGACGAGGGCGAGCGTGGCACCTGCGCGAGTACGCCATGCCCCGGTCGCTCGACGAGTTCAAGGAAGCCGACCCGCATGTCTGGGCTCTGCGGCGCCGGGAGCCGCGGCTGGCCGCCGATGTGGCCTTCGGCATCCGGGCCACCCAGTGGCTGGAGGACCGCTGCTCCGCGTCCCTGCTCGGCGCCTGGCCTGTGGGCGGGCCGGGATGCGTGCTTCATGCCAGGGCGAGGTCGACGGCGCGTTCGACGTGTATGCGGGTCGAGTCGAAGACGGGCAGCGGACTGTCACGCCGGCCGATCAGCAAGGTGATCTCGGTGCAGCCCAGGATGACCGCCTCGGCGCCGCGTGCGGCCAGCCGGTCGATGACGCGTCGGTATGCCTGCCTGGATGTCTCCTCCACGCGGCCGCGGGTCAGTTCCCGGTAGATGACGTCGTGGACGAGGGTGCGGTCCGGCTCGTCGGGGACGATGACGTCGATGCCGTGGCTGAGCATCCGGTCCCGGTAGAAGTCCTCCTCCATGGTGTAACGGGTGGCGAGCAATCCGACGCGGCGGTGTCCGTGACGCAGGACGCGCTCGGCAGTGGCGTCGACGATGTGGACGAACGGGACGTCGAGGACGCCGGTGATCGCATCGGCGACCCGGTGCATCGTGTTGGTGCACAGCAGGACCAGTTCAGCCCCTGCCCTTTCCAACGTGGCGGCTTTGGCGGCCAGATGGGTGCCGGCCCGGTCCCAGGCACCTGCCCGCTGCATCGCCTCGATCTCGGCGAAGTCCACGGTGAGGAGCAGGCTTGGGGCGCAGTGGTGCCCGCCGAGCCGGGAGCGGGTCACCTCGTTGAGGATGCGGTAGTACTCGGCGGACGATTCCCAGCTCATGCCGCCGATCAGGCCGATGGTTCGCATGCCATCCAGCCTCACAGCGCGACGTCCTCTTAACCAGCCCTTGACTTGTTGGCACAGACCCAAGCAAAACTTTGATCCATGGACGCCCGACGAATACTGATCTTCCGCGAGATCGCGCGCACCGGGTCGATCGCGGGCGCCGCCCGCGAGCTCGGCTGGACTCAGCCCGCGGTCAGCCAGCACCTGCGCATGCTGGAACGGCAGGCCGGAGTGGCTCTGGTGGTGCGCCAGGCGCGCGGGGTGCGGCTGACCGAGGCCGGGCGGGTGCTGATGCGGCACGCCGAGGCCCTGGCCGCTCGGCTGCGCGCGGCCGACGAGGACATCAACGCCCTCGCCGACCTGCGCGCCGGCGTCGTACGCGTGGCGGCCTTCCCGTCGGCCAGCGCCACGGTGGTCCCGCGGTCCCTGACCGTGCTGGCTCGCCGCCATCCCCACCTGGATGTGCGCCTGCGCGAGGCCGAACCACCCGAGGCGCTGACCATGGTGTCGTGCGGCGAGGTCGACCTGGCCGTGATCTTCGCGTACGAGGAGGTGGCCGATGCCGAGGGCGACATCGTGCTGTCCCGCCTGCGGACCGACCCGCTCCGGATCGTGCTGCCTGCCGCCCATCACCTCGCCGGTGCCCAGAGCGTGGCGTTGGAGCAGCTGGCCATGGAACGGTGGATCGCCGGCTGCCCCCGGTGCACCGAGTACCTCACACGCATCTGCCAGGTCAGCGGCTTCACCCCGGACATCCGACACGAGACCGACGACTACGTCGTCACCCAGGCACTGGTCGCCGGCGGCCTGGGCATCGCGCTCTTGCCGCAGCTCGCGCTCGACGCCTTCCACGACCACCGAGTCGTCACGGTCGACCTCCCCCGGCCGATCCAGCGGCACCTGTACCTGGCTCACCACCGTGAGGCGCAGCGGACCCCGGCGGTCGCCGCTGTCGCCCAGACGCTGCGCAACGCCTGGGCGAACCGGACCGGGGAGCCGGGCGCACACGTCGCGGGCGAGGACGGTCAATCATGATCGGCACCAGCCCGGCGACGGCCCGTCAGTCCATCCGGCGGCCCTTTCGGCACGTGGGGAGGAACGCCGAGGTCACGTACCGGATCGGCCGGGCCGCGACTGCGCGCTCAGCCGGCGGCGGCGCCGAACCACTGCGGCAGCGTGCCGAGCAGATCCTGCTGGTCTTCACCGACCCACGCCACGTGGCCGTCCGGGCGCAGCAGGACCGCGGGCGCTTCCAGGCCCTCGCTGACGTCGACGACGTGGTCGACCCGATCCGCCCAGCCCGCCACCGAGAGGCGGCCGGTCTGGTCGAGCAGCAGACCGCGGCCGCCGTGCATCAGCTCGTAGAGGCGACCTTGCTTCAGCTCCACGTCCCGCATCCGCCGGCCGAGCAGTTCGTGGCCCTCACCGAAGTCGTAGCGGATGTCGACCGCGGTGATCATCCCGGTCACGTACCGGTTCACCTCCTCGAAGTCCATCAGCTTCGAGAACAGCTCCCGCAGGGCGGTCGCACCCGGATCGGTTCCCAGCAGGGTGATCTGCGCGCGGGTGTTGTCCAGCACGCGGGCGGCCACCGGGTGCCGTTCGGCGTGGTAGCTGTCGAGGAGACCCTCCGGTGCCCAGCCGTTGACCGCGGCGGCCAGCTTCCAGCCGAGGTTGAACGCGTCCTGCACGCCGAGGTTGAGCCCCTGCCCGCCGGTCGGCGGGTGGATGTGCGCCGCGTCGCCGGCCAGCAGCACCCGGCCGACCCGGTAGCGCTCGGCCTGCCGGGTGGCGTCGCCGAACCGGGACAGCCAGCGCGGCGAGTGCACACCGAAGTCGGTGCCCGCGAACGCCCGCAACTGCTGCTTGAACTCCTCAAGGGTCGGCGCGGTCGCACGGTCCTCGGCCACGCCGTCGGCGGGCACGACCAGCCGGTACCGTCCGCCCTCAAGGGGCGTGGCACCGAACCGCAGTTGGGTCTTGCGGACCTCTTCGACGACGGCGGCGATCGTCGCCGGATCCTCGGTCACCTCCATGTCACCCAGCATCGTCTCGACCTTGGCGGGCTCGCCGGGGAAGCCGACACCGAGCAGCTTGCGCACCGTACTGCGGCCGCCGTCGCATCCGACGAGGTAGCGCGAGCGCAGGTGCGTGCCGTCCGCCAGCTCGACGGTCACGCCGGCCTCGTCCTGGCTCAGCCCGACCACTTCGCAGCCGCGCCGGATCTCCGTACCGAGTTCGAGCGCACGCTCGTTGAGCAGCCGCTCGGTGACCGGCTGCGGGGTGGCGACGCCGTAGGGGTGAGCCGTGTCCAGCCGGTCCGGCCACGGCTTCATGATGCCGCCGAAGAGGCCGCCGACCTGGAACTTCTCGCTGACCGCGAGGAACCGGTCGAGCAGGCCGCGCTGGTCCATGATCTCGGCGCTGCGCACGTGCAGGCCCTGCCCGCGGGACTGCTCGGTCGGCTCCGCCAGCTTCTCCAGCACGACCGTTCGCGCCCCGGCCAGCCGCAGCTCGCAGGCGAGCATCAACCCGGTCGGTCCACCGCCGGCAACGATCACGTCGATCATCAAACCACCATTTCCAAAGGATCTTGCTGAGGCGGTGATTCTGCGGCATGACCGGGGCCTTGCCGCAAGCCCCCTGGTGCGCTATAAGTTGAGAGTGGCAAGGAGCGGGCAACCTCCTTGCCTTTGTCCTTTCTCAGCGGAACGCGGCGGCGTTCTCCGCGACCCACTGCCCGAACGACCTGGCAGGGGAACCGGTGACCTGCGCAACCGTCTCGTGACAAGCCCGCCGTCGTGTTCCCGGAAGACGCCTCCCGCGCGGCCGACGACGAGGCGAAGAAGGCAGCGATCGCCTCCGCCATGGAGCTGCTCCGCCAGGCGGTGGACAAGGCGTCCGATCGCCCAGGACGCACCGCAGCAGCGCGACGACAGGTCCGCGGCACCGAGCGGGACATTGCGCCGACCGCCGCCGCCGCGACGAGGAGGGGGAACGTGGATCGCGCCCCAGTGCGGCGAGTTCGGTGGCCACTTCTCCCGCATCCGTGGCGAGGAAAGCACGAACAGCCCCGGACCGGCCCGCGCGCGGCTGCTCCACTTCAGTGATGCACTGACGCCGCTGCCGGAGTGGCTGGCGAACCAGCGCCGCCGCGGCGGAGCTGACGACCTCCACCCGATGCCGCCGGCCGGGGACGCCCGAGCCAACCGTGCCGGTGCCCGCCACCGGCCGGCCCGGGTACCGGGACGACGTACTCGTCCTGCCTGGCATCGTCTCGACGAGGCGATCGGCCGCTCGCGAGGCGGGCTCACGGCGAAGATTCATCTGGCGAGTGACGGTAGTTGCCGCCCACTTGCCGTTCTGGTCACGCCCGGTCAGTGGGGTGACGCCCCGCAGCTGATCCCGGTCCTGGACCGTATCCGTGTTCCGCGTTCCGCCGGCGGGCATCCGCGGGCGCGCCCGGACTACCTGTGTGGCGACAAGGGGTACAGCTCACGCCGGAACCGGAATTACCTGCGGCGTCGGCAGATCCGACACACGATCCCCGAGCGCCGGGACCAGCGGGCCAACCGCAAGCGGCGCGGCAGCCAAGGCGGCCGCCCCACTGGTTTCAACCAGGCGCGGTATGCCCGCAGAAACGAGGTCGAGCGGACCATCAACGCACTCAAGGGCTTCCGGGCCGTGGCGACCCGGCATGCCAAGAGAGCGTTCGTCTTTCACGGAACGGTCACCGTCGCCGCGATCCGGCTATGGATCCGTTAGCGATCCACCCGGACAATCCTTAATGCCTGTCCCCGGCGGCGGCCACCACCCCGGCCACCAACCGGCCCGCTGATACGGCGTGTTCGGCGGTGGTCGGGACGCAGCGGTCCGCCGCCGGGTCGTACTCGGTCATGACCACGCCCGCGTGGTCGGTATCCGGCTCCCGGAGCGTCACCGTCCGGCCCGCGGTGCGCAGGGCCCCCGCCAGGTCGCGGGAGAACGAGGCGGGCACGACGGTGTCCCGGCCGCCGTGGACGAGGTGGACCGGCACCACCGGGTCCAGGCCCGCGGCGAGATCGTCCAGTGGGGCGGTGCCGGTGGTGCGCGCCGGCAGGTCGTAGCGGCCCGCCATACCCACCACCGCGCTCGGCCGCCATCCACCGGCCACCTCGGGTCGTAGTGCGGTGCCCAGCGCGGCCCCGGCGCCGGCCGACCAGCCGGCCAGCACGAACGACTCTCCGTTGCCGCCCAGCCCGCCCACCTCCTTGCGGACAAAGGTCAGCGAGTCCAGCAGCTGCGACCGGCCGCCGTCCGCGGGGTCCGAACGCCAGTCCGGTACGAGGACCAGCAGCCCCTGCGCCGCCACGGTGCGCGCCAGCGGTTCGAGCACGTCCCGCTCGTCGGGTCCGATGCCGTGCCAGAGCAGCACCGTCGGCACCGGACGCGCCACCCCCTCCGGGCGGTAGAGATCGAGCCGCTTGCCGCTCGGGCCGAATATCAGCCCACGCTTTGTCACCACTGCCGTGCCCGTCTCGGATGCCATGGTGATCATGCTAGGGCCTGACTCATCGGACAGGCCCTAGGCGGTTTCGTTTGGATCACCGAGCGGACCAGAGGAAGATGCCCGCGATGTGGAGTCCGGCCAGGTAGATGACCGCTGTCTTCTCGTAGCGGGTGGCGATCCCTCGCCACTGCTTCAGGCGGTTGATGCACCGCTCGACGGTATTGCGCTGCTTGTACGCGTCACGGTCGAAAGCGGGTGGCCTCCCACCGTGTCTGCCGCGACGCAGCCGGTGGCCGCGCTGATCCGCCCGGGTGGGGATCACTGCCCGGATGCCGCGCTGGCGTAGATGCTCGCGGATCGCACGTGAGGAGTACGCCTTGTCGGCCAGGACGACGTCCGGCCTGGTGCGAGGTCGTCCACGTCGGCGGGGAACGCGCAGACGGGCCATGACCTCGCCGAAGGCGGGTGCATCGCCGGCCTGGCCGGCCGTGAGGACGAAGGCCAGGGGCCGGCAGTCGCCGTCGGCCGCGAGGTGGATCTTCGTGGTCAGCCCGCCGCGGGACCGGCCGATGGCGTGGTCGGCCGGTTCTCCAGCCGGGGCCCCCTTTTGCGGGCCCCGGCAGCGTGCTGGTGTGCTCGCACGATCGTGGAGTCCACAGAGACGGCCCAGTTCAGGTCCTCGTCCGCGTCGGCCTGGGCTATGAGAGCGGTGAACACTCGCTCCCAGGTGCCGTCGACGGCCCACATACGCAGCCGGTTGTAGACGCCTCGCCAGTTGCCGTACTTCTCCGGAAGGTGCACCCACTGGGTTCCGGTCTGGAACTTGAAGGCGATCGCGTCGATCACCTCCCGATGGTCCCGCCACCGACCACCGCGCCTCGGCGTCCGGTCCGGGAGCAACGGCTCGATCCGCGCCCACTGCGCGTCAGTCAACGGCACACCCAGACCAACGACCGGCTGATCCAAACGAAACTGCCTAGCACGCCACCGACACTCACGGCGTCACCCCCGTGAACTTCGGCCTGTTCGACCTGGTCGGCAAACAGCTCTCACTAGGCGGCGGCCAGCGTGTCGAGCTGCACGGCGGAAAGAGCGATGCCCAGGCTCTGGCACAAGCGCCGATCAGGCTTGCGATCCTTCAGTAGATGCGTGCTCCGACGCCCAGTCGAGCCTGGGCCGTCCGGCGTAATCAGTACGCAGCACAGGAAATCGGACGCGCAGAGAGACGGAAGGCCGTCGGGAGTGTGGCCGGTGACGGGCTACCCCGCGCGGGCGGGGACGACCCGCTACGGGTGCTTCAACCGCTCGGGGCCCAATGGAGCTGAGGACTGCCCAGGCCATCGCAGCGCTGCCGCGCGAGCACCATCATGTTCCGTGCACGTCAGAGGTCACTGGCCAAGGCGCCAGAGGATGAAGACGCGTACACCCCTACTCAGGTGTCCCCCGCCCTCTGTCACGCCACTCAGCAGTGTGACTGCCACCATGGCGACGGCAGCCGTATCGGCCCTCCTCCGGTACGGTGGCAGCCACCTTCCATGGAATTCATTCGTCTCCCGGAACGGAAAGGCGATCGCGTCGTGTACATGATGCGCGAGGTGTACAGAGCCGAACGAGGGAAAGCGCCGGAGATCGTGTCGGCGTTCAAGACCCTCACCGCGGTGTTTGAAGAAGCCGGATATACGAACCGGCGCATCTACGTCGACTACGCTGGCCCCATGGACACGGTCGTCTGCCAATGGGAATTCGACAGCCTCGACCAGTACTTCACCATGGAGCGAGGGTTCTTCGTGAATCCGGATGAGAACGCACAGTCGCTGATCAACACGTTGAACAGCTACGCGACATACGGCTACAAGGAGATCTACGAGGTCATCCAGTAGCGGATCATCGAGGCAGGTCCCCGACACTTTCAGCCAGAGCCACCCACCCGTGAACAGGCACGGCGAAGCGTCTCGTGCTCCAGCGCCTTCTGTGCCCTTACAACACCTAACGCAATGGGGCGGATCGGTCCTGGTTGCCGTGTTCGGTGCGGTAGTTGAGCGTTCGGTTCGATATGGGGATGTCGCCGTGGATCGTGTCGGATGAGCTGTGGGATCGCCTGGAGCCGTTGCCGAGGACACCCGTCGGAACCCCATCGCGACCGACGAGGACTACTGCCGGCCGTGGCCCGCTGACCGAGCCGCGCACGGCGGGCCTGCCGCACATGGGCGACGCCGCGATCGACGGCTCGCGGCTCAGGGCCCGTCGGGATGAGATTCCTCGCCCGACGGGCCTTCGGTGGACCTGTCGGTATACAGCAGCACGAAGCCGGCAGGTTTTCCGGGTGGGGGACGTCATGACGCCAAGCCCCCCTGGTGTGAGGCGCCCCGTCAGCACCTCGGATGCCCTGGACCCGGTGGCGCGGGACGAAGTGCGCGACACCCCGTGAGGTCTCCTGAGCCCGTCCCGCGCGGCACGGACGGCGCGAGGCGTTACGGCGTCGCGGGCATGCCGAGGTGTACGGGCAGTGACCGGTAGCCGTGGGCCATGAACGATTCGACGTGCAGCACCTCATCGGCGGGGACGGCCAACCGCAGGTCGGGGAAGCGGGCGAAGAGCGCCGGCAGTGCGACGCCCGCCTCGATACGGGCGAGCGGCGCGCCCAGGCAGTGGTGGACGCCGTGGCCGAAGGACAGGTGATCGCGGGCCGGTCGGGTCAGGTCGAAGACGTTGGCGTCCCCGCCGTGCTGGGCCTGATCGTGGTTCGCCCCGGCGAACACCGCGAGGATGGGGTCGCCGCGGGCGATGCGCGGCCCGCCGGGAAGGTCGATGTCCTCCACCGCGAAGCGGAGTGGGAGGCTGGCCACGCTGGGTGCCCACCGTAGCGTCTCCTCGACCACATCGCTCCAGCCGACCTTCCCGTCGCGCACCAGTCGGTGCTGGTCGGGGTGGGTGAGCAAGGCGTGGACGGCGTTGCCGATGAGGTCGACGGTGGTCTCGTGCCCGGCGCCGATCATCAGCCGCAAGGTGTCGACGAGTTCGGTCTCGGTCAGCCCGCTGCCGTCGTCGTCCAGTGCGGCGACCAGCACACTGGTCAGGTCCTCGTCGGGCCGCTCCCGTTTGAGGGCCACCAGTTCGGTGACGATGGCCTCGATCTGCTGTGCGGTGGCGACGGCCTTCTCAGGGCTGATCGTGGTCTCCACAGCGTTGTCCGTGAGCCGCGCCCAATCCGCGCGCATGCTCTCCGGGACGCCGAAGAGCTCGCAGATGACGCCCATGGGCAGCGGGTGTGTGAAGGCGGCGCGCAGGTCGACGGGTTGACCGGGCGGCATCGCGGCCATCGCGTCGAGCAGTTGGGTGGTGATGCGCTCCACCTTGGGAATCATGGCGTTCGTACGCCGGGCGGTGAAGGCGGGGGCCACGAGCTTGCGCAGGCGCCGGTGGTCGGGCCCGTAGGAGGTGAGCATGCTGGTGCGACCGATCACATTGAGCAGCCAGGTCTCGTGGTGCTCGCCGCCGATCCATGCGGGCCAGTGCCGGCGCGGGTCCCTGGAGACCCGGGGATCGGCGAGCAGTTCCTTCAGCAGGGCGTGGCCGGTGATCGACCAGGCGTGTATGCCGCCGGGCAGTTCGACCAGGACCGCGGGGCCACGGGCGCGCAACCGGGCCACTTCGCCGATGAGGTCCCGTCCGGTCGGGTCCAACGGGATGGGGGCCGGGCCGACGGCGTGGTCGGACGGGGGGACGGCTAACGCCGGGTCTTCGGGGCACTGGACCACGAGGGTGACTCCTGTCTCGGGATGGACGGGCCGATCTTCACCGGGAGGAACACCAGAGCAGTGTGGAAGGGACCGGGCCGCCAGGGCAACCGTGCGCCCCGGCCCAGGGAGCAGCAGGTCGTGCGGATCGGCCGATGAGCCGCTCGACGGCGGTGGTGGCGAGCAGCCGCGCCGGGCTCCCGACAACCACGCGGGCTGCCCCGTCGCACGCCGCGGCGGCTGTTCGCGGACCGCGGCCTGCGACGACGACACCTTCTGAAACGATCAGTCGGCGAGCGCCCAGGCGACATAGGACCCGCACCTGCAGCACGCCGTCCGATGGTTGGGCATCGCCATGCTGTTCGTCTTCGGCTACGTCGTCTGTTCGGCACCCGCGATCACCCTCGCGGGCCGTGTCCGCCGGCCAGGGAGGACGTGATGAGTCCGTCGACGGGCGGCGCGGTGGAGGGTGCGGGGGTCGTCCGAGTCATGAGGTTCGTTTTCTCAGGGCGGGTCGGGGAGCCGGGGCCGGGGCACGGAGCGGCCTGCGGTAGGTGACCTGGGGGTGTCCCAGCGTGCCGGTGGTGAGTTCGGCGTCCACCTCGAAGACCTCGGCGAGCCGCTCGACGGTCAGGACGGAGGCCGGGGCGCCGGAGGCGATCAGCCGGCCGTGGTGCAGGAGCAGCAGCCGGTCGCAGTACCGGGCGGCGAGTGACAGGTCGTGCAGCGCGACCAGGACCGTCTGGTCGGTGTCGGTCAGCAGCTCCATCAGTTCCAGCTGGTGTTTGACGTCGAGGTGGTTGGTGGGCTCGTCGAGCAGGAGCCCGTACGGCTGTTGGGCCAGGGCACGGGCGATGTGGGCGCGCTGCCGCTCGCCGCCCGAGAGCGCCTTCCAGGAGCGGCCTGCCAGCGCGGTGAGTCCGACGCGTTCCAGCGCGGCGGCGACCACGGCCCGGTCGGTGGCGTCCGGTCCGCGCCAGCGGTCCCGGAAGGGGGTTCGCCCCAGGCCCACGACGTCGGCGACCCGCAGGTCGCTGTCCGCGCCGGAGTCCTGTTCGACGAAGGCGACATGGCGGGCGATCCGGCGCGCGCTCCAGCCCGCCACGGATTCGCCGTCGTAGCGGACCGCGCCCGCGTCGGGGGTGCGCAGGCCGGCCAGGCAGCGCAGCAGGGAGGATTTGCCCGAGCCGTTGGGTCCGAGCAGGCCGACCGTCTCGCCGTGGGCGATGTCCACGCTGACGCCGCGTACGACCGGGGTGCCCGCGACCGACCAGCTCAGCTCTTCCGCGGTGATCCTCACAGCTCACCTCGCTTGCGCAGGACGAGAAGGAACAGCGGCACGCCGAGCAGGGCGGTGATCACGCCCACGGGAACCTCGCGGGGGGCGAAGGCGATCCGCGCCAGCGCGTCCGCCCACACCAGGAACATCGCGCCCGCGAGCGCCGCGTAGGGCAACAGCACGCGGTGCAGCGGCCCGACGAGGAATCGCACCCCGTGGGGGACGATCAGCCCGACGAAGCCGATGGCGCCGACGGTGGCCACCGCTACCGCGGTCAGCACGGCCGTGACCACGAGTAGCGCCATCCGCGTGCGCCGTACGCCGACCCCGAGGGACGCGGCGGTGTCGGTGCCGAACGCGAGCCCGTCGAGCGCGTTCGAGCAGAGCCACGCGGCCGCCAGGCCCAGCGGGGTGACGATCGCGCAGACCACGACGGTGTTCCAGCGGGCCGGCGCCATCGAGCCCAGCAGCCAGTGGGTGACCGCCCGGGTGGTGTCCGCGTCCGCCGAGGCCATCAGGACGAGCGAGGTCAGCGCGGTGAAGAGCTGACCGACGACGACGCCGGTGAGGACGATGCGGACCGAGTCCAGCCCGGTGCGCCGCAGCAGGAGCAGGAGCAGGGCGAAGGAGAGCAGGGCGCCGGTGAGCGCGCCGCCGGTGACTCCGAGCGTGCCCGCGCCCACCCCGAGAACGACCACGGTGACGGCACCGGTCGACGCGCCCGAGGAGACGCCGAGCAGGTAGGGGTCGGCGAGCGCGTTGCGGGTGACCGCCTGGAGAACCGCACCGCACACGGCGAGCGAGGCCCCGACGAGGGCGGCCATCAGCACCCGCGGCAGCCGCAGGTCCCACACGAGGGAGTCCACCAGTGGTGGCAACGGCTCGACGTCCAGGCCGAGATGGGTGCCGAGGACGCGGGCGAGGTCGGTCCAGCCCACATCGGCGACCCCGATGCGTACGGCCGCGGCCACCGAGCCGGCCAGGGCGCCCGCCGCGAGGAGGAGGAGTGCCGCCTGGGCCGCCGGGGAACGGCCGGACCGCGCGGCCGGACCGCGCGTGCGGTGCGGTCCGGCCGGCGCGGGCCGGGTGGTGACGGAGCCCTCCGTCACCACCTGTCCGCGGGCCGCCGGGAGCAGGAGATCCACCGGCCCACTTCGGGTGTCCGGGTCAGCGGACATACCCGAGGTCCTTCATGCCCTTGGCCAGCAGCTCCAGGGCGTGGACGGAGCGCACCGAGGGGTCGAGTTCGATGCCGGGCACCTCAAGGATCTTGTTGTCGCGGACCGCGGCCAGCTTGGAGATCACCGGGTGCTCGGTCATCGTCTCGCGCTTCTCGGCGGCGCTGTCGCCGGGTCGGCCGCGCTCGGACAGGTCGCCGATCACGATGAAGTCGGGGTCGCGCTTGGCGACTTCCTCCCAGGAGACCTCCGGCCAGTCCTCGTTCACGTCGTCGAAGGCGTTCTTCGCGCCGATGATCCTGCTCATCTCGCTGGGTAGGCCGGTCTTGCCCGCCACGTACGGCATGCCGTTGAAGACGGAGTAGAGATAGACGACCGTCGGCTGGTCTTTGCCCTGGGGAACCTCGGCGGCGGTCTTCTGGGCCTTGGCGACCGTGGCGCGCTGGCCGGCTGCGAGCTTGGCGGCCCGGTCCTCGGCGCCGAAGATCTTGCCCAGGTTCTCGTAGTCGGAGAAGAGGAGCTCGAAGGGGGACTTGCCGGCCGGGTTCTCCTGCGGGCAGTCCACCGCGCTGACGAAGGTGGGGACCTTGAGGTCGTCCAGCTCCTCGCGGGTGCCGGCCCGGTCCTTGGTGAACAGGTCCGCGGAACCGCCGACGACGAAGTCGGGGGTCGCGGCGCGCAGCTGCTCACCGGTGGCGATCTTCGGAGCGATGACCGGGATCTCTGCGTACGCGGCCTGGTACTTGGCGGGGATCTTCGTCTTGAGGTTGGCCGTTCCCGCCATCCGGTCCTGGAGCCCGAGTTCGAGCAGGGTCTCGGTCGAGGTCTGGTCCAGGGCGACGGCCCGCTTCGGAGGTTCGGCGAAGGACAACTGGCGGCCGCAGCTGGTGATGGAGGCCGCCTTGGCGGCGGGCTTGGTGTCGGACCTGGAGCCGTCGCCGGCTGCCGTGGAGCAGCCCGCGGTGGCGAGGGCGATGGCCAGGGCGATGCCGAGGCGGGCGGGGTGGCGCATGGGTTCTCCGGTCTGGGGGGAGGCGTGGGTGTTTGTCGTGCTCAGGGCGGGTGTGGCGTTCGAGGAGGTAGTGTAATGGTAATCATTTTCATTAGACGCGTCGGGGTGTGGTTCGCCGAGCCGCTCCCCCGCTGCCAAGGAGCAACCACACCGTGACGACCACACCCGCGCCGGCAGCGGCCAAGGCCGACCCCCCGCCCCGGCGTTCGGTCCTCCGCGACACCGCGTTTCTGCGTCTGTGGGCGGGCACCACCGCCTCCGGGCTCGCCACCTGGGCGCTGCCCTTCGTCCTCGGCCTCGCCGTCCTGCACCGCGACCTCAGCGCAGCCGGTCTCGGATTGGTCCTCGCCGCCCGCACCGCCGGCTTCCTCGCCGCCGTCGCCGTCGGCGGAGTCCTGGCCGACCGACATTCCCGCCGCGTGGTCGTCCTCTGGTCCGCCCTCGCGGCGGCGATCGCCGCGCCCCTCCTCGCCGCCGGACTCGGCCGCTCACTCGTGCTGATGACGGCCGCCGCCACCCTCGCGGGCGCCGGACAGGGCGCCTGCCGCCCGGCGTTCCAGGCGCTCACCGCCGAGATCGTCGACCCCGAGCGCCGCCAGCAGGCCAACGCCGCCATGACCATGGCGGTACGCGGCTCCACACTCGCCGGCCCCGCCCTGACCGCGCTGCTCGCGGCCTTGCTCGACGTCTGGACGCTCCTGCTCGGCATCGGCCTGCTCTGGCTGGTCGCCGCGCTCGTCCCGGGGAAGGGTGCCGCCCCGAACCCGCCCGCGGAGCCCGCGCCGCGCGCCGGCTTCCGTGACGAGTTCCTGGAGGGGATACGCGAGGCACGCCGCCACCCCTGGTTCCTTGCCGGACTCGCCGCCCTCGTCGCCGTCATCACCCTCGGGTACTCCGCCACCAGCGTCGCGCTGCCCCTGATCAGCCGGGACCGCTACGACACCGGGTGGGTGCTGGCCGCGGCCATGACCGCGTACACCATGGGCGCGCTCGGCGGTGCCCTGGTCATCGCCCGCCGGCGGCCGCGCTCCCCGGGCTGGGCCGCCTTCGCCGGGCTGGCCGCGTACGGCGTCGCGCCGCTGAGCCTGATGCTGCCCGTGCCCCCGGTCGTGGTCGTCGCCGCGTACGCCGTCGCGGGGATCGGCATCGAGCTGTTCAACGTGCCCTGGTTCACGGCCACTCAGCGCGAGGTCGCCCCGGACAAGCTGGCCCGCGTCTCCTCACTGGACTTCCTGGTGTCCTACGGCCTGGCGCCGGTCGGCCTCGCCCTGATAGCCCCGGCCATCGACCTGTTCGGGGTCACGGCCGTACTCGCCGCCTGCTCCGCCGCCTGCTTCCTCGTACCAGCGGGCGCGGCGCTGGTGCCCACCACCCGCCACTTCGCGCGGACGGCCCCGGCGACGACTGAATGACAGGTCGGGGAGGCCCCAGCCGGTGGTGAAGGACCGGGTCGGGCCCGGCTACCCGACCGGCGCGCAAGTGTCTGCCCGTCACGCCGACTGCCGACTGCCGTCCCGCTCCTCACTGCGGCACGGACTGCAGCTGCGGCCCGGGCTGTAGCTGTGGATGCCAGTCCGGTGGTCCCTGCAACTGCGGCGGCTGAACGCCCGACCGCCACGGGCCCCGCTCGGATTTCCGGCGGGACCTTCCCCTGCCGCAGCTCCGAGCGGGCAGCCGGCGGCAGAGCCGCTGCGGTGGAAGGGACGGACACCCGGAGCGACAATGAGGTGAAAACCGTTTCGGTTTCCTCTCTCCGGGAGGACGCGTATGCGGGTGTCCTCGACCCGTGCCCCCGTTCTCTTCGCGGCGCTCTGCGCGGCATTGCTCCAGGGCTGCGGCGGTACGTCGGACTCGGGCACGGGTGGAGAGCGCCAGAGCACCCCCACCGCGTCGGCCGTCCGTGTGGTGGCGTCGACGAACGTGTACGGAGACATCGTCCGGCAGGTCGGGGGCGACAGGGTCAGCGTGGACTCGATCATCAGTGATCCCGCCCAGGATCCGCATTCCTACGAGGCCAGCACGCGCAACCAGCTCGCGCTGTCCAAGGCGCGGGTCGTCATCGAGAACGGCGGCGGCTACGACGACTTCATCGGAAAGATGCTGCGCACCGCGAACAACGCGTCGTCGACCGAGGTCATCGACGCCGTACAGGTCTCCGGGAAGACCGCTCCGGAGGGCGGGGAGCTCAACGAGCACGTCTGGTACGACCTCCCCACGGCCAGCCGGCTGGCGGACCGTATCGCCGACGCGCTGGCCAGGGCAGATCCGGCTCACGGCGCCTTCTTCCACCGCAACGCCGAGGAGTTCGACGACCGGCTGGCGCCCCTCCTGGCCGAGGAAGCGCGGATCAAGGCGGACCACTCGGATACCGCCGTGGCCGTCACCGAGCCGGTGCCGCTGTACCTGATCGAGGCGAGCGGGCTGCGCGACGACACACCCGCGGAATTCGGCGCGGCCGTCGAAGACGGCACCGAGGTCCCCGCGAACAGCATGCGGCAGATGCTCGACCTGCTCGACGACAAGCGGGTGAAGGCGCTGATCTACAACCGACAGACGTCCGGGCCCCAGACGGAGAGGGTCAAGAAGGCCGCAGCAGACAACGGGATACCGGTGGTGTCCGTGACCGAGACGCTGCCCGAGGGCCAGGACTACGTCAGCTGGATGAAGGCGAACGTCGACGCGCTCAGGAAGGCACTGGGCCCATGAGAAGCCGTGCCGGACCCGCCGAGCCGCTCCCCCGTCGGCCGGGCGTAGTGGAGGCGGCCGCCCCCGCGGCGCCCGTGTTCAGTCTCCGGGGCGCGGCACTCGCCTACGGCGACCGCGTGGTGTGGCGCGGCCTGGACCTCGACGTCCGGGCCGGGGAATTCCTCGCGGTGCTCGGCCCGAACGGCTCGGGCAAGACCAGCCTCCTACGGGTCCTCCTGGGCCGACAGCAGCTCACCGAGGGCTCCGCGTCGGTGCTCGGAGGAAGCCCGTGCCGGAGCGGCAGACGCATCGGGTACGTACCGCAGCACACGTCGCTGCCCGCTCACACCGCGCTGCGGGCGCGCGACTTGGTGCGGCTCGGGCTGGACGGACACCGCTGGGGCCCGCCGCGCGCCCCCGCCGCGGCGCGGCGCCGGGTCGAGGAGCTGCTGGCGCTGGTCGGGGCCACGCCGTACGCGGACGCGCCCGTCGCCCGTCTCTCCGGCGGAGAGCTGCAGTGCGTCCGCATCGCCCAGGCCCTGGCCGCCGACCCGCGGATCCTGCTCTGCGACGAGCCGCTGCTCTCCCTGGATCTGAACCACCAGCGGTCGGTCACCGCGCTGGTGGACCGGTGGCGCCGCTGCGCCGGCACAGCGGTCGTCTTCGTCACCCACGAGATCAACCCCGTGCTGGGCATGGCGGACCGGGTCCTGTACCTGGCGCACGGCGGATTCCGGGTCGGCCCGCCGGACGAGGTGATGACCTCGGCCGCCCTCTCGCGGCTGTACGGCACCCGGGTCGACGTGGTGCGGGTGAGGGACCGGATCATCGTCGTCGGGGCCCCGGACGAGAGCACCGTGCACGACCGCGCCGCCGGGCACGGGGAATGTTCGAACGGCAACACGGTGTCATGACCGGGTGCACCGCCGGAACTCTCGCGCTCGGCCCGGTGGTCGCCGAGGGGGACCAGGACGGCGATGTGCTGCGGCAGCTCTTCGGCTTCGACCACTACGGCGAGCTGCTCGCGCTCGCGCAGGGCTCCTTGCTGGCCGGGGTGCTGGTCGGCCTGGTCGGCGGCCTGGCCGGGGTTTTCGTGATCATGCGGGATCTGCCGTTCGCCGTGCACGGCATCAGCGAGCTGTCCTTCGCCGGGGCGTCGGTGGCGCTGTTCCTGGGACTGAACATCGTCGCCGGGTCGATCGCGGGCTCCCTGCTGGCAGCGGTGGCCATCGGCGTGCTGGGCGTCCGGGCCCGCGACCGCAACTCGGTGATCGGCATCATCATGCCCTTCGGCCTGGGCCTGGGCGTGCTCTTCCTGTCCCTCTACAAGGGCCGCACGGCGAACAAGTTCGGCCTCCTCACCGGCCAGATCGTCGCAGTCTCCACCCCGCAGACCGCATGGCTCGCCGGCACGTCCGCGGTGGTGCTCGCCGCGCTGGCGGTCATGTGGCGGCCGCTTGCCTTCGCCAGCGCCGATCCGGAGGTGGCCGCGGCCCGGGGCGTGCCCGTGCGCGCCCTGTCGACCGCGTTCATGCTGGCCCTCGGCCTGGCGGTGGCACTGTGTGTGCAGACCGTCGGCGCACTGCTGGTGCTCTCGCTCCTGGTCACCCCTGCGGCCGCGGCGGCGCGAGTCACGGCGTCGCCGGTGCTGCTCCCGCTGCTCAGCGTCGTCTTCGCGCTGGTGTCGATGGAGGGCGGGCTGCTGCTGGCTCTCGGCGCCACCGTACCCGTCAGCCCCTACGTCACCACGATCTCCTTCGTGATCTACCTTGCCTGCCGTCTTGTGGGCTCGCGCCAGGGCCGCCGCGGTGCCGGCTCGCAGCCTCACGCCGGTCGGACGCACACTTGAGAGGGGGATCCGTCGGGCCCATCCGGCACGTACGGAAGGAGAGCTCTCATGCACCCTGTCGCACTCGCCGGCACCGTAGCCGGCCGCCTCGCCCATTACGCCGTCTCCGGTGTGGTCGGCGGCCTGATCATCCAACGACTCCCGGAGGCCAAGCCGGCCGCTAGAAAGGCGCTGGTGGGGGGCCTCGCCGGCGGGATCGTCGCCAGCCGGTGGCTCGCCTCCGCCGCCGAGGAGGCACGGCTCAAGGCCGGGGACATGCTCGCCGAGGCCCGCACGAACCTGGGTGAGGAGGTACCGCCGCCCTCCGCGGTCGGCGGCGAGGACCACGATCACGGACACGAGCACTGATCATGCCCGGCGTGGTCGTACGCTCCGTGGCCGGAGGACGGGCCAGGCTGACCGTGCCCTGGCTGCGGACCCGCCCCGGCAGCGCCGGCCAGGTCGACGAACGACTGACCGGCCTCGGGGGATTCCGCGCGCTGCGGGTCTTCCCCCGAACCGGGAGCGTCATCATCTGGGTTGCTCCGGACCAGCTCGACGTCGACCGTCTGGTGACCGCCCTTGAGGAGGCCCCGCCGGCTTCGGCGCCGGTCAGGACCTCTCGCTCCCTGCCGGACTCCTCCACCGGCGAGGTCGCCCGACTGGTCGTCGGCGGCGCGGTTCTCGCGCTCCTCGCGCTGCGCCGCCTGCTGCGCAGGCCCCGGCTGTCCGTCGGCTCGTCCGGGTTCGCCGCCGCGGTCACCGTCTTCACCGGCCTGCCGTTCTTCCGGGGCGCCCTGCGCTCGATCCGTGGCCGTAGCTCGCCCGGCACGGACATGCTGGTCTCGGCGGCGACGGTCATCTCTCTGGTGCTGCGGGAGAACGTGGTCGCCCTGACCGTGCTGTGGCTCCTCAACATCGGGGAGTTCCTCCAGACCCTCACCCTGCGCCGCACCCGCCGCGCCATCGAGGAACTGCTGACCATAGGCGAGGAACGCGTCTGGCTCATGCGGGGCGGCGTCGAGGTCGAGGTGGCGCTCGCGGACGTCGAACCGGGGGACGACGTCGCCGTGTACGAGCACCACCGCATCCCCGTGGACGGGCACGTCCTCTCCGGGGAGGCCCTGGTGGACCAGGCGGCCGTCACGGGCGAGGCGCTGCCCGTCTACGCCCGCACCGGCTCCCACGTCTACGCCGGCACCATCCTCACGTCCGGCTCACTCGTCGTCCGTGCCGACTCCGTGGGGCGCGACACCACCGTGGGCCGGATCATCAGCCGCGTCGAGGAGGCGCAGACCGACCGAGCCCCCATCCAGACGGTCGCCACCCGCTTCACCCGGCGCTTCGTCCCCGTCTCCTTCGCCCTGGCCGCCCTCACCTACGGTGTCACCCGCGACGCCCGGCGCGCGATGACGATGCTCCTCATCGCCTGCCCCTGCGCCGCGGGCCTGGCCACCCCGACCGCCATCAGCGCCGCCATCGGCAACGGCGCCCGTCGCGGCACCCTCATCAAGGGCGGCACCCACCTGGAGGGCATCGGACGGGTCACCGTCGTCGTCTTCGACAAGACCGGCACCCTCACCTTCGGACGGCCCCTGGTCACCAGCGTGGTGACGCTCAGTGAGAGGTTCACCGCCGACGAAGTCCTGAGCCTGGCCGCCTCCGGAGAACTGCACGCCCTGCACCCCCTCGCCCAGGCCATCGTGGCGCGCACCGAAGAGGAACGCCTCCACATCCCCATCCACCAGGCATGCGAAGTCGTCCTCGGGATGGGCATGCGCGCCGAACTCGACGGAACACGTCTCCTGGTGGGCAGCCCCGCCCTGCTGCGCCGACACGGTGTGGAGCTGACGGAGAACGCGCAGGGCTGGACCGACCGGCTACGCCACGGCGGTGAGACCGTGATCTGCCTGGCCCACGACGACGACCTCATCGGCCTGCTCGGTGTCTCCGACGCCGTGCGCGACGGCGCCGAAACCGTCATCGGCCAGCTGCGTGACCTCGGGGTCCGCAGGCTGATCCTGCTCACCGGTGACGCCCCGGAGACCGCGCAGGTCGTCGCCGACGCCCTCGGCATCACCGAAGTGCACGCCCACGCCCTGCCGGAGGGAAAGCTCCAGCTCATCCGGGACCTACAGGCCGAGGGCCACACGGTGGCGATGGTGGGCGACGGCACCAACGACGCCCCCGCCCTCGCCCTCGCCGACGTCGGCATCGCCATGGGCGAGCACTCCTCCCACGTCGCCCTGGAAACCGCCGACATCGCCCTGGCCGGCAACGACCTGCGCCAGGTCGCCGCCGTCGTCGAACTCAGCCGCCACACCCTGCGCGTCGTACGGCAGAACTACGGCCTGGCCATCGGCGTCAACCTCACCGGCCTCCTCGCCGGCGCGGGCGGCACCATCAACCCCGTCCTCGCCGCCCTGCTCCACAACACCAGCAGCATCGCCGTGGTCGGGAACTCCGCCCGCCTCGTCAACCACACACCACACCTGCCTCCAGTGCGCGGAGAACTGCGTGCCGCCCCCTTCGAGGAACACCGCGTACGGTGACAGCACGTGCGGCAGCCGCCGGAACGGGCAGGGCCCGCAGAACTCGGCCGCGACGACCGCAACGCGCCGCGACCTGCATCGCGTCGGCTTCAAAGTCTGTGTCGTGGGGCGCCTCCCCGCACGCCTCTCTCGTCGCGCGCATGCCATGCTCCGGCCATGGATTTCCGCCCCGCCACCCGCACCGACCTGCCCGCGATCCCCGCCCGGCTCAAGGACGAGGAGAAGGTGATCGACCCCGCCACCATCGAGGTGGACGAGGCGTACGCGCGCTCCTTCGAGGCGGTGGACAGCGACCCACGGAACGAGATGGTCGTGCTGGAGAGGGCGACGGCACGGTCATCGGCTGCCTCCAGCTCACCTACATCCCGGGCCTGGGCCGCCGCGGCGAGGAGCGCGCCCTGATCGAGGCGGTCCGCATCCGCGCCGACCGCCGCGGCGGCGGGCTGGGCTGCGAGCTGCTGCGCTGGGCCATCGAGCGGGCCCGCGCCCGCGGCTGCACCCTGGTCCAGCTCACCAGCAACAAGCGCCGCACCGAGGCCCACCGCTTCTACGACTCGCTCCGCTTCGCCCGCAGCCACGGCGGGTTCAACCTGGCGCCGTGACCCGGGCGGCCGCCCGCTCCAGCGGCCCGACGCCCCCCGTGAACCCGGATCCGGGGTTCGGGGAAAAGGGGGTGAACGTCTCGGCGGGGTTCAGTCCCGGGACGACGGAACGAACGGAGCATCAGTGACCGCCCATTCCCGGCTCGCGCCAGACCGGGCACGTACCGACGACGCCGCACTGATCGAAGAGTCCGCGGCGGACCCGGAGGTCTTCGCGACCCTCTACGACCGCCACGCGGCCACCATCCACCGCTATGTGACGCGGCGTCTCGGCCAGAACCTCGCCGACGACATCGTCGCCGACACCTTTCTCATCGCCTTCCGCCGGCGCGGCGGTTACGACCTGAGCCGCCCCGACGCCCTGCCGTGGCTGTACGGCATCACCGCCAACCTGATCGGCAAGCACCGCAGGGCCGAGGTGCGCGCCTACCGGGCTCTCTCCCGTACGGGTGTGGACCCGGTGGCCGAGTCGTACACCGACCGGATCGACGGACGGGTCAGCGCGCAGGCGTCCGGCAAGCAGCTCGCCGCGGCACTCGCCGCGCTGTCGGCGGGAGACCGCCATGTGCTGCTGCTCATCGCCTGGGCCGAGCTGACCTATGACGAGGTCGGCCAGGCGCTCGGGATCCCGGTAGGCACCGTGCGGTCCCGGCTGAACCGGGCCCGCAGAAAGATGCGTCAGGCGCTCGGCGGAATCGACCCCACTCTTGTCCAGGAGGTAGCAACCCATGGATGAACTGCAGGCAGTACGTGACATGCGCCCATCGGCGCCGGAGCCCGGCGTCGCACGGTTGGCCCAGGGCCGCCGCGACCTCCTCGCCGCGGCGGCCGCCGCGGACGGGCCGGACCACGGCCGGTCCCCGCGATGGCTGACCGGGTCAGGGCGGCCCTGGCGGCTGGCGATCCCGGCGGCGGTGGCGGCGAGCGTGGTCGCCGGCCTGCTCGTCGTCACGTCAGGGGACCAGGGAGCGACCCGGGAACCCCAGGCGGGGACCGTGAATGTGGCCCAGGTGATGGAGCGGGCCGCCGACTCGGTGCAGGACCACAAGGTCACCCGGCCGCGTTCCGACCAGTGGATCTACAGCAAGTCGGCGGTCCGGGCACCGCACTACTTCGAGGACGAGGGTTGGAGCCGGTTCGACGGGAAGCAGTACGCCTTCCGCCGCCACGGCAAGATCGTTGTCGTGGACGAGACCCTGCCCGCCGGCGACGGGGTCGAGGGACCCAAATCCTACGAACAGTGGTATGACAACATCGTCAAACTGCCCACCGACCCGCGGAAGTTGCTGGCGCGGGTCCACTCTGACGCGTCCTTCGACACCCTCCTCGACACCTTCGTCGACGGAAAGAACGGGCCACCGAAGGCCCTCGATTTCCGAAGGATCTCCAACATCCTCTCCTATGGGGTCGCCCTGCCGCCCGAGCTGAACGCGGCCCTGTACCGGGCACTCGCCCTCGTCCCCGGAGTCGAGGTGCTGGAACAGCGGGTCGACGACGGCGCCGGCCGGAGCAGCCTGGCCGTCAGGTACGTCCACCGGGTCCAGGGTAAGGAAACAGCCGATTACCTCTTCCTGGACCCCAAGACCTATGCCTTCCGAGGGATCGGCTGGGATGCCACGCGGCTCGGGCCCGATCCGCAGTTCGACTGGGAGGTGGCGGCGTTGGCCGAGGCGGCCGTCGACAAGCCCGGCGAAACACACTGACGGATGACGGGCACCGGCCGGTTCCGGCCGGTGCCCGTTTCGCCTTACGAGCTCGTGCACGGTTGGCGGTGAGGCGTCGAGTTCCTGATCGCCGATCATAGTCGTGTGGTGGGGAACGCCGTACTGCCTGATACGTGAGGTCGGCGACTGGCCCTCGCCTCCCATGAATCTGTCGTACAGGTTCTCGAAGACCTCAAGCGCCGCAGCATCGTCAGCAGGGCTTCCGGCCCCGGCACGCCCGCCCATCCAGCCGGCCTCGACGCGACCATGCTGCTGCTCAACGCACTCGCGTACTTCCTTGAGCCCCGACGGCTGGAGCGCCGCATCGCTTAAGCTCGTCGTCTATCTGACGGGGTCGAAACGTGCCTCGAACTGGGTCGCTCACCTGGGCCGGATCAGCGGCACTCTGCGCAGACATCCCCCGGGCCGCCCTGCCGCTGTACCGTCTCCACGGCCGCCTCGGCGAAGGCGCGGATGCGGCCCGTGTCCGCCGCAGCCTGCCAGACCAGGCCGTACTCCAGCGGGGGAGCGTCATCGAATGGGACGTACGCGATATTCGGCCGGGCGTAGTACCTGACCTCGTGTGCGGCGGCCGGATGCACCCCGCGCCCCGCCCCGACCAAGGCGAGGAGCTCCTGCCGGGTCGCCGCCCGCTCACCGCGCTCGACGGGGCGGCCCGCCGGAGTCGTGGGCGGCAGGAGATGGTCGAGCCAGTAGTCCGGTACGGGCCCCGAGAGGCTGAGCACCTTGTCCGCGGCGAGGTCGTCGACCCGGACGGAGGGCCGCTTCGCGAAGGGGTGCCGAGTGGAGACGGCCAGCACGCGGGTGTCGGAGATCAGTACGGGGCCGGTGGTCAGATCGGGTTCGACGACGGGGAACTGGGCGAGCAGCAGGTCGAGCTCGCCCGAGCGCAGCAGGCCGAAGGGGTCGGAGAGCGGGGTCTCGTGCAGGAGGACCTCACCGGCTGCCGGGTGCCGCTCGCGGTACGCGGAGGCGGTGAACAGCACGAGCTCACCGGCGAGCGGACTGCTGAACCCGACGCGCAGCGGCTCTGCCAGACCACGTCCCGCGGCGACCGCCCGCTCGAAGCCGTCCCTGATCAGCTCGTAACCGGGACGTATGTCGTCCGCGAGGCGGCGCCCGATCGACGTCAACTCCACGCGTCTGCTGGTCCGTTCGAAGAGCGCCGCGCCTATGCGCCGCTCCAGTTGCCTGATGCTCTGGCTGACCCGGGCCTGCGACACGTGCAGGCGCCGCGCGGTGCGGCCGAAGTGCAGCTCCTCGGTGAGGGCCAGGAAAATCTCGACGTCTCGACGTTCCATAACCGTCAGGTTATCGATCATTGCGCGACCGGCCGTTGTTCGGCGTCCGCCGGGCGATCAAGGTTGAGGACATGAACACCGACATGAACACCGACATGAACACCGCCGGCAAGCCCCTCGCCGTCATCACCGGAGCCAGCTCGGGCATCGGCGCCGCCACCGCCCGTACTCTCTCCGCACTGGGCCACCCCCTCCTGCTGCTGGCCCGTAGGGTGGAGCGGATCGAGGCGCTCGGCCTCCCCGACACTGTGGCCAGGTCCGTCGATGTCACCGACGCGGAGGCGGTGGCCGGGGCCGTCCGGGAGGCCGAGGGGCTCTACGGCCCCACCGACCTGATCGTCAACAACGCGGGCGTGATGCTGCTGGGCGAGGTGGCCAGGCAGCCGGCCGACGAGTGGGATCGGATGTTCGACGTCAATGTGCGGGGTCTGCTCCATGGGGTACGTGCGGTCCTGCCCGGCATGATCGAGCGCGGCCGCGGCACGGTGATCAACGTCAGCTCGGTCGCGGGCCGCAGGACCTACGCCCACCACACGGTCTACAGCGGCAGCAAGTTCGCCGTGCACGGCATGTCCGAGAGCCTGCGCGAGGAGGTCGCGGGCCACGGGGTCCGCGTCGTCACCATCGCCCCGGGAGCCGTGGAGACGGAGCTGCTCTCGCACACCACCGACGAGGTGGTGAAAGCCGACTACCAAGCTTTCAAAGACTCCATCGAGGTGCTCGCCCCGGAAGACGTGGCTACGGCGATCGGCTTTGCGTACCAGCAGCCGCAGCGAGTCACCCTGCGCGAGTTGGTCCTCGCGGCCACCGCCCAAGTGGCCTGAGCTTGTCGGCTATCCGGTTCGGCGTGGTTTCCCCCGCTCACTCGGATGGGCGGGGCGCATGACGTGGCCGTGGTCGGATTCGCTCAACACGCGGGCACCACGACAAGCGGGTCCCTGACCGACCTCGCAGACACCTGTGCCCACGACATGGCTGTGTCACCGCCGAGGTGGTCGGGCCGGGTGCGAGGGCGACCGCCTTGTGCGCGGGGAACGCGGATGACGAGTTCGTGGCGTGCACGCTGAAGTCGTACACGGGGATGCGCTGGGCTGAAATCGTCGACCTGGAGCCGAAGTACGTGCGGCCCGCCTCCATACGGATCGAGCACCAGCTGTACGAGTTGGACTCGGGCGAGCTGCATCGCTGCCCTCCGAAGGACGATTCCTACCGCGGCATCGACACGCCACCTTGGCTCACGAAGCTGGTCACCATGCACATCGGGCGGTCCGAGCCGGCGGCGTGCGCCTGTCACGTGCCGGCTGCGGCCGACACCCACACCTGATCCTGTGTCACACCTACGGTCGGGGCAAGGACCAGCACATCGCCGTTCCGGGTGGCCGTACTCGATCGTCTGCGCGCTGAAGCCCGGCCGTAGCTCGTGGACCGCCCCGCTGGACGCCTTACGTCTGGCACCCAGGAACGACACCGCCACCCTGATGAACATCCTTGAAAACGGCCAAGGTGCTCTTGGGCCCCATGTGGCTGCTGCGGGCAACCGAAGGTAGTCGCTTGCTGTCCGGCGAGCGAGTCGGCGCTGAATGGGGAATCCCTTGATCATCACTGGTGTTAGGCCCTGCTGTCAGACCCGTCATGTGAAGGGCTTTTCGTGCGCGCCATACAGATTGATCGCTTCGGCACCCCTGACGTCCTCGACATAATCGATGCCCCCGAGCCCGAGCCCGGCCCCGGAGAGGTACTGATCCGGACCGTAGCGACCAGCATCAATCCCGTCGACGACAAGACGCGAGAGGGAGCCATCGGAGACGGAACACCGCCACTGCCGATGACGCTCGGCTGGGATCTGGCTGGCATCGTGGTCGCCGGCGGCAACACCGGACTGCGCGCCGGCGAACGTGTCATCGCCATGTCCCACCAACTCAGCGCTGGCCAAGGGACCTGGGCCGACCTGGTCGCGCTTCCCGCCCAGGCAGTCGCGGCCGCGCCGCAGTCAGTCAGTCTGGCCGAGGCAGCCACGTTGCCGCTTCCCGGACTGACAGCCTTGCAGACGCTGGACTGGCTGGAGGTCAAGGCCGGTGAGCGGCTGCTGATCGCTGGTGCCGCGGGGGCAGTTGGCGGATTGGCGTTGCAAATCGCCCGTGCACGCGGCGCCAAAGTCGACGCTCTGATCTCCCGGGATGCGCAGGCCGCCTTCGCCCGCGACCACGGTGCCGACCTCGTCACCACCGACCGCCATGCTCTGCAAGATCGTCACTATGACGCAGTCTTCGACACCTTCGGAGCATTCGTGACCAACGCAGTGGCCAACGGCGGCCGGTACGCGTCGATTGCCACCCAAGCCGGTCCGGTGCCCGATCTGTCGTCCCGTGGTGTGCGTACTACCGTCAACCAGGTGCGCGAGGACGGTGCGGGGCTGAACGACCTGACCAAGCTCGTCGACGACGGCTCCCTGCAGCTGCGCGTTCACTCCACCTTCAGCCTCCAAGAGATCCAAGCTGCACACGCTCGCTTTCTCCAAGGCGGCCTGGCTGGAAAGATCTCCGTGCTCTTCTGATGCACGCTCCCGATCCCCGGCCCATGTCATGAGCACCGCACCCGTTGCGGTCACTGAGGACGGAGTCGCGCCACCGCGTCGCGGGCGCGCGGCCGGCTTCGCCGCCGCCTCCGCCCTGGGGGGTCTCGCCCCGTCCTTCACGGTCCTGGTCACCGCTCGCGCCCTGGTGACTCACACCCGGGACAAGGCCGGTACGAGGCTGGGCCTGCCGGGAGCCGCGACGATCTCGGCCGGGCTGCTTGCCCTGGTCTACGGGTTCTCCCATGCCGAGTCCCGTTCTTGGGGCTCGCCCATGGCATGGGGCTTCCTCGCCGCCGGCGTCATCCTGATCGTCGTATTCGTGCTGTGGCAGCGCGACGCTCCTCACATGGCTAGCGCGGTTCGCGCCAGTCCGCGCAGCCAGGCGTGGGCGTGGTCGGTGTCGTAGCGCTGATGCCACGACAGGTATATCGGTGCCGACGGCAGTTCGAGCGGGAGGGGGAGCACGACCAGGCCGAGGTCGGCGACCGCTGAGCGCGTGGTGGCTTCGGGGACGCTGATCAGGAGATCGGAGCCGCGCGCGAACTCCAGCGCGGCCGCTTCCGTGGGCGCGGTCGCCACCACGCGGCGGGTGAGGCCGAGCCGCGCGAGGGCGTCGTCGAGGGCATTGCCGAGGTTTCCACGTCGCGAGACGGTGACGTGCTCAGCGGCGGCGTACTGCTCTGCGGTGACGGTCCTGACGCGGGTGAGGGGGTGCTCCTGCCTCACGACGATGACGAGGCGGGTCTCGCCCACGTTCTCGGCACGGATGTCCGGTGCGCTCGGACGGTTGGCGTTCGCCTCCAGGTCGACCTCGCCGCGCCGCAACTCGGGGGTGTCGATGCTCGATTCCGCGACGAAGCGCAATCGCACGCCCGGCGCCTGTCCGCGCACGGCCGCGAGCAGTGCGGGGCCGCTCAAGGCGATGAGGGAATCGTGCCAGCGGAGTGTGAAAGTGCGCTCCAACGTTGCCAGATCGAGTTCACGGCTCGGTGCCAGCACCCCCTGGACCTGGTGCAGCAGCTCATGCACCTGTTCCCGGACGGCGATCGCATACGGCGTCGGGGTCATCGTGCGGCCGGTGCGCACCAGGATCTGATCTCCGGTCGTGCGCCGGATTCGGCCCAGACTCCGGCTCATCGCGTCGGCGAGGTGGTCCGCTACCAGACCCGCGAAGAGCTGATGCGCGCGCTCGGCGCCAACGACGACACGGCCCTCGACATCCTGCGCCCCCGCCTCACGCGCCTGCGCCCGGACGCCGGCTGGGTGGAGGACGAGCTGGACGGCGGTGCGTTGCCGCCCGGCGAATGGTGGGTCGTGGATCCGGCCGAAGGCAACGTCAACCACCTGCATGCCCTGCCGGAGTGGGCGGTGACCGCCACCCTCGTGCGTGAGAACCAGCCGGTGCTCACCGCGGTCCACCTGCCGTTGACCGGCGAGACCTATACCGCGCTCACCGGCGCGGGCGCCTACCTCGACGGCCGGCCGCTGCACGTCTCCCAGACCACGGACCTCGGCCTGAGCATCGTGGCCACCAGCCAGGCCCGGCCGGACGAGGACGAGAAGGTCGTGCGGCGCTTCGGCTCCTCGATCACCGCGATGCTGTTCGACGCGCTCGTCGTCCGCACCGCCGTGCCCGCGACCCTGCACCTGCTGAACGTGGCCGCCGGCCGGATCGACGCCTTCTGGCAGTTCGCCGGCGCCCGCGCGGACCTGCTGCCCGGGGCGCTGCTCGTCACCGAGGCCGGCGGACAGATCTCCGACGCCGGGGGCCGCCCCTGGACCCCACAGAGCGAGAGCTTCCTGGCTGCCGCGCCCGGCGTCCACGCCGAGGCCGTCGCCACGCTCTCACGCTGACCGCGCACCACAACCTGCCCGCAGGGAAGGACCAGATCATCATGACCACGATCGCAGTTCTCGGAAACGGCCGCGTCGGCGGCAACCTGGCCACAGCCCTCACCCGGGCAGGGCATGAGGTGACCGTGGCGGACCGCGCGCCGGGCGCCGCCGCCGACGCTGCCCGGACAGCCCAGATCGTCATCAACGCCACCCCGGGGGCCGGCTCGCTGGACCGGCTCGTCGCCCTGCGCGACGAACTGCGCGACAAGATCCTCGTCGACGTCTCCAACGCCACCGTCGACGGACCGGACGGACTGCCCGCCGACCTGATCTACCCCGGCTCAAGCCTCGCCGAGCAACTCCAGGAAGCGCTCCCCGAAACGCACGTCGTCAAGACACTCAACACCATGCTCTTCCCGGTGATGACCGCACCGGCCACGCTCACCCAGGCGCCGACCGCGTTCCTCTCCGGCGAGGACCCGCAGGCCAAGCAGACCGTCCGTGAACTGCTCATCAACCTCGGCTGGCGCAAGGAGTGGATCACCGATCTCGGCGGGATCCAGACCGCCCGCGCCACGGAGGCCGCGATACTTTTCGTACCGCACGTGATTCGGTCCAGCGGATTCGCGCCCTTCGCGATCTCGATCGCCCGCTGATCCGCACACAGTGCACCGCGCCCCGGCGGGCCAGCGGCGGCGCCTGAGCGGTTACTGAGGGACGTAGCTCTCGATGTGGTCGATCGCCGCCGATACGGCATGTCGGTATGCGGTGCTCGACCGGCGGACCTGGGACAGCAGCATGCCCCCTTGGATGGCGGCCAGCAGGGCGGTGGCCAGTGCGGTGACGTCGGCGCACTCGCTCAGCTCGCCGCGAGCCTGCATGCGGGCGAGCCCCGACCTGATGGGTGCTTCCCACCGCTCGAAGGACGCGGCAAGGTCGGTGCGGGCCAAGGGGTCGGTCTCGGCGAGTTCGCTGGCGAGCGAGCCGATCTCGCAGCCGCCTACCCACCCCATGGCGTCCTGTCGGTCCGCTGCCCTGTCGCACCAGGCCCGCAGCGCGTCGATGCTGTCCAGGTTGTCCAGCAGGGGACGCTGCTGGTCGAGCTTGGTGTCCGTCTGAAAATCAACGACGGCCAGGACCAAGCCCTGTTTGTCGCCGAAGTAGTGGTAGATCTGCGACGCGCTGACCCCGGCGGCCGACTGGACGTCCGGGATGCTCGTACCCCCGACACCGCGGTGGAACATCAGTTCCGCGGCGGCCTCGATGATGCGTTCACGGGTTTTCCGGCCGGGCTTGGTGAGTCGGCGCCCCTCCGGCCCTTTGGCGTCTACTGGCGAGTTCATACGCGCACCGTACCGGGATTGGAATTGCCATTCCAATCCTGTGACTTGTAGAACTTGGAGCAGTCATTCCAATCCGTGTCGTTCCGGAAGCTCCAGGAAGGTCTTCATCATGTCCCTCGACCCCCAGATCGATGCCCTTCTCGAGAAGTTGGCCGAAGGAGGCGAACCGGCACCGGAGAGTCGAACGGTCAAGGAGAACCGCGACCTCGTGAGCAGCCTCTCCTTCCTCGCGGGCGACGCCGAGCCGGTCGGCAGCGTGCACGACGCAGTGGCCGCCGCCGAGGGCCTCGAGGTCCCCATCCGCGTCTACGCCCCCGCCATCGTCCCGCGCTCCGGGCCGCTGCCCGTGACGGTCTTCTTCCACGGCGGCGGATGGGTCCTCGGAGACCTGGACAGCCAGGACCACATCGCCCGCATCATGGCCAACCGCTCCGGCACGATCGTGGTCTCCGTCGACTACCGGCTCGCGCCCGAACACCGCTTCCCGGCGGGGATCGAAGACGCCTACGCCGCCCTGACATGGGTCGCGGCCAACGCCGGAAGTTTCGGCGGCGACGGGCAGAACATCGCGGTGTTCGGCGAGAGCGCCGGCGGCAACCTCGCCGCGGCCCTCGTGCAGGAAGCGCAGCGGCGCGGGGGACCTCGGATCGCACTGCAGGTACTGGCGTACCCGGCGGTCGACCGGTTCGACGACAGCCCCTCCATGTACGAGAACATGGCCGGCCCGCTGCTGAGCCGCAGCTGGCTCGAGTGGTTCTGGGGCCTTTACCTCAACACGCCCGACGAAGGCGCCGACCTGCGCGTCTCGCCGGCGCGTTCCGACGAGCTGGCCGGGCTTCCTCCCGCCGTCATCGTCACCGCCGAACACGATCCGCTGCGGGACCAGGGTGACCGGTACGCGCAGAAGCTCGCCGACGCCGACGTGCCGGTCAAGCACCTCCCGATCAAGGGTGCCACCCACGCTTTCTTCTCGTTCACCGGGTCGGTGCAGCTCTCACGGGACGTCTTGAATCAGCTCGGAGATGCCGTGGCCACGGCGTTCAACGACTGACCCGCCCAGCGTTGCCGCTTGCCAGGCCACCCACCACTGATAAGCGCGGCGGGGACCTGGCTTCCCGCGGGGTCTTGCGGCACCCCGCCCTTCGAGGAGGCGGCCGGGTACCCGTCGGTGGTGGAGACCGCGCTGCGCATCATCCGCGAGGTCGGCGTGCGGCCCGGGCAGACGCTGCTGGTCAGCGGCGCCTCCGGCGGCGTCGGGTCGGCAGTCCTGCAGATCGCCCGCGAGCGCGGCATCACGGTGATCGGCACGGCCGGGGCTGCGAACCAGGACTACCTGCGCGGCCTGGGCGCCATCGCCACGACCTACAACGAGGGCTGGGTCGAACGGGTGCGGCACCTGGGCCGGGTCGACGCGGCCCTCGACCTGGCCGGCTCGGGTGTGATCCGCGAACTCGTCGAGCTCACCGGGGACCCGCGCAAGGTCGTCTCCATCGCCGACCTCAGTGCACCGCAGCTCGGCGTCCGGTTCTCCGACGTGGCCGGGAGCATGCCGGACGCGCTCGCCGAGGCCGTCGACCTCATCTCCCGGGGCAGGCTCCACATCCCGGTCGAGAAGTCGTACCGAGGCAGCGGCGGCGCACACTGACAGCCGCGCCGGCCACACCCGGGGGCGCCGGGTCCTGGTCGTCTGAGCCGCGGTCCGCCCGTTGTCGACGTACGCGGCGGGGGCTTGCGCCTGACGATTCAGCGGATCTCCTACGGATTGGTCGCACTCGTCGTCGAGGTGGTGGGCACGCTCGGCGGATCCATATGGCTCGGCCAGTAGCACGGCGATCTCCCCTCAACAGCGCGGGCCCAGGAACGTTACCGGTTCCTGGGCCCGCGCCCGTTTCCGCAGGGTCTGGAGCTTGTGCGCTGGCGCTCGCCGGCCCGCCGCTACAGCACGCCGATCATGCCGTTGTCCTCCCAGCGCTCGGGATCTTCGGACTCCTCCTCCGCCTACGCAGGTGCGGGCGGGCGGGCGGCCGCGTGGGCGTCGTCCATGGCTCGTCGCGCCCGCTCCCACAGCTGCTCGAACTCGGCCTGGGTGATCTCGGTGGCTTCCGGCTGGTCTTCCCATCCGCCCACCGGGCCTTCGGCGACGACTCCATAGCGCCCCTCGTACCGGTCCACCGCCGAGAAGCCGCCGTGGTCGCGTGCGTGCATGACCTCGGCCAGACAGGCCGCTGTGGTCGGTTGACCGTCGGATCTGCGGATCTCGATCTGGCGTGGCGCCCAGTCGTCGGTGGTGTCGATCTCGAAATACATCCAGACGTCCTCGTCCGGGTAGTAGATGCGGGCCCACGTCAGCATGGCTACATCCTCCCGGTCGGGATGCCCGTCGCCGAGGGGTGCGCGGTGTGGTGTCAGCGGGCGTGGCAATGTCCCGGACGGGCGCCTGGAAGGTGCGGAAGGCACCCAGCGGGGGCGGGTTGCCTTCGGCCAGCAGGATTGAAGGAGTGGAGCAAGGGGGCATGATCCGGTGGCTGAACCCATTCCAGGGCGTCGGTCAGCGTGCACGTTGTGGCGCCGCAGCACGGCAATGCGATCCGGCGGCCGGTTCCGCAACCGACCTGAATCATCTGGCCCATGCGCTGGCGGCGGGCGGTTTCCCGAAGGAGGTGGCTGCCGTATCCCAAGTCATCGGCGACTTCACCACCCCGGCCCCGTGGCAGTACATCACGCACGACCCGGACCGTTGGTGGGAGGAGTTCGAGGCGCCCCGCAGCGCCTGCCTGCGGCGGATCAAGCCGCCGCCCAACGCGGGAAGACGGCCGTGAATACCTGTTGGCTCCGCGGGCGGGCGCCGCCGTGCCGCACTGACGCCCCAGCAGCCACCCTGCACCCCTTTCCTTTCCTTTCTGCTCTTCCCTGCGCGGAGATTCTCGATGCGTACATCAGCACACGCACGACGGCAGCGGTCTGAGCCGCTGGAGGACGACGAGCGCATACTCAAGGAGCTCGGCTATACCCAGCAGCTGCACCGGCGCATGGGCGCCTTCGGTAACTTCTCCGCTTCCTTGTCGGTCATCTCCATCATGTCCGGGGCGCTGCTGCTTTTCGGCTACGGCCTGAACAGCGGTGGGCCCGCGGTGGTGGTGTGGGGGTGGCTCGCCGTGGGGCCGCTGGTGCTGTGCCTGGCCGCGGCACTGGCCGAGATCACCTCCCGCTACCCCACCAGCGGCGGCCTGTACTACATGGCCCGCCAGCTCGGCGGTGAGCGGTGGAGCTGGTACACCGGCTGGCTCAACCTTCTGGGGCTGCTCGGCGGGATCGCGGCCCAGGACTACGGCATCGCGACCTTCACCGCCGCCTGGGCGAACCTGCAGTTCGGCTATGTGCCGACGCCGGGGTCCCTGCTGGTCATGTACGCGGTCATCCTCGCGCTGCACGCGGTCCTGAATCTCTTCGGCAGCCGGCTGATGAACGTCCTGACGTCCCTGAGCGCGTGGTGGCACCTGGCCGGGGCCGTCGTCATCATCGGCGCCCTGACTCTCATCCCCTCTCACCACCAGTCGACCGGCTTCGTGTTCTCCGAGTTCACCAACAACACCGGCTGGTCGAGCCCCGTGTACGTGATCCTGCTGGGCATGCTGCTGCCGTGCTTCGCCCTGGCCGGCTACGACACCTCGGCCCATCTGAGCGAGGAGACCAGTGGGGCTTCCGTGGCCGCGGCGCGCGGGATCATCCGCTCGGTGGCGGTGTCCTGGATCGCCGGCGGCATCCTGCTGATCGCCTTGCTGTTCGCCATCCAGGACTACGCCGGGACGCTGGGCAGCCAGACCGGGGTGCCGGTGGCGCAGATCCTCCTGGACGCTCTGGGCGTGGCGACGGCGAAGGCGTTGCTGCTGGTGATCATCGTGGCGCAGTTCCTGTGCGGCTACACCGTCACCGCCTCCGCCAGTCGCATGATCTACGCCTTCGCCCGGGACGGCGCCCTGCCCGGCGCGGCGCGTTGGCAGAAGGTCAGCCGACGTACGGCCGTCCCGGCCAACGCTGTCTGGCTCGCGGTCGGTGTCGCCTTCGTGCTGGCCCTGCCGTCCCTGTGTTCCGCCACGGCGTTCTCGGCGGTGACCGCGATCTCCGTCGTGGGTTTCACCCCGGCCTACGCCATCCCGGTGCTGCTGCGACTGCGCCACCGGGACCGGTTCACCCCCGGGCCCTGGCACCTGGGCCGCTGGAGCCGGCCGATCGGCTGGGTGGCAGTGCTCTGGGCGGCCGGGGTAACAGTGCTGTTCCTGCTGCCGCAGTCCAGCCCGGTCACCGCCACGAGCTTCAACTACACGCCCGTCGCCTTGCTGGTGGCCCTCGTCATGGCCGCTGCGTGGTGGCGGTTCGGACGCCGTTCCTACGGTGTGCCCCGCTCCGGCACGGCGAACGCCCACGACCAGATCGAAGAGGCCGAGAACATCATCCGATGACATCAGAACCGCATACCGCAAGCAGAGCCCCCGCTGCCGCAGAGGCACCCAAGCCATCCACCACCCGCTCAGGATCCTTGCCCAGCACACCACGTCATGGAGGCACCGTGACCGTATCCGCGGAGTCCATCGAATCGGTACAGCAACTCACCACGGTCTGGAGGACCCTGGTGCTCGACCGCGACACGGACGCGGACGTGCGTGACCTTCCGGGCATCGCGGTCCGCTGGGCCGACAGCCGGTTCGGGTTCTTGAACTGCATCACCTTGACCGAGACGGAAGCGGGAGCAGAGCTCCTCCAGCACCGTCTGAGTCAAGCCGCGGACATCATGCGGACGAAGAAGCACCAGGGCCTCGTGTGGCTCTTCGAAGACCTTCTCGACGACGAGGCCCGCTCCGCGCTGGAGACGACAGCCGAGCACGCCGGCCTCCAATACGCCTTCCCCGGTACGGGCATGGCCGGCGACCTGCTCCCCATCCCCGAGCCGGTCCACCCCGACCTGACGTTCGCCCGCGTCGGCACCGACGAGCAGTTGCGGGCCTACGCCGACCTCCAATCACGCGCGTACGGACTCCCCTTGGAGGAAGCCCGCGACGTCCTGGTCGGATCCGCGCTCTGGAAGAACGAGGTCCACGCCTACCTGGCCATGCGAGGCGACGAACCGGTGGCGTGCGCCGCCACGGTCGAAGCACAAGGCCGCCTGTTCGTCTGCTTCGTCGCCACGGACCCGCGGTGGCAGCGCAAGGGCTACGGCGAAGCGGTCACGCGCAAGGCGCTCTACGAAGGTGCGTGGGCCACCGGGCTGACCCGCGCCACGCTGCACGCCACCGCCGCCGGAGCCCCCGTGTACCCGCGCATCGGATTCAGGCCGAACACACGAATCCACTTCTACAGCCTGAAAGGCTGATCCGGTGAGGCAGCTCGTCAGACCGAGCATGGTGCACGCCCACCTGCGCTGGCGCAACAAGCACACCCGACACCCAGAGGTCCCGGCCGCACAGCGGCGCGAACGCGCTCGCATCCGCAGCGGGAAAGGCGTCCGCTGGGGCGGCAGACCGCTACCGGCAGCGGCCTGACCACCCAACCCGGCAAACGTTCCCGGCCGGTCGGTTGCGTCCGCCTGTCAGGTCTGGCCCAGCAGTCGGCGTCTGCGCTCCGCCGAGGTCTCCCCGGCACGCACGTACTTCCACTCACGCACCAGCTCGGCGGTGGTTATCCGGCACAGAATTCCCTTGTGGTCTATTCCCCGGACCTCGACGAGCCACGAGCCGTCGGCGACTCGGAACACCTTGCGTGCGGGCGTGTCTCCCGAGCCCAACGCTGACCTCTCTGGGGACGTACTCCATGGCGAGCTTGCGTGCCAGTCCGTCAGCCGCCGCACGACCTCCGTCCGGGACAGCATGCGTTGCGACGAGCTGCCAGCGGTGGTCCTCCTCGTACCCGGGGCAGGTCTCGGCCTCCACGAGGACGACCCACCGAGCTTCCTTCTGCGGAACCACGTCGTTGATCACAGCCGCAACGTAGTGCCTTGTGCCGCCGCAGCTAAAGGTCGGCGACTCCGGTCGGCCCCGGCCGCTCTCCAGCCAGGCCGGCACCGGCATCGCCTCACGCACCACCGCCCACCGCCCACCGCTCATCGGTCATATCGCTCGGATGCCGGCGGGCCCGCTCCCCGTGGTCGGCAGCGTTACCAAACCGGTGAGCCAGGCAGTCACACGATCTGATGGCGGAAGTGGACTGGCCGGTCTCGGGGGCGTAGAACCGCGACAACAGGGCCTCCTGGTACTCGTCCGGTTTCGCAACCTTTGAGCTACCAAGAGGCCCTGCCTGCATGCCGTTTCAGCCCGACGATCACCCGATCTCGGGAAGGACGTTCGAAGCGCACGCGCCACAGCCGAAAGAGCAACAGCCCGTCAGACCTCGCTGCCCGCGAGCAAGGTGAACAGTGGCGCCAGGCCGGAGCCGCGGACCGAACTCGCCAGAGGGGCGAGTTCCGCGCAGATCCTGTCCACGCCCTCCTCTCCCAGTACGGACAGGCCCCCTGACCAGGACAGCTCGTCCGTCTGTTGCTCCACCTTGTCGCGCAGTTCCCGGCCCGCGGCGGTGAGGGCACCGGAATCGGCGTCCAGCAGGCCGCGGGCGACCAGCGCCTCGGCCGCCTCGGACCACTCCTCCGGTGTCCAGCCCCGCAGCTCGCGCATCATCTCGTGCTGACCGAGGTCGGCGACGAGCATGTGATGGGACTGGAGCCCGGTGACGCCGGCGGCGACCCAGGCGGCCAGATGCCCGTCGCCGCGATGTTCCCGTACCGTGCTGGCGAGCTGCCACAGTGCCGCGACCGGGTCGTCCGGGAGCGGGAGAGCGGCATTGGCGGCACCGAGCGGGCGTCCGGTCGTCTCGAGCGCGGACGGCAGTGCGGCCAGCCGCGCGACCAGTGGCCCGGCGATCACGTCGGTGATGCCGGCCTCCCGGAGCAGCTCGCCCGCAAGAACGTTCCGGCGCTCGACGCACGTCGCCGGAGGCACCAGCGTCCACGCGGCGGGGACGGCCTTGCCCACCATCTCTGGCGCGAAGCCGCCGAACGTGGCGACCACCGTCGCGGCGTCCACCGCGCCGAGCGGAGCCGAGCGGAAGGCGATCAAGGTCATCCAGAATCCCCGGAGGCCGAGTTCCTTCCCGACGGCCCGGGTGTGCTCCACCGACAGCGCCGGCTGGTAGAGCGCCTCCAGGCTGTGCCAGAGCCGCCGTGCCGGGTGCGTGCTCACGCGGTCACCGCTTCCGGGACGCGGAGGATCAGCGCGGAACCCTGGCCGCCGCCACCGCACAGCGCCGCGGCACCGACGCCGCCACCGCGGCGCCTGAGCTCGAGCGCGAGCGTGAGCACGAGGCGGGTACCGGACATACCGAGCGGGTGCCCCAGGGCGAGCGCGCCGCCGTTGACGTTGACCTTCGCCTCGATGTCCTCGTCACCGAGCCCGAGTTCGCGCGCGGAGTGCAGGCCGACCGCCGCGAACGCCTCGTTGATCTCGATGAGGTCCAGATCGTCGACCGACAGGTTCTCCTTGCCCAGCGCATGCCTGATCGCGTTGGACGGCTGCGACAGCAGGGAGTTGCCCGGACCGGCCACGTTGCCGTGGGCGCCGATCTCGGCCAGCCACTCGAGGCCGAGCTCCTCGGCCTTGGCCTTGCTCATCACGACGACGGCGCATGCGCCGTCGGAGATCTGCGAGGCCGAACCGGCGGTGATGGTGCCGTCCGCGCCGAACGCGGGGCGGAGCTTCGCCAGTCCCTCGACCGTGGTGTCCGGCCGCACGCCCTCGTCGGTGTCGACCACGACCGGATCGCCCTTGCGCTGCGGGACCTCGACCGGCACGATCTCCTCGGCGAAGCGGCCGCTGCTGATCGCGGCGGCGGCGCGCCGGTGCGAGCGCGCGGAGAACGCGTCCTGGTCCTCGCGGGAGATGCCGGCCTTCGCGCTGTCCCGGTCGGTCAGCTCACCCATGAGGATCTGGTCGAAGGGATCGGTGAGGCCGTCGTGCGCCGTGACGTCCAGCATCTCGACCGGCCCGTACTTGGTGCCGGAGCGGGAGCCGGGCAGTACGTGCGGGGCATTGGTCATCGACTCCATGCCGCCCGCGACCACGATGTCGAACTCGCCCAGGCGGATCTGCTGGTCGGCCAGGGCGATCGCGTCCATACCCGACAGGCACACCTTGTTGACGGTCAGGGACGGCACGCTCATCGGGATGCCGGCCCGGACCGCGGCCTGGCGCGACGGGATCTGCCCCTGACCGGCCTGCAGCGCCTGACCCATGATCACGTACTGCACGGCCTCCGGCGCGAGGCCCGCGCGCTCGAGCACCGCCCTGATCGCCAGGCCGCCGAGGTCGACCCCGGATAAGTCCTTCAGCGAGCCCAGCAGCCGGCCCATCGGCGTGCGCACTCCACCGACGATGACAGAGCCTGACATGTTTCTCCCATGCAACGACGACTGATGTCTTCTGAATTATCGGACCCGGCGGTCAGCTGGTCGACCCCGCATGGGTGCTGTTCGCGTGAGGCAGGCGCAGCGCGATCAGGGCTCCGAGCACCCCTGTGGCGGCCATCAGGATCGCGGTGACGAAGCCGGCGTGCGGCGCGTCGGACGGAGCGTGCATGAGGTTCAGGAGCACCGAGCCGAAGACCGCGACGCCGATGACCTGGCCGAGCTGCATCACCGTGGTCAGCACGCCGCTGGCGTCCGCCGCGTTGGCCGGTGGCACCTTCCAGAGGGCGATGGTGAACAGCGGGCTGAACGCCGAGCCCATGCCGAGCCCGAAGAGCAGGATGCAGATCTCCATCCAGACGGAGATGTGACCGGAGTCCATGGCGAGAGCGAGACCGATCAGCGCCGCCATGGTGAGCAACAGACCTGCCGAGGGCAGCAGACGATGCCATCTGGCGGGCAGCTTGCGCCAGTTCAGGCTGGCGAAGCCGAAGGCGCACGCACTGGGCAGGAACACCAGCCCTGCGGCCAGCGCGCCGTGGCCCAGGCCGGTCTGCACGAAGAACGCGATCAGGAAGAGGATGGCGCCGTAGTTCGCGGTCGCGGCGAGCAGGGCCAGCGCGCCCGCCGCCATGCCGGGCGCGCGCAGCAGCTCACCATGGACCAGCGGTGAACCGCCGGTCCGGCTCGACCGGCTTTCGACCACTGCGAAGGTCAGCGTGAAGACCACGCTCAGCACCAGGCTCACCCACGTCCACGCGGGCCAGCCCAGCTCGTGCCCGAGGACCAGCGGCAGCACCAGCGCGAC